>NZ_JBEPDN010000006.1:0-476400 GCF_040300365.1 Streptomyces sp. NPDC000404 | reverse complement strand
TATCTGGCGTTGACTTTTGGCACGCTGTTGAGTTCTCAAGGAACGGACGCTTCCTTTGTGCCTGTTTCACCAGGCTCTCCGGGCGCTTCCCTTCGATCTTGCGTTTCCGACTCTATCAGATCCTTTCGGTTCTGATTTTCGCCGGTGCGGTCCGGCCTTTCGGCTTTTCCGCGGTTCCAACCTTACCAGATCCGCTGGGCGTTTCCGGCCCCCTGTTGGAGCGGGGTTTGCCGTCCGGCTTTCGCTTTCCGACCTTTCCGACTCTATCAGATCCGATTCGCGCCGTTTCCGGTCCGAATTCATTTCCGATTACCCGTCGGAGGGGTTTGCCTCGGGCTGCTTACTTTCGTTTGCGGCGCCTTGGCGTGGTCACTACTTTAGCGGAATTCCTCGGTGACGCATAATCACGTCGCGGTGTGAATTTCGGGCATGCCGAAATTCGTTCCGGTGAGGAGTCGTGCGGTAGTGGTGTGCCGCGATGCGGCGGATGGCTGCCACAGAACCGTTACAGCTGTGTGGCAACTCGGGGAAGAGTACACGAGGCCCTTGACTGCTTCAAACCTGGGACAGGCCCCGGATTTGCGGGGTAGCTTGGCCGCCATGACCTCGCATGCGCACGTACAGCAGTGGTGGCTCGCCTGACGGCGGCCGACCACAGCGCATGCACGACCACGGCCGCCGCCTCGGCGGCCGTTCGCGTTTCTCCCTCCCGCAGCCGGCCGTCGGGCCCGGTGGTCCGCACGGGCGCCGCACGGCGTCCGCGTACCGGACGACAGGAGAGACGACATGGCGAGGACGCGGATCTTCAGTGGTGTGAAGCCGACGGGGCATCTGACGCTGGGGAACTATCTGGGGGCGCTGCGGCGGTGGGCCGAGGTGGACCAGCACCGGGCGGACGCGCTGTTCTGCGTGGTGGACCTGCATGCGCTGACCGTGGCGCACGATCCGGCGCGGGTGCGGCGGCTGACCCGGCAGGCGGCGACGTTGTTGCTGGCCATGGGGTTGGATCCGGAGCGGTGCACGGTGTTCGTGCAGAGCCACGTGGATGAGCACGCGCGGCTTTCGTACCTGATGGAGTGCACCGCCTCCGACGGGGAGATGCGGCGGATGATCCAGTACAAGGAGAAGAAGGCGCAGGGCGGTGCGGAGGTGCGGCTGTCGTTGCTGACGTATCCGGCGTTGATGGCGGCGGACATCCTGGCGTACGGGACGGATGAGGTTCCGGTGGGTGAGGACCAGGCGCAGCACGTGGAGCTGACGCGGGATCTGGCGGTGCGGTTCAACCAGCGGTACGGGCCGGTGTTCGTGGTGCCCCGGGCGACGCGGCCGCCGGTGGCGGCGCGGGTGAAGGACCTCCAGGAGCCCACGGCGAAGATGGGGAAGTCGCATGCGCGGACGGCGGGGATCGTCTATCTGCTGGACGAGGCGGAAACGGTGCGCAAGAAGGTTGCGCGAGCGGTGACCGATGCGCATCCGGAGGTCGTGTACGACCCGGCGGAGCGGCCAGGGGTGGCGAATTTGCTGGAGATCCTGGCGGCGTGCACGGGAGGGGAGCCCGGGGAGCTGGCCGGGGCGTACGGCTCGTACGGGGCGTTGAAGAAGGACGTGGCGGAGGCGGTGGTGGAGATGTTGCGGCCGGTGCGGGAGCGGCATGCGGAGCTGGCCGCGGACCCCGGTTACGTCGACGGTGTGCTGCGGGACGGGGCCGAGCGGGCGCGAGCGGTGGCGCGGCCGCGGGTCGATGCGGCGTACCGGGCGGTGGGATTGCTGCCGCCGGCGTGAGGGCGGACCGGCTGTCCCCTGCGGGCCGCTTCCCCTACGGGATTCCGGCTGTCCGCTGCCCGTAGGGGACGGGGCCCACGGGCTCGCGTGTTCCGGTGGGTCCGGTGGTGCGGCTCCTGCCCGTAGGGACTGTCCCCTACGGGCAGGGGTTCGCCCAGGGGCGGGGAGCCTGGCGGTGTGTCCCCTACGGGGCGATTCCGGCCCGTAGGGGACGCGGCGCGGCGGTGTGGGTCAGCCGTTGCCCGAGGCGAGTTCGCGGCTGCGGTCGCGGGCGGCTTCGAGGGCGGCGAGGAGGGCGGCGCGGACGCCGTGGTTCTCCAGTTCGCGGATGGCGTTGATGGTGGTGCCGGCCGGCGAGGTGACGTTCTCGCGGAGTTTGACGGGGTGTTCGCCGCTGTCGCGGAGCATGACGGCGGCGCCGATCGCGGCCTGGACGATGAGGTCGTGGGCCTTGTCGCGGGGCAGTCCGAGGAGGATGCCGGCGTCGGTCATGGCCTCGACGAGGAAGTAGAAATAGGCAGGTCCGGAGCCGGAGAGGGCGGTTGCGGCGTCCTGCTGGGACTCGGGGACGCGCAGGGTCTTGCCCACGCCCGCGAAGATCTCCTCGGCGCGGCGGAGGTGGTCGCCGGTGGCGTGGGTGCCCGCAGAGATGACGGACATGGCCTCGTCGACGAGGGCGGGGGTGTTGGTCATGACCCGGACGACCGGGATGCCCTCGGCCAGCCGCTCCTCGAAGTAGGCGGTGGGGACGCCCGCGGCGCCGCTGATGACGAGGCGGTCGGCGGGGACGTGCGGGGCCAGTTCGGTCAGGAGGGTGCCCATGTCCTGCGGTTTGACCGTGAGGATCAGGGTGTCGGCGGCCGCGGCGGCCTCGGCGTTGGTGACCGCTTCGACGCCGTAGCGCTCGCGGAGTTGGGCGGCGCGCTCGGGGCGGCGGGCGGTGACCAGCAGGTCGGCGGGCGCCCAGCCGCCGCGGATCATGCCGCTGAGCAGGGCTTCGCCGATTTTTCCGGTGCCGAGTACGGCGACCTTCTGAGCCATGTTGCGCTTCACCTCGCCGGTGGTGGTGCCAGGGTGTGGTGCCGGTTTCCCGTAGGGGCCCGTGGCCGGGGGCCGGGCGGGCGGTGGCGGCACGTCCTGGGGTTGCCTGATTGCGCGGCCATCCTCGCACCTAGGGGTGGGGGACGGCCGGGGCGTTTCGGTGCGCGGACGGCGGGGCGGGTGGGGGCCGGACCCTAGGGGGTGTGACGGGGCGTCCGCGGGGGCGCCGGGGCCCGTAGGGGATGCTCCGGGCCCGCCCGTACCGGCCCGGGCCGGCCTGCTCGTCGCTGCTCGCCGGAGCTGGCCCACCCCGTATCCGAAAAATCCGTAAGGTCGAAGGTTCGTGCGCATTCCGGGCCGGGCGGGGCGATCGCTGCGGTTCCGGGGTGGCGGCCTCATTCGGTTCTATGTCTGGAGTTCTGTGAAGCGCCGGTCCGTTCGTTTCCGTCGTGTGGCCGGTGGTCCGTGCGCCGCGCTCGCCGCCGTTCTGCTGGTGTCGTCCTGTACGCAGGGGCCGGCGGTCAAGGGGGCGGTGGGGGCGGGCGGGGTCGGGGATCCGCTGTTCCCCACGCTCGGGAACGGCGGGTACGACGTGCGGCATTACGGGCTGGATCTGGCGTACGACGTGGCGGCGGAGCGGCTCGATGCGACGGCGCGGATCACCGCGAAGGCGACGCGGGACCTCGGTGCGTTCCGGCTCGATCTTCAGGGGCTGCGGGTCACCTCCGTCAGGGTCGACGGGGCCCCGGCCGGGTTCTCCCGTAAGGGACACAAGCTGACGGTGCGTCCGGCGGAGGGGCTGCGGAAGGGCAGCACGTTCCGGACGACCGTGGCGTACGACGGGGTGCCGGAGGAGATGACGGATGCGGACGGGGCGTCGGAGGGGTGGGTGCGGACGGCGGACGGGGCGTTCGTCTCGGGGGAGCCCGCCGGGTCGATGACGTGGTTCCCGGGGAACAACCATCCGTCCGACAAGGCGGCGTACGACATCCGGATCACGGTGCCGCACGGGTACACCGCGGTCGCGGGCGGGGAGCTGCGGTCGAGCGTCACCTCCGAGGGCCGGACGACGTTCGTGTGGCACTCCGCGGAGCCGATGGCGACGTATCTGGCGACGGCGACGATCGGGCGGTTCGACGTGCACCAGTCGCGGACGGCGGACGGATTGCCGCTGTACGTCGCGGTGGACCCGAAGGAGGCGGCGGGCAGCCGGAAGGCGCTCGACCGGTTGCCGGAGGTGCTGGCCTGGTCGCGGAAGCTGTTCGGGCCGTATCCGTTCGCGTCGGCGGGGGCGATCGTCGACCACACACCGGAGCGGATCGACTGGTACGCGCTGGAGACGCAGACGAAGCCGGTGTACGCGGGCGCCCCCGATACCTCGACGGTGGTGCACGAGACGGCGCATCAGTGGTTCGGGGACTCGGTCACGCCGCGGACCTGGGAGGACGCCTGGCTGAACGAGGGTTTCGCGCAGTACGCGGAGTGGCTGTGGGAGGCGCACGAGGGCGGGCGCACGCCCCAGGAGCGGTTCGATGCGCTGTATGCGCTGGAGGACGACGACGAGGACGAGGCGGACGGCGTTTCGTACGAGGAGTTGTGGGAGTTTCCGCCGGGGGATCCGGGGTCGGCGGAGAACGTGACGGGGACGCCGGTCTACGACCGCGGCGCGATGGTGCTCCAGCAGCTGCGGAACGCGGTCGGTGAGCGGGCGTTCTTCCGGATCCTGAAGGAGTGGCCGGCCGCGCACCGGCACGGGAACGCGGATTCCGAGGAGTTCATCGACTTCTGTCAGGAGCGTACGGAGGTGGATCTGACGGATCTGTTCGACGACTGGCTGTACGGGGACGGGCGGCCGGATTGGGAGTACTGAGCGTTCCGGCCGGGGGACGGGGGCGTCCCGGGGTGGAACGGTGTGTGCCCGTGGGTGGGACGGGCGCGCGTCCCAGGGTGGAACGGGCGTGTGCCCCAAGGTGGAACGGGCGCGTGCCCCGGGGCGGCGCGGTGGGCGTCCGGCTCCTGCCGTGCCCCGGAGGGGCTGTCCGGTCTCAGCCGGCCGCGCGCCGCACGGCCGTGAGGTGGAGCGCGTACGTCTCCTCGACGGTGCCGTCGGGGAAGACCTCCCGCAGCGCCGCGCCCTCGTCCGCGAGGACGGGCGCGGCGGCGGGGCCGAGCGCCGCGAAGTGGGAGCGGCTGCCGAGCATCGCGAGGTGGGTGGCGAGCGGGATGCGGCGGGTCCAGCGGAGCAGCCGGGTCCGGGGGCGGAGCGGCGGGCCCGGGAGGGCGAGGGCGGCGAGGACGTCCGGGGCGGTGACGGCGGCGTTGTGGCGGTGGTAGCCGGGCAGGCGGCGGGCGAGGCGGGCTTCCTGGGCGGCTTGCCAGGGGACGTCGGGGTCGGGGACGTTCCACCACAGGGCGAGAGTGCCGCCGGGCCGCAGCACCCGTAGGGCCTCGGGGACGGAGCGTTCCGGGACGGTCCAGTGCCAGGACTGGGCGTAGGTGACGAGGTCGAAGCCCGCGCCGTCCGGGAACGGCAGCGCCTCGCCCCGGGCGCGGACCACCGGGAGGGCCGGGTGGGCGCGGTGCAGTTCGGCGGCCATCGCGGCGCCCGGTTCGACGGCCGTGACCCGGGCGCCGCGGGCGGCGAGCGCCGCGGTGGCCAGGCCCGTTCCGGCGCCGACGTCCAGCACCCGGGCGCCGGCCAGCGGGCGGCCCGCCGCCTCCTCGACGGCATCGTGGAGCGCCGGCGGATATCCGGGCCGGGCCGCGGCGTACTGCGTGGCGACGGTGTCGAAGGACCGGGCCCGGGCCTCGTGGGACGGCGGCTGCGGAAGCGGTTCCGGTCGCTGTTCCGGCTGTGGCAGCGGTTCCGGCTCGTGCGCCATGGGGTGCGCCTTTCTGTGCGAGGGCCGGGACCCGTACGGGTCGGGGTCCGGGCTGCGGCCGCCCCGTACGGGTGTGAGGGTCGGGCCGCCCTCGTCCCTTACGGGTGAGGGGTCCGGCCCGCCGCCGTCTCCCCGTACGCCTACGGGATGGCCCCTACGGGTCCCGCGCACCGGCCGCGTTCCGGGGCGGCACCGGCCGTTATTTCCGCTTTCCCTTGGGGGACTTCGCGTTCGGTCCGTTCCTGGGCTGCTTCGCCGCCGGGTTGCCCGTGCGGGCCGTGCGGCGGCGTTCGTGGCGGGAGCGGGCGGCGGCGTACTCGGCGCGGTGCAGCTTTTCGCCGGGCGCCTCGATCAGGCTGCGGCAGAAGTAGGCGAGCAGCGAGCCGAGGAAGCCGATCAGCAGGAGGCTCTGTGCGGAACGGTCGCCGGCGCTCGCCGCGGACGGGTCGGGACGGCGCACGAAGCCGTCCCAGGTACGCCGGAACGCGAGCGCGCTGCAGACCGCGAAACCGGCGATGACCAGCACCGTCACCAGCGGGCCGACCTCGCCGATCGCCAGGCCCTGGAACGCGAACCGCAGCACGACCGCACCGGCCAGGGCGGCCACCAGCGAGCCGGCGGCGACGGCGATGCGGCGCAGTGCGTAGCCGCGGTCGTGGTGGAGCCAGCAGGTGCCGAAGAAGCGGATCGGCTCCGGCTCGGGCCCGCCGTCGGCCGGGCCGGAGCCGGGTCCGGGGCCGCGCTCCGGGCCGCCGGGGGTCGTCCGCTCGTCGCTCATATCTCGATTATCGCCGCCCGCCCGGGGACCCGCGGAACCGCGGGCCCTCGGGCGGAACGGAGTGCGGGGCGCCCGCTCAGGACGTGCACTGCGGCGCCACGAATCCGCTGCTCCCGGTCCGCACATAGCTGTCGGAGACATAGCCGCCGCCCCCGATCGCGTCCCAGATGTCGGAGACGCCCGTCGGGCCGGAGACGCGCTGGCCGTGGCGCTGGCAGCGGATCTGGACGTACGAGCCGGCCGGGAGCTGCCGGACGACCGGGGTGGTGGTGCTGGGGCCCTGGCGGACGTTGACGCGGTAGCCGGGGACCAAGGGGTAGGACTTGGCGGCTGCGGCGCGCGGCTCGGCGTCGCCCGCCACGGCGCCCGAGAGGTCCTGGATGTCGCTCATGGTGTACTCCCCCGTGGAGTGCGCGCGCTGGGCGCGCGGTGGTGCGCCGTCCCGGGCGGGAGGCGCCTGTGCACCGGGCACGCTAGCAAGCCTCGTACGTCTCGTACGCGCCATCGACTAGGCTCCGCGCGTACCCCTGCGCCCTGTGGACGCGGGGTTCGGCACGGCGAAGGACACGGGGGTGGACGATGTCGCCGCTGCGGGAAACCGGCGTGGAGCCGGAAGCGGAACATCCGGGATTTGCGGGGCAGTACCGGCTGGAATCGCGGCTGGGCGCGGGCGGGATGGGCGAGGTGCACCTCGCGCGTTCGTCGTCGGGGCTGCCGCTCGCGGTCAAGGTCATTCATGCGGAGTTCGCGCAGGACCCGGAGTTCCGGGGGCGGTTCCGGCAGGAGGTGGCGGCCGCCCGGCGGGTCAGCGGGGCGTTCACCGCGCCGGTCGTGGACGCGGACCCGGACGCCGCCCGGCCGTGGATGGCGACGCTGCACATTTCGGGGCCGACCCTCGCCGAGCAGGTGAAGCGGAACGGGCCGCTGCCGCCGTGCGAGGTGCGGGCGCTGGCCTGCGGCCTCGCCGAGGCGCTGCGCGACATCCACCGCGCCGGGGTGGTGCACCGCGATCTGAAGCCGAGCAACGTCCTGTTGGCGGCGGACGGCCCGAAGGTCATCGACTTCGGGATCTCGCGGCCGTCCGACAGCGAGATGCGCACCGAGACCGGGAAACTCATCGGGACGCCGCCGTTCATGGCGCCCGAGCAGTTCCAGCGTCCGCGCGAGGTGGGTCCGCAGGCGGATGTCTTCGCGCTGGGGTCGGTGCTGGTGCATGCGGCGACGGGCCGGGGGCCGTTCGACTCGGACAGCCCGTACATCGTCGCGTACCAGGTGGTGCACGACGAGGCCGATCTGGACGGTGTGCCCGAGGAGTTGACGCCGCTGATCGCCGCCTGTCTGGCGAAGGACCCGGCGGACCGGCCGACGCCGCGCGCCCTGATGGACCGGCTGCGGACGGATCTGCCGACCGAGATCCATCTCGATCTGTGGGAGCGGCTGGCCGAGGGCGGGCCGTCCGACACCCCGGTGGGGTTCGCGGCCGCACCGCGCGTTCCGGGGCAGGCGGGGCCGCCGGACCGTTCGCTCGTTCCGGGGAAGCCGGCGGTGCCGGATCAGGCGTCCGTTCCGGGGTGGCCCGCCGCGGACACGCCGTCCTCGGAGGTGACGCACGTACGGGACGCGCTGCGGGACGTGACGGAGCAGGAGCCCGGCGCGGAGCCGGAGGCCGCGTTCCAGGCTGGAACGGAAGCCGATGCCGCCCCGGACGCCTCATTCCAGGCTGGAACGAAGCCGGAGGTCGCCCCGGACGCCGCGTTCCAGGCTGGGACGAAGCCGGAGGCCGGAACGAAGCCCGGCTCCGCCCCGAAGGCCGCGTTCCAGGCCGGGACGGCACCCGGCGCCGAGGTCCCGTCCCGCCCCTCGAACGAGGCGCCCGGGACGGCGCGGCGCCCTCGCCGGCGGCTTCTCGTCTGGGTCGCCGCCGGGCTCGCCACCGCGCTGACCGGCGGTTTCGTCATCGCGCAGGTCACCGCCGGCGATGAGGCGCCGCGCCGTCCCGCCGTCTCCCCGACCGCCGCGTTCCACCCCTGGCGCACCACGTTGCTGCCGCGTCCCGCCGGGTACGAGGCCGAGATGCCGGCGTGTACGGCGGGCAGCGGCGGCGCCGTCTTCTGTGCGCAGCGCGGGGTGAGTGCCGCCCGGCTCGATCCGGCGACCGGCGAGGTCGTGTGGCGCCGCGCCGCGCCGCCGGCGGGGAAGACGGACACCGCGCCGCCCGCCCCGCAGCTCTCCGGCGGCCTGCTCTACGTCACCTCCGCCGACCGCACCCGGCTGAGCGCCCTCGACCCGTCCGCCGGCGGCCGGGGCCGCACCCGCTGGTCCACCGACCTCACCGCCTACCAGGGCGGCGCCGCCGTCGCCGGGAACACGGTCCTGCTGACCGCCGCCGACGGCACCGTCACCGCCCTCGACAGCGCCACCCACCGCACCCGCTGGCACCGCACGTTCCCCGGGCACGCGCTCCCCTCGTTCCGGACGTACGGGGCCGGCGCCCGCACCGCGTACGCCGCCGAGACCACCGCCGACGGCAGCGCCACCCAGGTCACCGCGATCGACCCGGCGTCCGGCGAGGTCCGCTGGCACGCGGAGCTGCCCGGCATGCTGACGGTCGCCGGCGCGGGCGCCTCCGGCTCGCTCTATCTCACCGTCAGCGAGCCGAAGTTCGTCTCCCGCACCGTCGCCGTCGTCCGCTACGACCCGCACACCCGGCGCAGCCGCCGGCTGCCGCTCGCCGCCCCGCTGGACGGCGTCCTCGCGGCGGTGCGCGGCGAGACGGCGTATCTGCTGGCCGAGGGCGGCGCGCTGCAGGCCGTCGGGGCGCGGGAGTGGGACGTCGAGACCTCCGTCGCGCGCGGTTCCGCGCCGGTGGTCACGGCCGACGACCGGCTGTACTTCTCGTCCGCCGACGGCCGTCTCCTCGCCCTCGACGCCCGGAACGGCGATCTGACCGGCCAGACCCCGCCCCGCCTCAAGGCCACCCGCCACAACGGTTTCCTGGAGACGGTGCCCGCGCCCGCCCCGCACGGCGACCGGGTCTACGGGGCGTCCCCGGACGGCACGGTCTTCGCCGCGGCGGCGAAGGATCCGTCCGCCTGGTGACCGGGTCCGTCGCCGTCAACCCTCTTACCGCGCACGGTTGTTGATCGCAGGTACGCATGCGGGCCGCCCGGCGGCCGGGAACACCGGCGCGGGCCCGTGCGGTTGCCGCCGTGGCCGGGGGCGTCGCGCGCCCGAAAAATAGGCAATGAGTGCGTAAAACCGACTGTTACTGTCGCACGTTCGTCTCTTTCGGATCGATACGAGGACTACGAGGACATCGCATGAGTGTGCCCGCTCCCCCCGGAGACCAGCAGCCCGACGGCAGAGCCGAGGACGCCGCGCGCGATCCCTGGGCACCGCCGCCGCCCGGGGCGGAGCCGGCCGAGTGGGCGCCGTCTCCGGCGGCGGCTCCGTGGGGCGCGCCGCATCCCCGTAACGGCATGGGCGTCAGCGCGCTGGTGCTCGGCGCCACCGGTCTCGTCCTCGCCCTCTTCATCGTGCTGTTCTGGCTGGCGTGGCTGCCGGCGCTGCTGGCGCTGATATTCGGCGGCATCGGCGTCTCGCAGGTGCGCAAGGGCGTGGCGACGAACCGGGGCATGGCGCTGGCCGGTGTGTTCCTGGGGATCGCCGGGTTGCTGATCTCGGCGACGAGCCTGGTCTTCACGGTGGTGATCGTGGGCAAGGCGGTCGATCACGCGCGGGCCGAGGCCGAGGAGGCCGACACCGCCGACCGGGCGGCCGAGCGGGCGCAGGCCGCGCGGGAGAAGGCGGCGGAGGAGGCGGAGAAGGCCCGCCACCTGGCGTTCGGGGAGGCGTACACCTTCCCCAACGGGCTGAAGGTCACGGTCGGCAAGCCGGGGCCGTTCACGCCGGACGAGTTCGCCAACGGGCACGCCGAGGGCAACAAGGCCATCGAGGTCACCGTCACCGTGGTCAACACCGGGAAGGAACGGGTCCGGGTCGATACCGGGCTGCCGGACGTCAACGACGCGGACGGCGCGACGGCGGAGTTGGTGATCGACGGCAGCGGGCGGCAGAAGGTCATCGACGGTTACGTCCTGCCGGGGCGCAAGGCCGTCGGCAGGTACGCGTTCTCGCTGCCGCCGAAGGCCGCCGGGAAGGCGGAGGTCGAGTTCAGCCCGGACGCGATGACGATGGACGACGCGTACTGGAGCGGGAGCCTGGGGCGCTGACGCCTCGTGGAGAACGGATCCCGTAGGGGACGCATCCCGTAAGGGCGCCGCACGTCCCGTAGGGCTCGTCCCCTACGGGCGGGGTCTGCGCCCCCGGAGGCCGGTGGCGGGTGCGCTCAGCGGAAGAGGCTGCCGGTCTGCTCGCCGATGGCCTGCTTGCGGCGGAAGTAGTCGTTGATGATCGTGCGGAAGAGGTCGGAGTCGGCGCGGGCCCAGTTGCGCATGAGTTCGCTGCCGAACGCGAGGGAGGTGACCGGCTGGGCGCCTGCCTGGATCATGCGCTGGATCGCGGTGGCGTGGGTGACCGGGGAGACGCCGCCGACCGCGTCGATGACCGGGTAGACCTCGAAGCCCTCGCGGAGCATGTCCAGGGTGGGGAAGGCGAGGCAGACCTCGGTCCACAGCCCGGCCATGACGATCTTCTCGCGGCCGGTGCCCCGGATCGCGGCGCGGAAGTCGGCGTCCTCCCAGGAGTTGACCCCGGTGCGGTCGATCTCCGGTACGCCGGGCAGTTCCGCGGTGATCTCGGGGACGGTGGCCTTGTTGACGCCCATCCCCACGCCGACGGTGCTCAGCACGGTCGGGAGCTCGTAGGCACGGGCGAGCTTGGCCAGGGTGAGGGCGCCGAGATCGATCTCCGCGCGGCTCGCCGAGCCGATGGTGGCGTACTGGCCCTCTTGGTAGTCGATGAAGACCACGGCGCAGTTGGCCGGCGTGAGCAGGTGGTCGGCGGCCGGGTCCCGGACCGGCTCGGGTTCCGTCTTGCGGTGCACGGCATCGTCGGTCATGGGTGTCCCCCTTTCCTCCCCCAGCCTCTCAGGGATCGGGCGCACCCGCTCGGGGGCAGCGGCCCGCCCGGCCCCGGAGCGGGTGAGCGCGGCGCGGGCCGTCAGCCCTTGGCCCAGGCGGGCCAGACGAAGTCGTCACCGGGGTAGCCGGGCTCCGCCGGGTACCAGGCGGCGAAGAACGGCTTCAGGTCCTTGCCGGAATGCCGTTCCAGGGCGGTCCGGAACGCGTCCCAGGCGGTGGGACGGCCGGCGTGGGCGGGCACCCAGTCCTTCAGCGCACGGTCGAACGCCGCGTCCCCGGTCAGCCGCCGGAGCGCGTACATGCTCACATCGCCGACCGTGTACACGCTGGAGCGTTCCCACTGGATGTCCTTGACCCGCTCCCGGTACTTCGCGACGAGGTCCGCGCCCCGGAACTTCTCCTGCCAGGCCCACTGCAGATAGGTGGGGATGGCCTCCTCCACCTTGTCGTCCCGGGCCGGGACGGCCTCCAGCCAGGTGTGGGCCAGCTCGTGGACCAGGACGTCCTGGGTGGTGGGCCGCGGTCCCTCCTCCCCCTGGTATTCCATGGCCATGGAAATGGTGTTCCAGCCGGTCACGTTCGGTGTGTAGACGTCCTTGAAGTCCAGGAACGAGACGGTCAGGCTCTTGTGGCGGTACTTCCCGAACAGGCCCGCTTCCCAGGTGGCCGCCTCGGTCAGGGGCTCGGCCAGTTTCCGGGCGCGGTCGGCCGCGCCGTCGCCGTGGACGAAGTGCACGGGGGTGCCGTCCGCCAGTTTCGCGTCCGCCTCGGTCCACTTGTCGCCGACGCCGAACTGCACGTAGGAGGCGAGCATCGGATCCGGGTTGTCCCACTCGTAGACCTTGTGGTCGCCGTCCTTCCGGGGCGCGCGAGACGGGCCGTTGGAGACGGCGGTCCAGCCGTCGGGGACGGTGGCCCGGAGGTGGACGGCCGAGCGGTCGGTGGCGTCGGTGTTGGCCGGGAAGAGGACGCCGGTGCTGTTGAGCGCGAGGTAGTGGCCGCCGTCCTTGGTCGGGGCCCAGGTGGGATTGGACTCGTCCGGCGCGTCGAGGATGTGGTCCGGGTTGCCCGCGTAGGTGACGTGCACCGCGTGCTTGCCCGGGGCGAGCGGGGACGCCGGCTTCACGTGCAGGGTGCTCTTGTCGGCCGAGACCGTGGCCGCGGCCCCGTCGACCCGCACGGAGCGGGCGGGGAGTTGGAGCTTGAGGTCGAGGGCGTCCTGCCGCTCCTTGACGACGAGGTCCAAGGTGGCCTCCCCGGTGAGGGTTTCCCCGGCGGGGTCGTAGTCGAGGCGGACGTCGTAGGAGTCGACGTGGTACCCGGACGCGGCCCCCGCCGTGCCCACCGCCGGGGACGGGCCCGCGTCCGGGTCCGCCACCGATGCCGAGGCGGTCGTCGCCACTCCCAGGGCGGTGAGGAGGGTTGCCGCCGCCACGGCGCTGACGCAGAGGTTCTTTCGGGCGCTCATGGCCCCGACCCTAGGAAGGCGGTGTGCGCGGGGGATTCGCGCCGGATGACGGCTCCGTGACGGCCCGGACGCGTCCGTCCCTAGCCGAGCTGCTCCTTCAGCCAGTGGCGGACGTCCGCGTCCACCGGGTCGGTGACATCGGCGGCCTCCGGGTGCTTCCCGATGTACGCGGCCCAGTACGGGCAGACGGGAACGACCCGCTTCCCGCTGCCGCGCACATCGGCCAGCGCCTCGGTGACCAGCGTCGATGCCAGGCCGCGGCCGGCGAAGCGGTCGTCGATCTCGGTGTGGAAGAAGACCCGCTGCCCGCCGCGGTCCCGGTAGGCGGTGAAGCCGGCCGGCTCACCGTCCACGGTGATGACGTAGCGGTTCTCGGTGCCGCGGTGCTCCACGACGGGGGTGACGGAGGATGCCATGACGCTTTCTCCTTGCCTTGGGGCTGTCGCCCCGGGCCGGTGGCGGCCCGGGCGGTGGTTGCTTCGAGGATGGTCGCTTCGGGCGATGATGCCGGTCAGCGCGGTGCCGGGTTGCCGCGCGGTTTGAGGGAGGAGTGCGGCAGCTCGGGGGCCGGCAGGCGCTCCCCGGGGTAGCCGTGGACGGTGCCGAAGCGCGCGGCGCCGCTCTCCCACTCCTCGCGCGCCGCGACGATGTCCGCGTGGCTGCGGCCGATGAAGTTCCACCACATGACGATCTCCTCGCCGAACGGCGCGCCGCCCAGCAGCAGGAGCCGCGCGGGCTCGTTCGCCGTGTTGGCGAGGGTCAGCGTCCGGGCCCCGGGGTCGAGGTAGCCCAGCTCCCCGCGGGGCACCGGGGTGCCCGCCACGCGTACGTCTCCCCGGTCGACGAGGACGCCGTGCTCGAAGCCGGGGTCGACGGTCAGGGTGACGCTCGCCAGCGGGTCGATGACGATCTCGGCGCCGAGCAGCGGGGTGTACGTCGGCACCGGCGAGGTCTCCCCGGCGAGCGTGCCGAGGAAGACCCGGACCCGGCCGCCGGGGAGGGCGACGGGAGCGGGGACGTGGTGCCGGAAGTCGCGTCCGGTGTGCCGGTCCTTCTCGGGCAGCGCGATCCACAGCTGGACGCCGTGCAGCACCGTGGTCCGCTGGGTGGAGACCTCGGAGTGGCTGATGCCCCGTCCGGCGGTCATCAGATTCAGCTCGCCCGGCCGCACGTAGGCGTGGCTGCCGAGGCTGTCGCGGTGCTCGATCTCGCCGCTGAACAGCCAGCTCGCGGTCTGCAGCCCGGTGTGCGGGTGCGGTGCGACGTCCATTCCGCCGGTGGCGGCGACGTCGTCGGGCCCGTAGTGGTCGACGAAGCACCAGGCGCCGATCAGCGACCGGTCGCGCTGCGGGAGGGTGCGCCTGACCGTCATCGCCCGCGGGCCGCCGAGGGGCACCGCGCGCGCCGGCAGCACCTGCACCGGCGGCCCGCCCGCGGCGTCCCCGTCCGGCTGCGTGGCCGTGGGCGCCTCGGTCGGCGCCGGGTTGCTGTTGCTCATTTTCTGCCCCTCCTTGGTTCTCCCGCCCCCATGATGGTTGAATACTAAACTAATCGCAAGGCCGCCACGCGAACGAGTGGCCGCATGTCAGGGAGGGCGTAGCAGTGAACGACGCGACAACCACAGAGGCACAGAACCGGCGGGTCTTCATCGACAAGCAGTCCCCCGAGACCTACCGGGCCTTCCGGCGCGCCGCCCAGGCGGCCCACGCGGACGCCGTCGAGGCCGGTCTCGACCCCCTCCTGCTGGAACTGATCAATGTGCGCGTCTCCCAGATCAACGGCTGCGCCTACTGCCTGAACGCCCACACCCGGGCGGCGCTGTACGCGGGCGAGTCCCCGCAGCGCCTCGGCACGCTGCCGGCCTGGCGCGACACGGAGCTGTTCACGCCGCGGGAGCGCGCGGGGCTGGCCCTGGCCGAGGCGACGACGCATCCCGCGGACGCCGCCGCGCAGGAGTCGGCGTACGCGGCCGCCCGCGAGGTGTTCACCGACGCCGAGATCTCCGCCGCGATCTGGGCGGCGATCACGATCAACGCCTTCAACCGGGTCTCCGTCCTCAGCAAGCACCCCGTGCGCCCGGCCGCCGTGCCGCGCCCCGCGGAGGGCTGAGCTCACCCCGCCCCGCCGCGGCCCTTACGGCTCCGCCCCTACGGGACGACCCCGTAAGGGCAGGGCCGTACGGGTGAGCCCTTGGCGGTAACCCGTAAGGGCGGGGCGCCCGTTGCGGGTCTGTCGCCCCGGCACCCGGTCTCTCCATACTGGCGGCGACGACAGGAGAGACCATGGCATCCACTGTCCCGAGCCCCTACTCCAGCGCCGTCCACTGGCCCGTCGGGGCGGCGACCCTGACGGCCCTCAGCGACGGGTTCTTCGCCGCCGATCTGGCGACCGTCCTGCCCCGCTTCGACACCCGGGAGGCGGCGCGCCTCCAGAAGGCGTCGCACCGTCCGGAGTGCGCCGCCCTCACCCACACCATGTATCTGCTCCGGGGGCCGGGGCACCGGCCCGCCCTGATCGACGCGGGCATGGGGCACGGCTGGGGCCCCACCCTGGGCCATCTGCCGCACGCGCTGGCCGGGACCGGCGTGGCGCCCGAGGAGATCGGGACCGTCCTCCTCACCCATCTCCACCTGGACCACGCCGGCGGCCTCGTCACCGCCGACGGCGACGCGCTCTTCCCGCACGCCGAGGTGGTGCTGTCCGCGCAGGAGCTGGCGTACTGGCTGCCGGACGGCGTCGGCGCACCGGTGCCGGAGCCCGCCGAGGGGCTGCCGCCGTGGGCGCCGGAGATCACCCGCGCCGGTGCGGCACGCGCGCTGGCGCCGTACCGGGGCCGCATCCGGACGTTCACCGGCGAGGGCGCCGTCCTGCCGGGCGTCACGGCGTTCCCGCTGCCCGGCCACACGCCGGGCCACTGCGGCTACCGGCTCACCGGCGGCGGCCGGACCGTCCTCCTCGTCGGCGATCTGCTGCATCTGCCGGCCGTCCAGGCACCGCGGCCCGATGCGACCGTCGTCTTCGACGAGGACGCCCCGGCCGCGGCCCGCACCCGGGAGGCGGTGCTGCGCGGCGCGGCGGCGGACGGCGCGCTGCTCGCGGGCGCGCACACGGAGTACCCGGGGCTGGGACGGGTGGAACGGCACGGAACGGGATACCGGCTCGTCCCGGAGCTGTGGATCAGCGCGATGCTGGCGGAGGCGGGGCCGTGAGGGACGGCGGGCCCGTGAACCCGTAAGGGACGGGACTCGGTCCCGTAAGGGTGGAACGCGGTCCCGTAAGGGTGGAACGTCCCTCACGGGATCGCGCCCCGGCTCCTCGGCGCCCCGGCCCCTCAGCGCTCCGGCAGATGGATCACCGGGAAGCTGCCGGTGGCCGTGGGGGCGTTCTCCGGGAGCCAGAGGACGGCGACGGCACCGGTCGAGCCGTCGCCCAGTTCATCGGCGTTCCGGAAGGTCAGGCGGGCGCCGAGGACCCGGGCCTGACCTGCGGCGATGGTCAGGCCGAGGCCGTGGCCGCGGCCGGCCCGGTCGCTGCTGCCGGTACGGAACCGGCTCGGCCCCTCCTTCAGCAGCGCCTCCGGAAAGCCCTTGCCGTGGTCGCGGACGCGCACGATGCGGCCCTCGACCATCACGTCGATGGGCGGCTTGCCGTGCCGGGCGGCGTTGGCGATGAGGTTGCCGAGGATGCGTTCCAGGCGGCGCGGATCGGTGGTGACCTCCGCGTCCCGGACGATCTCGACCCGCACATCGGCGTTGAGGGCCCGCACCCGGCGGGCGACGAACTCGCCGAGCGCCACGTCCTGCAGCTCGGCGCGCTCCGCGTAGCCGTCGAGGCGCGCCACCTCCAGCACGTCCTCGACGAGGGTGCGCAGCACCTGCGCCCGGTCGCGCACCAGCTCCGAGGGGCGGCCCGGGGGCAGCAGCTCGGCGGCGGTGAGCAGGCCGGTGACGGGGGTGCGCAGTTCGTGGGCGATGTCGGCGGTGACCCGGCGCTCCGCCTCGATGCGCTGCTGGAGCGCGTCGTTCATCGCGTCGACCGCCCAGGCCAGATCGTCCGTCTCGTCCCGGATGCGGCCGCCGACCGCGTCCCGGATACGGACCGAGGTGTCGCCGTCGGCGAGCTTCCCGGCGGCCGCCGCGGCCTTCCGCAGCCGCTGCGAGAGCCGGCCGCCGACCAGGACGCCCAGCGCGCAGCCGCCGACGACGACCGCGGTCGAGCCGACGACCAGCGCCTGGTCGAGATCGTCGAGGACCTTGAAGCGGTCGTAGTAGCGGCCGTGCATCGACAGGACGCGGCCGCCGCCGAGCGGGGAGGCGGCCCACACCTCGGGGGCGGCCTCGCCGTTGTCCTGGAGGTAGGTGGCGCGGGTGTTGGTGAGGACTTCCTTGCGCAGCTCCGCCGGGATCGCCGGATCGTCGATCTTGGCGCTGAACAGCAGCTGGCCGGTCGACTCGTAGATCCGCTGGGTGGAGTTCAGCCGCTCGATCTGGACGTCCCGGCTGTTGTCGAGCATCGAGGCGCGCGCCGCGTTGTGCACGACGAGGCTCAGCGCCACCGCCACCAGCGCGCCGACCAGCGCGATGGCGGCGCTGAGCTTCCATCTCAGCCCCGTCCGCAGGGGGAGCCTCAACACCTGGCGCGTCAGCCTCTCAGCTTGTAGCCGAAGCCGCGGACCGTCTCGATGCGGTCCTGTCCGATCTTGCCGCGCAGCCGCTGGACGTGGACGTCGACGACGCGGGTGTCGCCGCCCCAGCCGTAGTCCCACACCCGCTCCAGCAGGCGGTCGCGGGTCAGGACGGTGCCGGGGGCGTCGGAGAACTCCAGCAGCAGGCGCATCTCGGTCGGCGTCAGCGCGACCGGCTCGCCGCCCTTGCGGACCTCCATGCCCTCGGTGTCGACCTCCAGGTCCCCGAACCGGAGTATCGCCTCGGCGGGCCCGGCATCGGCGCCGGAAGCCTGGGCTCCGTTGCGTGCGTCGGGTCCGCTGGCGTGGCCGAAGCGGCGCAGCACGGCGCGGATGCGGGCGACGAGGACGGCGCCGTCGAACGGCTTGGTGACGTAGTCGTCGGCGCCTGCCTCCAGGCCGAGGACGACGTCGATGGAGTCGGCGCGCGCGGACAGCATGATCACGGGGACGGTGGACTCGTCCCGGATGCGGCGGCAGAGGCTGACGCCGTCCAGGCCCGGGACCATCACGTCGAGGAGCGCGATGTCGGGCCGGTCGGCGCGGAACGCCTCCAGGCCGGCGAGGCCGTCGGGCATCGCCGTGACGACGAAGCCGTCGCGTTCCAGGGCGAGTTGGGTGGCCTCGCGGATGACGTCGTCGTCCTCGACGAAGAGCACATGGGTGTCGGCCATGCCGTTCTCTCAACCCTCCGATGTGTCGTCGTCATCGGGCCCGGGGCCGTCGACGGTGGTCTTGCTGTAGTCCGTGTGGTACCGGTCCAGCTCCGTGAAACGGTCGTGGGACCAGCGGTAGGTGGTCACGTCCTCGCCGGACGGGCAGCACACCTTGTCGCCGGTGCCGTAGGTCTGCTTGGAGATCTCCAGGTCCCCCTTGTTGACCCCGGCGGAGACGGACGGCTGCTCATCGCTGAACACGTTGTCATACCCGCTGCCGCCCGCGGCGCTCTTGCGGTAGACGTAGGCACCGATACCGATGGAATCCGCGCAGGTCATGACGTTGACGATGACGTCGGGAGCCTTGCTGCCGGTGACTGAGGCGTACGTCACCTCGACCGGGTACGCGTCCGCCACGCAGGGCTTGGCGAGCGTCCGCTTCACCTCGCCGCTGACCTTCGCGTCGCCCTTCAGCAGCGCCACCGCGTCGACCTTCTTCAGGGACGCGCCGGTGGTGGGCGTGGGGTCGGTGGAGGGGGCGTGGCCGGGGGCCGGGGCGGTGCTGGTCGGCGTGCCCTCGCTGCGGACGCCCTCGCTGCCGGGGTGGCAGCCGGCGAGCAGCAGACCGAGCGCGGCCACCCCCGCCGTGGCCGCGCCGCCTGTGGTCAACCCGCCCGTGGTCAACCTGTTCCTGGTCAATCCGCTCCTGCTCACCGTGCTGTTCGCACAGCCGCCGTTCCTGCTGCCGTACCGGTCAGGCCGCGCACCGATCCCGCTCCGTCTCGCCGCGCTCCAGCATGCGCGCGTCGATGTCACGGTCGGCCAGCTCCTGGCGGAGCCGGGCCAGGGCCCGGTGCAGCGTGCTCTTGACGGTACCTGTCGACATGCCGAGCGCGGCAGCCGTCTCCTCGGTGCTCATCTGCTCCCAGTGTCGCAGCACGACGACGCTGCGCTGCTTGGGAGCGAGCACCCCGAGGATGTCCATCAGCAGGGCGCGGTCGGCGCGCTGCTCGGTGCCGTCGTCGACGCTGGCGTCGGGCAGCTGCTCGGTGGGCACCTCCTCCAGCTTCCGCGCCCGCCACCACTCGGTACGGGTGTTGATCATGACGCGGCGCAGGTAGGCGTCGGCCAGCGACTTGTCCGCGATGCCGTCCCAGCGGCCGTAGGTGCGCACCAGCGCCGTCTGCAGGAGGTCCTGGGCGTCCACGGGGTCCGGCACCAGCCTCCGGGCGCTGCGCAGCAGGGCCTCCTGCCGCGTCCGTACGTACTCCTCGAAGTCCAGTACCTTGCCGCCGCTGGTCGCCATCCCGACGCCTCCGCTCCGCTTGCGATTCCCCACGTTGACCGTGCCGGTGGTCATCTCCGGCACGAGGAGGACGCTACGGAGGGGGTGTTGCGGCGCAATGTGCGTCGGCACCACAGGCAGTGCACGGAAATCCGTCGGTTGTGTAACAGCGGCTCGGGGGTCCTACCAGGGACGGACGGCGGGTCCGAATTGCGTCATCCTCCGGACGGACGGGGACCGCCGGAGGGACGAACGGGCCGGGACGGCGGGGAGGGGACGGCCGGGATGGCGGGGAGGGGACGGCCGGGGCGCGGTGCGGGGCCCGCGGCGGTGTGCGGCGGGCCGTTCCGCGGAACGGTGCGGGGCCGTTCCCGGAACGGTCCGGGCGTCCCGGGAACGGCGGGCGCACCGTTCCTGGAACGGCGTCCCGGGAACGCCGGAGGGACGCGCCCTGGGACGCGTCCCTCCGTGGAACAGCCGGTCAGGCGGCCGGGTCAGGTGCGCGGCAGGCGGTAGCGGCCGCCGGGCAGCGGTTCGACCAGACCGTCGGAGACCAGGCCGTCCAGCGCACGGGCTCGCTGCACCGGCTCGTCCCACACCGCGTCCAGCGTCGCCTGCGGCACCGGCGCCAGCGCCTCCCGCAGGACGGCCAGCAGCTTGCCGCGGACCTGCCGGTCGGTGCCCGCGTACGTCTGGGTGCGGCGGGCCGGGCCCTCGTGGGGCGGGGATCCGGCCAGCTTCCAGGCGCACCGGGCGGCGATCGGGCAGCGTCCGCACTCCGGGCCGCGCGCCGTGCACACCAGCGCGCCCAGCTCCATCGTGGCCGCCGCCCACTTCGCCGCGATCCGCTCGTCGTCCGGCAGTAGCGCCCGGGCGAGCTTCCGCTCGGCGGCGGTGGTGGCGTTCGGCGGGAACTGGCGGCCGGTGACCGCGCGGGCGAAGACCCGCCGCACGTTGGTGTCCAGCACCGCGTGCCGCTGCCCGTACGCGAAGGAGGCGACGGCGGCGGCGGTGTACTCGCCGACTCCGGGCAGCGCCAGCAACTGGCCGTGCTCGCGCGGGACGTCCCCGCCGTGGCGTTCCTGTATGGCCAGCGCGGCGGCGTGCAGGCGCAGCGCGCGGCGCGGGTAGCCGAGCCGGCCCCAGGCGCGGACCGCCTCGCCGGGCGCCTCGGCGGCCAGATCGGCGGGGCGCGGCCAGCGGGCCAGCCACTGTTCGTAGACCGGCAGCACACGGCTGACCGGCGTCTGCTGGAGCATGAACTCGCTGACCATCACGCCCCAGGCGCCCGCCTCGGGGCGGCGCCAGGGCAGGTCGCGGGCGTGTGCGTCGAACCAGTCGGTGACGGGGCCGTGGAGCTGGGACCCGTCGGACCCCTCCGAGGCCGGTACGGCGGCGGAGGGCAGGGAGGCGGCGGAGGGCGGGACCGTGGGGGTGGTGGCAGGGATGGAAGTCATGGCCCGACGATCCTGGCACGGGCGCACCCGGCCGTGAAACGCGCCGGGCCCGCACCACCGCACGCCCACCCGCACGCGGGAGGCTCGGTACGTACGGGTGGCGGCTTACCGGGGGTAGGGGTGCGGCGGGCCGGAGCCTCCCGCCTCCCCCGAGGGGGGCTCACCTGCGGCGGGAGCCTGGCCGTATGGGCACCGGGCCGTTCGCCCGGGACGGCGCACCGGGCGACGGGCTCCGGCCACGTGGAGTACGGCTTGCTCGCCGGGTGCGGCTCCCCCGGGCGGCGGGCCCCGGCCACGTGGAGTACGGCCTGCTCGCCGGGTGCGGTTTCCCTGGGGCGCGCCCCCGCCCGCGGGTGGTCCGTCCGGGGCGGCAGAGTGGAGGGACGGGCGGCGGTGAGCCGCGGTCCGGCCGGTGCGGCACCAGGATCAGGAGACGGCGACGATGACCACGTACGAGACGGACGGGCCCACGGGCGGGGCACCCGGCGGACCCGGGGGCGAGCGGCCCGGCGCACCCGGGGGCGGCAGGCCCGATGCACCCGTAGGCGAGAGGCCCGGCGGCGAGGGTTCCGGGCCGGGCGACGGGGCCGCGGCGGCCGGGGCCGGCGGCTGCCCGCCCGAGATCCGGCAGGCGCTGGCCGCCCACACGACGCTGACGCTCGCCTACGCGGACGACGACGGGCCGCAGGCGTGCGCGGTGCTCTACGCGCCGGGCGGGGACGCGTCCGCGCCCCTGCTGTACTTCGTCACCGCGCATTCCACCCGGCACGGACGGGCGCTGGCCCGGCCCGGGGCCCGGGTGGCGTTCACGGCGCAGCGCGACGGGCAGGAGTGGAGCGGGCTCACCGGGCTCCAGGGACGCGGCGGATGCCGGGAGCTGACCGGCGCCGCGCGGATGGCGGGCTGGAACGCGTACACCGGCCGCTTCCCGTTCGTGGCCGGGGACGAACGGCTGCGCGCGGCCCTGGAACGGACCGCGCTGTGGGAGCTGCGCCCCGACTGGCTGCGGCTGATCGACAACGGCCGGGGCTTCGGCCACAAACAGGAGTGGCGGCCCCGGGACGCATAGCCCCGTGCCGCCACTCGGTGTTCCCCCTCCGCCGGTCAGCCGGCCGCGTGCGACCCCCGCCGCGCCTCGACCAGCGGCTTCAGCGGCCCGGTACGCAATTTGATCACCAGCGCGGTCATCGGACCGGCCAGCACCGGCACGCAGATCGCCGCGATGACGGCGCCGAAGAGCAGTCCGGCGGCGACGTCGTGCGGGTAGTGCACACCGACGAAGACCCGGGAGAAGCCGGTCAGCAGCGCCACGGGCACCGCCAGCCAGGCCGCCGCCCGCCAGGCGATGAAGATCCCGACGGCGAGGGAGGCGGCGATCACCGAGTGGTTGCTCGGGAAGGACCAGTCCCCCTCGGGCGGACAGGTGGCGATCGACGCGGCGGCGTGCGCCACCGCCCGGCACGGCCGCTCCTCCTGGACGAAGCTCTTGAGGATCTCGCTCAGGAGGTAGGCGACGGCCGTGCCCACCGGCACCAGCACGGCCAGCGCGACCGCGCGCGGTTCGAGGCGCCGCGCCCGCCACCAGCCGAGGACGGCCACCGCCATCAGGAGCAGAATCCCGCCTTCGGTACCGGCATCGGCGAAGGAATGGACCCACCCAGGGGTGCCGTGCGCGAAGTCCGTGACATCGCGATAGAGGTCGGTGCTGTTCATGAGGGCAGACGGTACGTAATGCCGGGCCCTTAGCGCATCTGGCGTACGGGTCCGGGACCGCCCGGCCAACGCGGAGCGCCGGTTCGGTGACCGTTCGGGAACGGTGCGGGCGGGGCGGGACGGCGCGCGGTGGGACGGCCGCGGGAGGCGCGGGACGGCGCGGTCGCGGGACGGTCCGGGGCGTTCCTGGACGTTCTGGGACGTCGGCGGGCCGCGCGGGCGGGACGGCTTCCGGGGCGTCCCGGGAACAGGCCGGACGCCCCGGAGCTGTGCGGGCGCGCGGACGGCCGGGCCTCTGTGCGGGAGCGGGCCCCCGGAACGGCCGAGGAATGCGCCTGGAACGGCCGGGGACGCACCTGGGGTACGCGCGGCCCGTCCCTGGAATGACCTCACCCCTGGAACGGCCCCGTCGTCGGTCGGCCGCCGCCCCACGGCCGCGCGTTCCGGAACGGCCCCGCCGGCACCCCCGCGCACCGTCACCGGAACACGCTGGGAACACCCCGGGAACACCCCCGACGGCGTCCCGGTACCGCTTCCCGGCCCGCCACCGGAACGATCATGAGAAAAGTTGCCGTTTCGTGCGGCGGGTACTGGCCGGTCCCGGTGGTGATCTCTCGTAGAGTTTCCGCGTGGGATCTCTGCGCAATCCGATCGGTCCGCTCCCCTCCTCCATCTACTGGCGGCGGAGAGCCGTTGCGCTGGGCATCTTCGCGCTGCTCGCCCTCCTGGTGGCGTGGGTCCTCAACTGGGGCGGCGGCAAGGGCCCCGACGGCACCGAGGGCAAGGGCGCGGCGGGCCACGGCCCGGCCGACGCCATCACCCCGGGACCGTCCTCCACCGGCCCCGCGATCAGCCAAAAGCCGGGCGGCCGCGACGAGTCGGGCGACTCCGGCTCCGACGGCGGCAGCGGCTCGGGCGGTTCGGGCTCCGGGGGCTCCGGCGCCGGCGGTGCGGGCTCCGGCGGCGCGAGTTCCGACGGGGCCAACGGCTCCGGCAAGGGCCCGATCGGCACGGGCACCGGCGGCGCGCCGGTCGCGGCCGGCTCGCCGCTGCCGAACTGCACCGGCGACAGCGTCGAGTTGGTGCTGCGCAGCGTGAAGGACTCCTACCACCCCGGTACGAAGCCCGAGTTCGAACTGACCGTCAAGAACACCGGCGGCGCCGACTGCAAGGTCGACCTCGGCGCGAAGGCGGCGGTGCTGACCATCACCGACACCACCGCCGACGACCCGGTGTGGGCCTCCGACGACTGTCCCAAGGGCTCCGCCGCCGCCCTGATGAAGATCCCCGCGCACTCCGCCGTCACCCGCACCGTCACCTGGGACCGCCGGGCCGGCGGCCCCGAGTGCGCCACCCCGAGCGCCGCCTCCGTGCCCGCCGGCAAGTACCGCGTCGAGGCCGCCGTTCCGGGCCTGACGGCGGTGCACACGGACTTCACGCTCACCAAGGACTGACCGGACCGACCCGCCGCGGGACGGCGCCCGGCCCCGGAAGCCGTTCCGCCCGGAGCCGTCCCACCTCTCGCGTTCCAGCCTCTGACCTGCGCGTTCCATGCTCCGGCCGGGCACCCCGCACGCCGCCCCGCGCGCGTCCCGACCCGGCCGCCCACCCCTCGGACGTACGCCCTCCGCTTGTTCTGCCCTCAGAAGATCCGCTCAGAGCGTGTGCCTCTGGCGGGGGCGGGGCCGGGCGGGGCACAGTCGCCGCATGAAGCTGCTGATGCTGGGTGGAACGGAGTTCGTCGGCCGGTCGGTCGTCGAGGAGGCGCTGGCCCGGGGCTGGGAGGTGACGGTCTTTCACCGCGGGCACTCCGCACCGCCGCCGGGGGCGGAGGTGCGGATCGGCGACCGGAGCGTGCCGGGCGGGCTCGCCGCCCTGGAGGAGGGCAGCTGGGACGCCGTCGTCGACACCTGGAAGGGCGCGCCTGCCGCCGCCCGGGACGCCGCACGGCTGCTGTCCGGCCGCGTCGGGCGCCATCTCTACGTCTCCTCACGCTCGGTGCACCCGTTCCCGTCCACCGCGGGACTCGACGAGAGCGGCCCGGTGGTCGACGCCTCCCCCGACGACACCTCCGCCGACGACTACGCGCGGGCCAAGCGGGGCGCCGAGCTGGCGGCCTTGGAGGCGTTCGGCGACCGGGCGGTGCTGGCCCGCGCCGGGCTGGTGCTCGGGCCGTACGAGAACATCGGGCGGCTGCCGTGGTGGCTGGGCCGCATCGCCCGGGGCGGACCGGTCCTCGCCCCCGGGCCGCGCGAGCTGCCGCTCCAGTACATCGACGCCCGTGACCTCGCCATATGGGCGCTGGACGCGCTGCACGACGGGATCCCGGGCGGCGCGTACAACCTCGTCAGCCCGACCGGCCACGCCACGATGGGCGAACTCCTCGACGCCTGCGTCCGGGTGACGGGCGCGGACGCCGAGCTGCGCTGGGCCGATCCGGACGCGGTGACGGCAGCCGGGATCGAGCCGTGGACGGAGCTGCCGGTGTGGCTGCCGCCGGGCGAGCTGCACGACACCCTCCACCGCGGCGATGTGTCGAAGGCGCTGGCCACCGGCCTGCGGTGCCGCCCGGTGACGGAGACGGTCGCCGACACCTGGGAGTGGCTGCGGTCGGTAGGCGGCACCGCCCCGCTGCACCCGGGACGGCCCGCGCCCGGACTGTCGCCGGAGAAGGAGGCGGCGTTCTGGGCGCAGTGACGGGCCGTCGGACCGGCCGCAGGGCATGAAACGGCCGGGCGTACGAGCGGAAGCCCGCACGCCCGGCCGGATCGAAGACGCAGGGCCCGGAGGCCCGCAGACGCAGGGCCCGGAGGCCGGCGCCCCCGGGCCCGCCGCCGTCAGACGTACCGTTCGAGGATCGACGACTCGGCGAGGCGGGAGAGGCCCTCGCGGACCGAGCGGGCGCGGGCCTCGCCGACGCCGTCCACCGCCTGGAGGTCGTCGACGCTGGCGGCCAGCAGCTTCTGGAGGCCGCCGAAGTGGTCGACGAGGCGGTCGATGACCGCGCCGGGCAGCCGCGGCACCTTCGCCAGCAGCCGGAAGCCGCGCGGCGAGACGGCGGAGTCCAGCGTCTCGGGCGAGCCGCTGTACCCCAACGCACGGGCGACGGTCGGCAGTTCCAGCAGCTCGGTGTGGGTGAGCGCGTCCAGCTCCGCGAGCGCCTCGGCGACGGTGCGCGAACGCTTGGCGGTCGGCTCGGGGACGTAGTCGCGGGCGACCAGCTCGCGCTCCGGCTCGACACCGGCGATCAGCTCGTCCAGCTGGAGCGTCAGCAGGCGGCCGTCGGTGCCGAGTTCGACGACGTACTCGGCGATCTCGGTGGCGATCCGGCGGACCATCTCCAGGCGCTGCGCGACGGCGGAGACGTCCCGGACCGTCACCAGGTCCTCGATCTCCAGCGCGGAGAGGGTGCCGGCGACCTCGTCGAGGCGGAGCTTGTACCGCTCCAGCGTCGCCAGTGCCTGGTTGGCTCGGGAGAGGATCGCCGCCGACTCCTCCAGGACGCGCCGCTCACCGTCGACGTACAGGGCGATCAGCCGCATCGACTGGCTCACCGAGACGACCGGGAAGCCCGCCTGGATGGAGACGCGCTGCGCGGTGCGGTGGCGGGTGCCGGTCTCCTCGGTGGGGATGGAGGCGTCCGGCACCAGCTGCACCCCGGCGCGCAGGATCTTGCTGATGTCCTTGTCGAGCACGAGCGCGCCGTCCAGCTTGCACAGTTCGCGCAGGCGGGTGGCGGTGAACTCGACGTCCAGCACGAAGCCGCCGGTGCACATCGACTCGACGGTCTTGTCGAAGCCGAGGACGATCAGTCCGCCGGTGTTGCCGCGCAGGATGCGCTCCAGTCCGTCGCGCAGGGCCGTACCGGGGGCGACCGCGCTCAGCGAGGCGCGCATCAGGGCGTCGGTACCGGAACCCCCGCCGGACCTGCCGGGAGACGATGCCCGGTCGTTGGCTGCCACTGCACTCCTCCGTCGCAAGGTCTGTCGGTCCGCAGCCGCCCGGCCCCTGCCGTGGTGTCCTGCGGCGTATCAGGGAGCGTACGTGTCCCGGCGGCAGGACTGCTGTGGGGCGGGCGGGACCGGGGCAGAGTCTACCGGCGGACCTCCTCCTCCTGCGGGGCCGCTCGCCGGGGCCGCTTGGGCAACACCCGCAGCGCCTCACCGACGTCGGCGACCTCCAGCACCCGCATACCGTCCGGGATCTTGCCCGGATCGGACGGCACCAGCGCATGGGTGAAGCCGAGCCGCGCCGCCTCGGCGAGCCGCCGCTGGACGCCGGTGACGCGCCGGACCTCGCCGGCGAGCCCGACCTCCCCGATGGCGACGAGGTTCTTCGGCAGCGGGGTGTCGCTCGCGGCGCTGGCCAGGGCGAGCGCCACCGCGAGGTCGGCGGCGGGCTCGGTGAGCTTCACACCGCCGACGGTGGCGCTGTAGATGTCGCGCTTGCCCAGGGCGCTGATCCGGCCGCGCTGCTCCAGGACGGCGAGCATCATCGAGACGCGGGAGGTCTCCAGCCCGGAGGTGGTCCGGCGCGGCGAGGGGATCTGCGAGTCGACGGTGAGCGCCTGGACTTCGGCGACGAGCGGCCGGCGGCCCTCCAGGGTGACGGTGAGACAGGTGCCGGGCACCGGCTCGGCGCGGCGGGTCAAGAAGAGGCCCGAGGGGTCGGCGAGCCCGGTGATGCCCTCGTCGTGCAGCTCGAAGCAGCCGACCTCGTCGGTGGTGCCGTAGCGGTTCTTGACGCCGCGGACCAGCCGCAGCCGGGCGTGCCGGTCGCCCTCGAACTGCAGGACCACGTCGACGAGATGCTCCAGCAGGCGCGGGCCCGCGATGGCGCCGTCCTTGGTGACGTGGCCGACGAGGAGGGTGGCCATCCCGCGCTCCTTGGAGGCGCGGATGAGCGCCCCGGCGACCTCGCGGACCTGCGCCATGCCGCCGGGGGCGCCGTCGATCTCCGGGGAGGCGACGGTCTGCACGGAGTCGAGGACCAGCAGCGACGGCTTGACGCTGTCGAGGTGGCCGAGGACGGCGGAGAGATCCGTCTCGGCGGCCAGGTAGAGGTCCTCGCTGAGCGCGCCGATGCGGTCGGCGCGCAGCCGGACCTGGCTCGCGGACTCCTCGCCGGTGACGTAGAGAGTGCGGTGCGCGTCGGACGCGGCCTTGGCGGCGACGTCCAGCAGGAGGGTGGACTTGCCGACGCCGGGCTCCCCGGCGAGCAGCACCACGGCGCCCGGGACGAGGCCGCCGCCGAGCACGCGGTCCAGCTCGGGCACGCCGGTGGAGCGGGCGGTGGCCCGGCGGCCGTCGACCTGGCCGATCGGGACGGCGGCGGTGGTGACCCGGCCGGGCGCGGTGGTGCGCACCGCCCCGGCGCCGCCGGTCTCCTCGACCGTGCCCCACGCCTGGCATTCGGGACAGCGCCCGAGCCACTTCACGGTGGTCCAGCCGCACTCGGTGCAACGGTAGGAGGGACGCTCCTTGGCCGACGTTTTACGGGTTGCCATGACGTCACCGTAACGGCGGGGTGTGACAGCGGGGGCCGGCGGCGGCCGGGCAGGGCGACGGCGGGCCCGCGCGGCCCGGGTCCCGCCTTGCTCGGCAAGGCCCGGAGTTCCGCGGGAACCGCGGGAAACGGCCGAAGGCGCCCGTTCCAGCCGTCGTCGCGTTCGGGAGGCTTGGGCGGAACGGGTGGTTCATGTCCCCTTTTGAGTGAGATGCTCACTCGTTAGGGTTGAATGTGCGGCCAGACGGTAAGCGCCGCTGGATCATCGCCCTACCGTCGCCGGGGTGATGAGCAGGCCCGAGCACCCCACGCACACCACCGGCGCACACCGGTCGCGCAGCGGCGCTTCGCATCGGAGCAGGTCGCAGCGGCCCGGCCGACCGGTGCCGTCCGACCGTCCCGAGCAGACCGTCCGCCCCGAGCGGTCGGTCCGCGTCGCCTGGCCCGTCCTGGCCCCTCCCCCGGGAACTCCGGGCGCTCCGGGCGCCACGGGCGGGCAGCCGCATACCGCGCGCACCGGCCCTCCCGGTCCCCCCGGCCGTCCGGGGCACCCCGTCCGGGCCGCGGGCTACGAGCCGTATCTGGACGGGCTGTTCACCTACTGCCTGTCCGTGCTGTGCGCGCACGACGCGGCGGCCGCGGTGCTCGGGGAAACGCTGGCGCTCGCCGAGCGGCAGCACGGCAGGCGCCCCGACGATCCGGGTCTGTACCGCCCCTGGCTCTACGCCCTCGCCCGCTGGGCGTGCCTGCGGCGGCTGGCCGATCCCGGCGCGCCGGACCCGGCGGCGGACCCGGAGTCCGGGCGGCGCGAGCTGGCCCGGCTGGCATGGCCCGAGGCGGCGGGGATGACGCCGGAGCAGCGCGAGGCGCTGGAGCTGTCGGTCCGCCACCGGCTGCCCGCGGCGGAGGTGGCCGCGGTGCTCGGCACCGATCCGGTCGCCACCCGGGCGCTGCTGGCCACCGCGTCCTGCGAGGTCGAGCGGACCCGTGCCGCGCTGGCCGTCGTCGAGCGCGGCCACTGCCCGGACGTGGCGCGGCTGGCCGGGGGCACCCGGATGCTGCTGGGGGCGGTGCTGCGGCGGGAGCTGGTGCGGCACGTCGACGACTGCACCGAGTGCCGCGGCACCGCGGAGTACGCGACGGCCGCCGGTCCCTGGCCGGGCACCGCGCCCGCGGCCCGGGGCACGCTGCCGCTGGTCGCGGCGCCCCGGGAGGCGGTGTTCGGGGCGCTGGCGGCGGCCCGGCGGACGCGGTCCGGCCGGGCCGAGGGGGTGGCCGGTTCGGGCGTGCCGGGCAGGACGCGCCGGACGGGCCGCAGCGGTGGGGCAAACGGTTCTCCACGCTACGACCGCCGGGGCTTCCCGGTCCGCCCGACGGATCTGGCGGCCCGCCGCGCGCGGCTGCGCAGCCGCGCGATGACGACGACGATCGTCGCCACCGTGCTGGCCGCCCCGGTGCTGGCCCTGTGGGCGGCGTACCGGGGCGCCCCCGCGCCGGTTGAGGCGCAGAGCGCGCCCCCGGTGTCGGCCGTCGACTCGGACAGTGGGCGGCTGGACGGCCGCCCGTACGAGAACGCGGGCAACGCCGGGACGACGCCGCGCTCCTCAACGTCGGCGTCCGGAGGGCCGGGGGAGGTGACGGCGCAGGTGCTCGGCGCGGACGGCGGGCGCACGCGCCGGGCCACCGGCCCCGGGCGGCTGACCGTGGCGGCGCAGCCGCACGGTGCGACGACCCTCATCACGCTCAGCGCGTCCGGCGGCACCCCGGTGCGCTGGACGGCTGCGGCGGGCGCCCCGTGGCTCCAGCTCAACCGGACCGCCGGGGAGCTGATGCCGGGGCGGAGCACGACGGTGACCGTGCAGGTCGACCACGACCGGGAGCCGGACGGGCCGTGGCGCACCCGCATCGTCATCGGACCGGGCGCCACCGCCGTCACGATGGAGGGCCGGGGCGCCGGCGTCCCGGGCCCGGACCGCCCGCGCCCCACGCGCCCGGTGCCCACACCGCCCCGCCCGGCCACACCGTCCCCCCGGCCGACCGGCCCGGCGCCGGACTCCCCCGCGCCCACGCCCACGGGCCCGGCGCCCGCGGATTCGTCCACGCCGGTGGCCACCGTGCGCTGAGCGCCGTCCCGCAGTCCCCGGCGGGCGAAGCGGGAACGGACCGGCCGGGACGCCGGAACGGCAGGGTGGAACGCCGGAACGGGCAGGTGGGAAGCCGGAACGGCGGGCCGGACCACCGTCGACGGGCAGCCCGGAACGCCGGGACGCCGGCCGCATCGGCACCAGCGACAGCCCCGGAACGCCGGAACGGGCGGGACCGGACGACCGCCGCCGCCCCTCAGCCCCGAACGCCGGAACGCCGCAACGGCGGGGGTGGAACGCCCCTCAAGACCGGTCCCCTAAGACCGTCCCCTAGGACCGGTCCCCCTCCGGAACCTCCAGCTTGGCCGCCTTTCCCGAGCGGGCGGACTTCGGCGGGGTCGCCGGGTCCGCCGGGTGCGGGGCGAGCGGGAGAGTGGCGGCCAGGCGTTCCTCGCAGAGTTCGGCGAGCTTGGCGTAGCCCTCCTTGCCCATCAGTTCGGTGAGTTCCGGTTCGTACGAGACGTAGACCGGGTCGCCGGCGCCGTGGGCGGAGGTGGCGGAGGTGCACCACCAGTGCAGGTCGTGGCCGCCGGGGCCCCAGCCGCGGCGGTCGTACTCGCCGATCGTCACCTGGAGGATCTGGGTGTCGTCGGGCCGGTCGATCCAGTCGTAGGTGCGGCGCACCGGGAGCTGCCAGCAGACGTCCGGCTTGGTCTCCAGGGGCTCGCGGCCCTCGCGCAGCGCCAGCAGGTGCAGGGAGCAGCCGGCGCCCGCCGCGAAGCCGGGGCGGTTCTGGAAGATGCAGGAACCCTGCCAGCGGCGGGTCTGCCGGTCGCCGTCCTCGTCCTCCTCGGTCCAGCCGCTCTCCGTGCCGACGTCGTGGAACTGCCACAGCTCCGGTGTGAGACGCGCCACGTGCCCGGCGACCCGCTCCTCGTCCTCCTCGTCGGAGAAGTGCGCGCCCAGCGTGCAGCAGCCGTCGTCGGCGCGGCCCGCCTGGATGCCCTGGCAGCCGCTGCCGAAGACGCAGGTCCAGCGCGAGGTGAGCCACGTCAGGTCGCAGCGGAATTCCTGCTCGTCGTCGGCCGGGTCCGGGAAGGTGACCCAGGCGCGGGCGAAGTCGAGGCCGACCTCGTCGGCCGGGGCGCCCGCCTGGCGCTTTGCGCCCTTCTCCGCGGCTTTCCCGCGCTTCGCCTTGTTCGTCGTAGCCACGACTCCAGCGTACGGGCCCGCCGACCGCACGAGGCGCACCCGGATCCGGCCCCCGGGGCGCACGCGCCATCACGAACGCCCCCGCGCCCCCGGCCGCCCCGGGCGCCGCAGTAGGTTTCCCCGTATGAGACTCGGTGTCCTCGACGTGGGTTCGAATACGGTCCATCTCCTGGTGGTCGACGCGCACCCGGGCGCGCGCCCGCTGCCCGCCTACTCGTACAAGGCGGAGCTGCGGCTCGCCGAGCTGCTCGACGCGGACGGCGCGATAAGCGACGCGGGCGTGGAGCGGCTGGTCGCGACCGTCCGCAAGGCCGGTGAGGTGGCCGAGGACAAGGGCGTCGAGGACGTGCTGCCGTTCGCCACGTCCGCGGTCCGCGACGCCGTCAACGGCGAGCAGGTGCTGCGCCGCGTCGCGGAGGAGACCGGCGTCGCGCTGCGGGTGCTGTCCGGTGAGGACGAGGCGCGCCTGACCTTCCTCGCCACCCGCCGCTGGTTCGGCTGGTCGGCCGGGCGGCTGCTGCTCCTGGACATCGGCGGCGGCTCCCTGGAGATCGCGTACGGGCTGGACGAGGAACCGGACGCGGCGACGTCGCTGCCGCTCGGCGCGGGCCGGCTGACCAGCGGCGCGCTCCCCGGCGATCCGCCCGGCACGGACGACGTCCGGGCGCTGCGCCGCCGGGTGCGCGCCGACATCGCGAGGGTGGTGAGCGACTTCACCCGCTACGGCGACCCCGATCACGTCGTCGGGACGTCGAAGACCTTCCGGCAGCTGGCCCGGATCACCGGCGCCGCCCGCCCCTCGGACGGGCTGTACGTCCAGCGGGAGCTGGAGCGCAAGAAGGTGGAGGAGTGGGTGCCGAAGCTGGCCGGGATGACGGCGCAGCAGCGTGCCGCGCTGCCCGGCGTCTCCGAGGGCCGCTCGCGCCAGCTGCTGGCGGGGGCGCTGGTGGCGGAGGCGGCGATGGACCTGTTCGGGGTGGAGTCGCTGGAGATCTGCCCGTGGGCGCTGCGCGAGGGCGTGATCCTGCGGCGGCTCGACCACCTGCCGACGCCCTGAGCGGTGCGGCCCGTACGCTGTCCCTCGTGACAGAGCCAGTGGTGCGCATCCCCGATGCGAAGGTCGCGCTGTCCACGGCCTCGGTCTACCCGGAGTCGACGGCGACGGCGTTCGAGATCGCCGCGCGTCTGGGGTACGACGGCGTCGAGGTCATGGTGTGGACCGACCCGGTCAGCCAGGACATCGAGGCGCTGCGGCGGCTGTCCGACTACCACGGGGTGCCGATCCTGGCGGTGCACGCGCCGTGTCTGCTGATCACCCAGCGGGTGTGGTCGACCGATCCGTGGGTCAAGCTCCAGCGGGCGAAGAACGCCGCGGAGAAGCTGGGCGCCTCCACCGTCGTCGTCCATCCGCCGTTTCGCTGGCAGCGGTCGTACGCGCGGGAGTTCGTGCGCGGGGTGTGGCGGATGGAGCACGAGAGCGACGTCCGGTTCGCGGTCGAGAACATGTATCCGTGGCGCTACCGCGACCGCGAGATGCTGGCGTACGCACCGGACTGGGACCCGACCAACGACGACTACCGTCACTTCACCCTCGATCTCTCGCACACCGCGACGTCGCGCAGCGAGGCGCTGGCGATGGTGGAGCGGATGGGCGACCGGCTGGCGCACCTCCACATCGCCGACGGCAGCGGCTCGGGCAAGGACGAGCACCTGGTGCCGGGGCGCGGCTCGCAGCCGTGCGCGGAGCTGCTGGAACAGCTGGCGGTGACCGGTTTCGACGGCCATGTCGTCGTCGAGGTCAACACCCGTCGGGCGATGTCCGCGGCGGAGCGCGAGGCCGATCTCGCCGAGGCGCTGGCCTTCACCCGGCTGCATCTGGCGTCGCCGCAGCGGTAGGGACGGCGCCCGCGGAGCCCGTAGGGGCCCGGCCCCGACGCCGCTCGGGGCCGTCCGCACCGGCCTCGGGGTCCGTCCGCACTCCGGTCACCCGTCTCACCATGCGGAGGAGTTGTCCGGATCGCGGATCGGCAGCGTACTCTCGGCAGCAGCTGATACAGGACGGCTGATGTACGACGCCGCCGGTACGCGGCGGGGCGCACGCCTCCTTCCGGTGCCGCAGCGGCGGTCGTCCGAGACGATCCCCTAGGGAGTGACCATCGTGCCCGAGCTGAGGTCCCGCACCGTTACCCATGGCCGCAACATGGCCGGCGCCCGAGCCCTTATGCAGGCCAGCGGCGTAGCGCGGGAGGACTTCGGCAAGCCGATCATCGCCGTGGCCAACAGCTTCACGGAGTTCGTGCCGGGCCACACCCACCTCCAGCCGGTGGGCCGCATCGTCTCCGAGGCGATCCACGCGGCGGGCGGCATCGCCCGGGAGTTCAACACCATCGCCGTCGACGACGGCATCGCGATGGGCCACGGCGGGATGCTCTACAGCCTGCCGTCGCGCGATCTGATCGCCGACTCCGTCGAGTACATGGTCGAGGCGCACTGCGCGGACGCGCTGATCTGCATCTCCAACTGCGACAAGATCACCCCGGGCATGCTGATGGCCGCGATGCGCCTCAACATCCCCACCGTCTTCGTCTCCGGCGGCCCGATGGAGGCCGGGCAGACCACGCTGGTCGACGGCACGGTCCGCAAGCTCGACCTCGTCAACGCCATCTCCGAGGCGGTCAACGAGAACGTCTCCGACGAGGACATCCTCCGCATCGAGCAGAACGCCTGCCCGACCTGCGGTTCCTGTTCCGGCATGTTCACCGCCAACTCCATGAACTGCCTGACCGAGGCGATCGGTCTGGCCCTGCCCGGCAACGGCTCCGTCCTCGCCACCCACACCGCCCGCAAGGCGCTGTACGAGAACGCCGGACGCACCGTCGTCGAGATCACCAAGCGCCACTACGAGCAGGACGACACCACCGTCCTGCCGCGCTCCGTCGGCTCCCGCGCCGCGTTCGAGAACGCCGTCGCGCTCGACATCGCCATGGGCGGCTCGACCAACACGATCCTGCACCTGCTGGCCGCCGCGCAGGAGGCCGAGCTGGACTTCGACATGAAGAAGATCGACGAGCTGTCGCGGAAGCTCCCGTGCCTGTCGAAGGTCGCCCCGAACGGCGCGTACTACATGGAGGACGTGCACCGCGCCGGCGGCATCCCCGCCATCCTCGGCGAGCTGTACCGCGCCGGGCTGCTCAACGAGGACGTCCACACCGTCCACTCCCCCTCACTCGCCGACTGGCTGAAGAACTGGGACATCCGCGGCGGCTCCCCGTCCGCGGAGGCGACCGAGCTGTTCCACGCGGCTCCCGGCTGTGTCCGTTCGGCCAGCGCGTTCTCCCAGTCGGAGCGGTGGGAGTCGCTGGACACCGACGCGGCGAACGGCTGCATCCGCGACATCGAGCACGCCTACTCCACCGAGGGCGGCCTGGCGATCCTCTACGGCAACCTCGCCGTGGACGGCTGCGTCGTGAAGACCGCCGGTGTCGACGAGTCGATCTGGACGTTCGAGGGCCCCGCCGTGGTCTGCGAGTCCCAGGAAGCCGCGGTCGACGCGATCTTGAAGAAGCAGGTCAAGGAGGGTGACGTCGTCGTCATCCGCTACGAGGGCCCCAAGGGCGGCCCCGGTATGCAGGAGATGCTGTACCCGACGTCGTTCCTGAAGGGCCGCGGTCTGGGCAAGGCGTGCGCGCTCGTCACCGACGGCCGCTTCTCCGGCGGCACCTCGGGCCTCTCCATCGGCCACGCCTCCCCGGAGGCGGCGTCCGGCGGCACCATCGCCCTCGTCGAGAACGGCGACCGCATCCGCATCGACATCCCCAACCGCTCCATCGAACTCCTCGTCCCCGACACCGAGCTGGAGTCCCGCCGGCTGGCGCTCGGCGGCGTCTACGCCCCCAAGGACCGCGACCGCAAGGTCTCCCAGGCGCTGCGCGCCTACGCCGCGATGGCCACCAGCGCGGACAAGGGCGCGGTGCGCGATGTGAGCAAGCTGGGCTGAGCCGACGCCGGCCCTGTTGCGCGTGGGCCCTCGCCGGGTGGCGGGGGCCCACGGGATTCTCCCGGCACGGGCCGCGGGGGATCCGCCGGAGCGCGGCGGGGAAGTCAGCTGGAAACGGGAAGCGACCGGCTGCTCTCCAGCACCCGGTAACCGGCGCTGTCGTACAGCTTCATCGCCACCTCGTTCCCGCCCCACACCGTGAACATCAGCGCCGTGTCGCCGGCGGCGCGGGTGGCCTGTTCGCCCACCACCATCGCGCCGTGGCCGTAGCCCTTGCCGCGGTGCTCGGCGTCGACGTTGAGGCTGAAGCCGTAGGTGACGCCGGGCAGATGGCCGTGGTGGAGCCAGGCGGCGCCGACGGGGGCGCCCGCGGCTTCCAGGACGAGAAGGGCGTGGCCGGGGGTGGACAGATCCTGGGGAAGCAGCTCCGCGAAGTCCTTGTCCGACTTGCGGAGGGCCTCCTCCTGGCTCAGCGCCCCGGCGCGGACGATGCCGAACACATAGGCGTCCTTCTCGGCGGCGAGCCAGCCCGGGAACTCGTCCGCCGTCATCGGCCGCGCGGTGATCCGGCTGGCGGTCTGGCCCATGGCCTGACCGGTGGCCCGGTCGGTGGCTTGACCGGTGGCCCGGTCGGTGGCGTGGTCGGACGACGGCGGCGCACCGTCGAAGACCCGCATCCGCACCTCGCCCTCGACCGGGTAGCCGGCGAAGAGTCCGCCGTCCGGCCCGGCGACCCGGACGTTGATCCGCCGGGCGCCGCGCTCGGCACACCAGGCCTCGGCCCAGGCGCGGGCCGCCTGTTCATGGCCCTGACCTGCGTGGGCGGCGTCGACCCAGAGGTCGCCGATGCGGCCGGCGGATATGCCGTGGTCGGCGGTGACACCCACCGCGACGTACCCGATCCGGGCGCCGCCATGGGTGATCTCCGCGACGGTCCACTCCGCGGCCTTCTCCCGCTCGCAGACCTTGCCGACCCGGATCTCCGCCGCTTCCGCCCCGAGCCCGGCGGCGAGGTACACGTCCCGCAGCCGCCGCTCGAAGTCCCGCTGCCAGGCCGCGCGTTCGTTCTGCGTTCCGTCCAGTACAAGGAATTCCGTCATCGGGTCACCGTAGCCACGGCCTGCCCGCGGCGCGCGGGGAATTTTCGGTACGCACACGTATCAACTGGCGCTTTTCGCCCGCTTGTTGAGGGACACGGCATCGATCAGAACTTCTGCTGTGCCGCCCCCGGCGGAAGGAAGCAGGGAGTGCTGACGGAGAGGCGGAGGAGGTCGGGGGTCTTGCGGACGCTGTCGGCGATGAGGGAGAAATGCTCCTTCGTATGCGTGCCGTCGAGGATGACCTGCTGTTCCCCGGGGCGCTCTTCGTAGCCGGAGACGTCCATGTCGCCCTGTGCCTTCAGGACCGCGCGGAGCTTGCGGACGGCCGGTATCTGCTCCTCCCGCCGGACATCGGCGTAGACGGTGTACGTCAGGGTGTACCGGCCGTCGTCGGCCACCTCGTCGCCCGCGCCGACGCAGTCCTCGAAGGAGGTGAACGGGCCGAACCTGTCGCCGATGGTGACGCCCGCGTGGTGGGCCATCGCGGCGACGTACTGCTTCGCCCAGGTCAGCGAGGCATCGCGGCTCTTGCGCGGTAGTGGCTTGTTCAGGTCTGCGGAGGTGTCGGACATGCAGGCTCCGGTGGTGGACAGGAGGGCCGTGACGGCCAGGGCGGACAGGAGGGCACGTATGCGGCGGTCCGCACGCGGGGGCCGCCGCACACCGGCCCCCGCCGAGGACTCACATCTGGATGGGCGCATACATCGCCTTGTCCGGCTTGTCGCCGGCGATGATCCGGCCCTGATTGGCAAGGCTCTTGCTGTTGTCGTCCCAGTAGCCGCTGTGGCCGTGGGTGTCGGTGCTGAAGCGGGTGCCGCCGAAGACCTGGGTGTTGGGGTCGGGGCCGAGGGTGAGGCCCTGGGCTTGGCGGATCGGGTCGTCCCCAGCGACCCCGGAGTAGAAGTGGTCGGCGCCGACGTGCAGGTCGGAGGCGCGGTCGACGGTCATGCCGGGGCTGCCCACGACGGATATGTCGTCGGCTCCCAGCCCCTTGCCGCCGGCGTCCGCGTCGCCGACGACGGTGGCGCCGTAGCTGTGGCCGAGAACCGTCATATGGGCGGGGGTGTCGCCCTCGCGGGAGGCGCGCAGCCCGTGGGTGAAGTCCCGTAGGGCCGGGGCCGCGTCATCGGCGCGGCCGGTGCCCGCGACGGCGAGGTTGGGCGCCTCGGCGACCGGAACCTCGGGGGCGTCGTAGCCGAGCCAGTAGACCATCGAGGTGCTCTCGGACGGCTCGGCCTCCTCGGCGGAGCGCTGGAGCTTTCCGAGCCGGTTGAGCTGACCGCCGGTGGAGTCCATCGTCGTGCCGGTGCCGGGCACCTGGACGCCGACGTTGTCGGCGGTGTCCGGATTGCCCATGGCGATGACGGCCTTACCGTCCTCGAACTCGTCGAAGTCGAGGAGGTAGAGCCGTTTGCTGCCGGTGGCGCCGTCGCGTTTGTCCAGCTCGTCCTTGAGGACCTGGAGGTTGTGGCGATCTTCCGGGATGCCGGGGACGGCCTGGTCGCTTCCCTCGACGAAGTTCAGCTCCTGGTCCAGCCGCAGGCGGTTGGCGTCGTCGCGGACGTCGCTGGGCAGGCCGTTGGTCTTGCCGATCCGCTCCGGGTAGAGGGTGGTGTATTCGCGGCGGGTGTCGTCGTCCAACGCCTTCCACCAGGCGGCGGCATCCTTGGGGTTGTCGGGGATCTGCGGACCCTGGACCCCGATGTCCTTCATGGCCTGCTGGGCGTCGGCGGCGGACTCGGCGGCCATGTGCTTGTTGGAGCGGTCCATGAGGTCGCCGCGCAGTTCCGACAGCGCCTTGTGCCCGTCGGCGCTGGCCTTCCGGGCGTCCTTGACCGCGGTGTCGATCTCGTCCTGGAAGCGCTTCATCCGGTCGAGCTTGCTCTTCGCCTCGTCCGGACTCTCGTCCGCCTCACAGCTGGCCTCGCCCACGGCGCCGGAGTCGTCGACGACGAACCCTTCGGACTCGGCGCTGCGGACCGCGTTGCGCAGGTCGGTCTGGGACTGCTCCATCCAGAAGTGCGTGGTACCGAGGGTCTTGGCGATCGTCATCGCTTCCGTACGGGCGACGTGCAGGCGCATCTCGATGTCTTCGAGGAACGTCAGCGCCGCCTCGGCGTCGTCGCCCTCCCAGTCGGCGTGGAGCGGGCCGGTGACCTTCGTACGGTGCCGGTCGAAGGCCGTCTCCATCTCTTCGGAGACCCGCTGCCACGACTCGGAGGCGGCCTTGAGGTCCCCGAAATCCTGCTTCAGCAGGCGTGCGTAGTCGGACGTCATGGCGTACCGCCGCCTATCCGAAGGGGTTGGTGTCGGTGCCCCGGGGCCGCTCGGCGGGAGCGGGCCGCACCTCGCCGGGGTCGTAGACCGGCATCGCGGGTTTGGCGTGCAGCATGGCGTCCGTGTCGAACGACGGCCTGCCGGGGCCGTCCGGCGGCGCGCCGCCGACCGCTTCGCGCGCGAGGTCAGCCGTACCGGGGCGCGGCAGCCCCACGGAGACCGGCCCACCGCCGGCCGCGTCCCGCGCCGGATCCGACGCACCCGGACTCGGCAGCCCCACGGACACCGTCGCTGCGGGGCCGGCCGACGCCGGGGCGGTCATGATGACGTCCTCCATGTCGCCGTCGAAGTCCTCGAAGTCCTGGTCGACCCACTGTTCGTTCCACTCGTGGTTCTCCGCGGTGTCACGGAGATTGCCGGCGCCCGTCTTCAGGCGCTTCTGCAGCCCGTCCAGGGCGGGCTGCCAGGTCTCGCTGATCATGTGCAACGACGAGGCGACGGACCAGCCGTGAAGGGAGTCACCGGCCGCCGCCGAATCGCTGACGGCCTTGCCACAGGGCTTCTTGAGGTCGTCGGCGATGGCGTCCTGGGCATGCGCCGAGGCGCGCAGCTCTTCCGGCGCGACGGTGAGCTTTCCGGACACGCTCTTCTCTCCCCCCGAACATCACGGACCAGATCACGGACCAGATCCCGAACCGAATGTCACGAACCAACGCCTACGACGCTACCAACCGGTACTGACAACGCAGACCGAATCCGCCCCAACCGGCTGCCACTCGCCGCTCACCCCGACCCCACCCGTGTTTCAGCAGATCGAACGCCGCGTCCAACGCCGTCAACCGGGCGTGCGCGCCGGGAGGCGGCGGCACCGGCCTCCCGCGCCGGCCTCGCCGACCTGTTCTCCCCCGACGGCGCCTCACATTTCCTCGCCCATACGGCGGGCAAGGAAGGAGCGCGGTGGGGGCACGATGGGGGCGCTGCTGCGCTACCGTCCCGTCGGCGGCTGAAGGCATTCCGTGGTGACCGCCAGCCGGACCGTGTGCGGCGGTTTGGCGGAGGCGACGGCTATGTGACTGCGGTGCGGCTCGTCGGCGGCGTCGAGTTGGGCCTCCTGCACCTGCGGCCGTTCCTCGTACGCGGTGACCTCGACGCCGTCTTTCCGTTCCAGCGCCGTCCGCAGCCGTCGCAGTGCGGCGATGTGCAGCCGGTCGGGCAGGTCCCCATACGCGGTGTACGTCAGGGTGAACGGGCCCCCGGCGGGCGCCGGGACGCCGCGCCGGTCGCACGCCTCGTAGGACGCACCCGGGTTGTACCGCCCGCCGATAGCGATACCGGCATCGGCGGCCACCTCCCGGACCTGCTGCTGCGCCGAGGCGAGTGCCCCTTCCCGGCTCCCCAGGGGCGTCCCCTTGTCGGTCACCCAGAACAGCCCGAAGAGCGTGGCCACGACGATCACCGCCGCGCCCGCGATCACCCTGTCGCGCCGCCGCCCGCTGTCGCCCCCGAACCTCAGCACTCGGACACCACACCGCCCTGGCCGCCGTCCGGCTTGCTGTAACTCGACTTGCGCCACTGGAGTGCGCTCAGTTCGAGTCGGCGGACGGACATGAGAATTCCTCCAGAAGACGCGGAATGAACTCGACGGACTCGCGCGGGGAAAGGTCGTGGTCGCGCAGCGATCGTAACGGAACTGCAGTCACTCAACTCCTGCGATATCGGTCACCAGTTGTCCTTCATATCGGTCTCAACCCAGGCCGCCGTGCGCCCCTTCGGGAAGCCGGAGAAGGGCGGTGTCCGTGTTTATCAACTCGCACGGACCGGCGGTGAGCGGCAGCGCCTGAATGGGGATGCTGTCCTGCTTGGCCTTCTCCAGGAGGCGCGGGCGCCGCGGCCCGGCGCGGGGTGCGCCGGGCCGGTGCCGGGTTCAGGCTCCGCGCCCGGCGGGACGGGGGAAGGACACCGCCGGGCGCGGAGGTCGGGGGACCCCATCGGCTCAGAAGGAGAGCGCGGTGTTGGGGTCGGTCTGCCAGTAGGTGACGAAGGCGTTGTCGTCGATCTTCGTACCGTCCGGCAGGGCGAGGTTGACGCTGTGGCCGGCGTCGGGCTCGTTCTCGTCTATGCCCTTGAAGTGGATCTCCAGGTTGCGTGCGTCGCGCAGGTGGGTGTCCTCGCTCGGCTCGCCCGTCAGACCGACACCGGCGTACGCGGACTCACCGGGCTCGACGCTGACGACGGCCTGCGGCTTGGAGTCCTCCAGCTCGCGGGTGGCGGCCTGGTCCTCGTCGAAGCGGAGCGCGGGGGCGTAGTAGGCGTTGCAGCGCTTGCTGCCGGTGTTGGTGATCTTGATGAGCAGGTGGTTGATCGGCCGCGAGGCCTGGGAGACCTCGGCCTTCACGTTCGCGCCGGTGCAGGTCGTCTCCCCCTGGGCGTCGTCCCCGGAGGCGTTCTGCCGGCCGGCGCCGCCCTGGCCGGCGCCGTCGCCGCGCTCGGTGGAGGCGCGCGCCTCTCCCTTACCGCCGCTCTCACCGCCCTTGACGTCGCTGGTGTTCTGCCCCTGCCCCTCCGACGCGGTGGGCACGGACTTGAGCGCGTCGTCCTTGCCGTCCGCGGGGCCGCAGGCGGTCAGGGAGAGGGCCGCGAGGGCGGTGACGGCGAAGAGGGCGGGCTTGCGGACACGGCGAAGAACAGACATGACGAACCTCAGGTACGTGATGGAAGTGGATGACCGCGGTGGAGAACCTCAACGCCGCGGCGTGGTCATCACATTCGCCGTTCCAGCCCGCCAGCTGCAAGGATTCCCGGCTCTTACGGGACGCCGGAACGATTCCAACCCTCCTGACCTGCAGGGTTATCCACAGCCTGGAACGCCTGCCTGGAACGGGTGGAATAGTTGAGGCATGACGAAGGACGATGGGGAGGGCTCCTTCGCGGCCATGCTGCGGGAGTTGAAGGGGCGTTCGGGACAGAGTTACGGCACGCTGGCGAAGCGGCTGCACGTGAGCACGTCGACGCTGCACCGCTACTGCAACGGCGACGCGGTACCCGCCGAGTTCGCGCCCGCGGAACGCCTCGGCCGGTTCTGCGGCGCGAAGCCCGACGAGCTGGTCGAGCTGCACCGGCGATGGATTCTGGCGTCGGCCGCCCGGAGCGGGAAGAAGCGCCCGGCGGGCGGGGAGCGCGAGGAGGCACCGGAGCCGGAGACGGCGGCGGTGCCCACGCCGGGAGCGGCGTCGGCGGCGAGCGGCACGCGGGCGGAGCCGACGCCCGGTCCGGAGCCGGAGCAGACCGCGAAGTCGCCGTCCGAGCCGGTGTCGGGGGGCACCGCGGGACGGCAGCCGGAGTGGGCACGGGACGCGGCGGCGGCCTCGTCGGCCACCGCGATGGAGCCGCCCGCACCGGAGATGATCTACACGCCGCCGGCCGTCCACCCGGACGAAGCCGCGGCCGGGAACGCGGCCCATTCCGTGCCGGTGCCGGCCGACCTGACGCCGGACGAGCGCGCCGCCCGGAACGCGGCCGCTCCTCCTCCGGCGAAACGGGCCCCGCGCCCGGCCGCCCGCGCGGACCGGGAAGCGGCCGGGAACGCCGCATCGGCCGTTCCTCCGAAGGCGTCCCGGCAGCGGCGCCCGCTCCTCATCGCCGCGGCGGTGGCCGTCGTCGCCGCGCTCGCGGCCACCGCCACGTACGGCCTCTCGGGAGACGACGCCGCGAACCGCGTCACCACCGCCCGCGACGGGAAGACGCAGAACGACGACGCCCCGGGCGACGGCACCCCGTCGGCGACCGCGAAGGAGAAGGAGAAGGAGACGGGGAAGAAGGCGGACGGGAAGGAGAAGGACGGGGAGAAGGACGCGTCCGCCTCGCCCGGCAAGGGCGGCCAGGCCCCGTCCGGCGATCCGTCCGCCGGATCGGGCAGTGGCCATTCCGGCGACGGCATCCCGCTGACGGCCAACGTCCGCCCGTACGTCTGGGGCGACGAACTGCCCTGCTTCCAGACCTTTCTGATCAACCGGCCCCCGGAGAACATGCCCGGCACCCCGCAGACGGGGGACACCGTCGGCTGGGCCCGCGGCCTCGGCGGCGTGGACGCGGAACATTCGCGCATCGGCGTGGTGGTCCGCGGCACGGAGAAGGAACCGGTGGTGCTGGAGGCGCTGCGCGTCCAGGTCGTGGGCCGGGGTCCGGCGCTGGGCTGGCAGCACTACAACCCGTCCGGCGGCTGCGGCGGCGGGCTGACCCCGTCCTCGTACTCCATCGCCCTCGACAACACCAGCCCGGTCGTCAAGGCGGTCCCCGGTGAGCAGGCGGGGAAGACGATCCCGGCCAAGCCGTTCCCGCGTACGGTCAGCTCCACCGAGCCGGAGGCGCTGGCCATTCGGGCGGACGCGGTCTCCTGCGACTGCAGCTGGTACCTGGAGCTGGACTGGAGCAGCGGCAAACGCAGCGGCACCCTCCCCATCAACGACGGTGGCCGCCCGTTCCGCACCAGCGGCGCCGCCGCCAAGACGACGTACACGTACGGCGGCGACCCCGCGAAGTGGTGGGGCGACAGCTGACGGACCGTCCCGGCGCGCCCGGGACCGTTGGCCATGGAACGCAGCAACCGTCCCGGACCGTTGGCCATGGAACACCCAGCGCTCCCGGAGCCTTGGCCATGGAACGCCCGCCGGCCCCGCAACGCCCGCCGGCCCCGCAACGTACGAAGCGGCCCCCGCCGAAGCGGGGGCCGCTGATCGTATGCGCAGGTCAGCCCGGCCGGACAGGCCAGAGAGGCCGGACAGGCCGGAGAGGCCCGACCGGAGAAGCCCAACCAGAGAGGCCGACCGGTGAATCAGACCGGTTCGGCGACGGGCGCCGGGGCGGTCTCCTTCTGCTCGGCGGCGGGAGCGGCCGGACCGCCGCGCAGCGGGATCTCCTTGAGGAACCACGCCGCGGCGAACCCGATGACGCTGACCAGCGCGCCCCACAGGAAGACCTGGTGCGTACCGGCGGAGACCGCGTGCAGATACGCGTCCTTCACCATCGGCGGCAGCTGCGCCAGGCCCTTCGGGTCCAGCTGCGCCGCGCCACCGGACGGCAGCTTGCCGCCCGCCGCGCCCAGCCGCGCGCTCATCGTGTCCGTCACCTGCTGGGTGAAGATCGCGCCGAAGACCGCGACACCGAAGGAACCGCCGATCGTCCGGAAGAGCGTGGCGGACGACGAGCCGACGCCCATGTCCTTCATCTCCACGCTGTTCTGCGCGATCAGCATCGTCGTCTGCATCAGGAAGCCCATGCCGGCGCCGAGCACCGCCATGTACAGCCCCGAGGTGAAGCGGATGGTGCCGACGTCCATCAGGGACAGCAGCCCCAGACCGACGGTGATCAGAGCGCCGCCGACGACCACGAAGACCTTGTACTTACCGGTCGTGGTGGTGACCCGGCCCGCGAACAGCGACACCACCATCATCGCCAGCAGCATCGGCAGGAGCAGCAGCCCGGAGTTGGTGGCCGAGGCGCCCTGCACCGTCTGCTGGAACAGCGGCAGGAAGGTCATCGACCCGAACATCACGAAGCCGACGAGGAAACCGATCAGCGTGACCAGCGAGAAGTTGCCGTTGCGGAAGATGTGCAGCGGCAGCACCGGCTCCGCGACCTTCCGCTCCACCAGCACGAACAGCACCAGCGCGACGACCGCGCCCGCGCCCAGCCCGATGATCTGCGGCGACGCCCAGTCGTACTCGGTCCCGCCCCACGTCGTCATCAGCACCAGCGCGGTGATGCCGACGGTGAGCAGCACGGCGCCGACGTAGTCGATGCGCGCCTGCGCCCGCTTCTTCGGCAGGTGCAACACCGCGGTGACCATGGCGAGGGCCACGGCGCCCAGCGGCAGGTTGATGTAGAAGCTCCAGCGCCAGCCGAGGTGGTCGGTGATGGTGCCGCCGACCAGCGGACCGCCGATCATGGCGATGGCCATGACACCGGCCATCATGCCCTGGTACTTGCCGCGCTCCCGCGGCGGAATCAGATCGCCGATGATCGCCATGACGCCGACCATCAGACCGCCGGCGCCCAGCCCCTGCACGGCGCGGAAGCCGATGAGCTGACCCATGTCCTGGGCCGCGCCGGAGAGCGCCGAGCCGATCAGAAAGACCACGATGGACGTCAGGAACACGCCCTTGCGTCCGTACATGTCGCCGAGCTTGCCCCAGATCGGGGTGGACGCGGCGGTGGCGAGCGTATAGGCGGTGACCACCCAGGACAGGTGCTCAAGCCCGCCCAGTTCGCCGACGATCGTGGGCATGGCGGTGCCGACGATCATGTTGTCGAGCATCGCGAGCAGCATCGCGATCATCAGCGCGAAGAGCACCACGCGCACGCTCGCCGACTGCTTGCCCTGCTCCGGCTGGTCCACCTGCGCCGGTTTGTCCTCATTGACCGTTGTCATGTCGCCCCCCGCTGGGGTCGCTCTCCGCGACATCCCCATCGCTCTCACTTACTCCTACTTACTTGCCGACCGGCTAGTTCATACAATGAGGAAAGGTAAGAGGTCACTAGCCGGTCGTCAAGTAAGTTTTTTCCCGACGCGCCGGGCGCAGCGCACCAAGGACGCAGGAGAGCACCATGAGCACAGGTCAGGCGCGTAGGGGCAACACCCGCCGACGCATCCAGGACGCCGCACTGGAACTGTTCTCCGCGCACGGCTACGAGAAGACCTCGCTCCGCGAGATCGCCGAACAACTCGACGTCACCAAGGCGGCGCTCTACTACCACTTCAAGACCAAGGAAGACATCGTCATCGGGCTCTTCGAGGACGCGGCGCAGCCGATCGACGACCTCCTCGCCTGGGGACGGGAGCAGCCGCCCTCCACGGAGACCCGGGTCGAGCTGATCCGCCGCTACGGCGAGGCGCTGCGCCACGCCGAGGCGCTGTTCCGCTTCGTCCACGAGAACCAGGCCACGGTGCGGGATCTCAGCATCGGCGAGATCTTCAAGCAGCGGGTGATGGAGCTGTTCGACATGCTCAAGGACCCGGACGCCGATCTGGTCGAGCAGATGCGGTGCCTGACCGCGGTCCATGCCCTGCACGCGGGTCAGTTCACGATGCAGCACGTCGAAGGCGACCCCGAGGAGAAGCGCAAGGCCATCCTCGAGGTCGCCACGGAACTGGTCACGGCGGCCAACCCGCCGTACCGCCGGCCAGCCCGGCCGGACTCAGCTCAGACGGAATCGCCGTGAGCCCGCAGGAATCCGGTCGGCTCGATGCCCGACCCGTAGTTGGGACCGGTGCGGACCTCGAAGTGCAGGTGGGGACCGGTCGAGTTGCCGGTGGAGCCCGACAGGCCGATCTGCTCACCGGTCTTGACCGTCTGGCCGACGCTCACCTGGATCTGCGAGAGGTGGGCGTACTGGGTGTACATGCCGTTCGGGTGCTTGATCACGATGGCGTTGCCGTACGCGGGACCGTCGCCGCCGCCGTTCGGGCCGGCCTTGACCACGGTGCCGTTGTGCACGGCCTTGACGGCGGTACCGGTCGGCACGACGAAGTCCTGACCGCTGTGGTTGTGCGACCAGTGGCTACCGGCGAGGCCGAAGGTGGAGCCGAGGGTGTAGTTGTCGACCGGCTTGACCCAGGCGTTCGCGGCCTTCTTGGCGTTCTGGACGGCCTTGGTCTGGGCGTCGGCCTGCTTGGCGACGGTGGAGCTCACATTCGAGGTGAGGCTCGTCAGCCCGGAATCCGCGGCGTTCGCGATACCCGCGCCCAGCGCGACGGAGGCGCCGAGGCCGACGGTGACGGCCACCGCACGGGTACGGAGAACGGACTTCTTGGAATTGCGGAGCTTGGCGAACTTCGACATGCGGGTTGCACCTCCGAAAAGGAAGGGAAAGGGATCTGCGTTCCGGCTGCGGACCGGCATCGCCATTCCTTGGTAACCCGCCATTGCCGTGCTGCCAAGGGCCCTTTCTACTAGCCGGGACCGTAAGCACGACGAGGCCCGGATGTCCGCCGGACACCCCGCACACCTCGCGGATCAATCCCCCAAATCACCCCATCTCACCCAGGCGCGAGCGGCAGGCATACTGTGCTTGAACTGGACATATGGACTTACGTCACCCAGTCGCCGGAGCCTGCGCCCCACCCCCGGACGACACGCCCCGAACCCCTCCTCGGCCCCCTCTCCCCACCCCCGCGAAACTCCCCCTAATTCCCCTAGTAGGCCCGAATTTCGCTGTGCGGCACGTCACCGGGAAGCGGCTTCTCAACGCTTTCGGCGGGACTTTTGACGCCCGCTTCGGGACCATCGACCTGCTGTGACCGGGGTTACACACGGGCCGCCATCGCCCCCTTCTCTACATCATTTACGGGGTTTTATGTGACCGCGGTTACTCGGAATGGAGTGAATGTGACCGGGGTTATGTGACGGCGGTTACCTTTTCTCTCCGGGCCGCCGGGAAGGAGCGCTGGAAGGCTGCCGGGAGCTGCCGGCGGGCTTGCGCGATGCCCGCCGCACGACGCCGCCGGGTCGCCCCCGGCTCCGCCCCCGCGGAACCGTCCGAAACGGCTTCCCGGCACCCCGTACGCCCCTAGCGTTGATCGCACCCCTGGCCGTATCCGTGGCTGTATCCGCAGCCGGATCCGCGCCCGGGACGGCGGGGCCGGGCGCCCCGCCGCACACGACGGGCCGGGCCCACAGGGCCGCGGCACCACGAGCAACAGGAAGAACAAGGGAACTCGGGGGCCACCACTCATGGATCCATCCGCCGCGGGCGTCCGGCTCGCCTCATCCGTGGTCGGGCCGCTGGTCCGGAAGCTCTTCGTCCGGGAGGGGCCGGGCGCCGGTCTGACCGACGCCCCGGTCCGGCTCTCCGCACTGGTCTCGTTCCGCGGCGAGAAACGCACCCTCACCGCGAAGGACCTGCACAGACTCGCCGCCGAGCTGGTCCGCCGGGCGGTCGACGCCGCGGGCCCGAGCGAGCGTCCCGTCCCCGCCGACGAGGAGACCGCCGTCGCCGACGCGCTGGCCGCCTCCCTGGGCGCCCTCGGGGACCTCGACATGGACGACGTCCAGGCCGTCCACCTCGGCGCCACCGCCCTCGCCGCCCGCCTCACCGCCGCCGCGCCGGGCGCCACCCGCGGCCTCAGCCGAGACGCCGAGGAGCTGCACCGCACCCTCCTCGCCACGTCCTGCCTGCACATCATCCACTTCTTCAGCCGGCGGTCGACGTTCACGGACCGCACCCTCGTCGAGCAGAGCCGCCGCCTGGACACCCTGATCGGCCGCGTCGACACCCTCATCGCCCGCCGGCCGTCCGTCCACGCCGCCGACGCCGCCTTCGAACGCGACTACCTCGGCTACATCGCCCGCAAGCACAGCCGCCTGACCATCTACGGCATCGACCTCACCAACTCCCCCGACCGCTGGCCGCTCGACGCCGCCTATCTGAGCCTGCGCGCGGCCCCGCGCCACCACTCGGACCCCGGCGGCCTCACCGGCCCCGACGGCCTCGGCGCGGAGCCCGCCCCGCCGCCCCTCGAACCGGCCGACCGCGCCCTCGCCCACCTCGACCGCGTTCTGCTGCGCGGCGTCGCCGGCTCCGGCAAGAGCACCCTCGTCCAGTGGCTCGCCGTCGGCTGCACCCGCGAACCCGCCGACACCCCGCTCCCCCACCTCTACGGCCGCATCCCCTTCGTCCTGCCGCTGCGCACCCTGCACCGCGCGGCCACGCTGCCGACCGTCGACCGCTTCCTCTCCGCCGTCGGCTGCCCGGTCGCCGGGGACCAGCCCCAGGGGTGGGCCGGGCGCGTCCTGGCCGCCGGCCGCGGCCTGCTCCTCATCGACGGGCTGGACGAGATCCCCGAGGCCGACCGGCGGCGCACCCTCGACTGGCTACGCGACCTCCTCGACGCCTTCCCCGACGCCGCCAACCTGTGGCTGGTCACCACCCGCCCGTCCGCCGTCCGCGAGGACTGGCTCGCCGCCGAGGGCTTCACGGAACAGACCCTCGCCCCGATGGGCCGCGAGGAGGTGGCGGCCTTCATCGCCCGCTGGCACGCCGCCGCCCGCCCGGACGCCCCCGACCCGGACCTCCTCGACGCGTACGAAACGTCCCTGCTCAGCGCCGTCCGCACCAAGCAGGACCTCGCCCGGCTCGCCACCAACCCGCTCATGTGCGGCCTGCTCTGCGCCCTCCACCGCGACCGCCGCGGCTACCTCCCCACCGGCCGCAAGGAGCTGTACGACGCCGCGCTCACGATGCTGCTCGCCCGCCGCGACCGGGAACGCGACATGCGCGGCCCGGACGGCATCGAGCTGAGCGACGAACCGCAGATCCAGCTCCTGCAACGCCTCGCCTACTGGCTGATCCGCAACGGCCGCACCGAACTCGACCGCCCCCACGCCGAACGCCTCATCGCCCAGGCCCTGCCCTCGGTCCCCGTCGCCGCCGCCCAGGGCGACGCCCCGCAGATCTTCCGCCACCTCCTCATCCGCAGCGGCCTCCTCCGCGAACCCACCCCCGGCTCCGTCGACTTCATCCACCGCACCTTCCAGGACTACCTGGGCGCGAAGGCAGCGATCGAGGAGGGCGATCTGGGCTTACTCGTACAGCATTCCGCCGACTCCCAGTGGGAGGACGTGATCCGGATGGCCGTCGCCCATGCCCGGCCTCGGGAGCGGGCGGAGTTCCTTACGGAGTTGGTGGCTTACGGGGATGAGATCGAGGAGGAGCCGATCCGGCTACGGGTGCATCTGCTGGCGCTGGCTTGCCTGGAGCATGCGACGGAGTTGGCGCCTGGGGTGCGGGAGGTTGTGGAGCGGCGGGCGGCTGTGATCCTGCCTCCGCGGTCCGCCTACGAGTCCCGTCTGCTGTCCGAGGTGGGGCCGTTCGTTGCGGAACTGCTGCCGGGGCCCGAGGACGGCCTGACGGACGACGAGGCTCGGGAGGTGGTGGCCACAGCCGCCCAGATCGGGACGGACGGCGCGCTGGAAGTCATGAAGCGGTACCGGGACCATCCGGCGCCCACCGTCCGGCAGCGGCTCGCTCATCACTGGTCTTCCTTCGACACCGGCCGGTACGCCGAAGAGATCATTCGGCACCTCGACCCAGAGGTCCCTCACCGGGTCGATTCCACCGCCGAACTCAACGTTCTCAAGGCGCTCGGCGGTCGCACCCGCATGTGGATCAACGGCGCTTTCCCCGCAGCCGAACTCGCCGATGCCCTGGACGTGGAGCGGCTCGAAGGGCTGACTCTCATCGGCAACCCCTCACTCGGCGATCTCGGTTTCCTCCGGAGGGCCCGGCAACTGCGTTCGCTGACACTGTCCGGCTGTCCTGACATCACCGATCTTTCCCCGCTGGCCGGACTCCCCGCCTTCCGCTCGCTCTTCTTCCACGAGACCGGCTCCTCCAGGTTCCCCCACGGCCTCTCCGCGCTCCACCGCCTCGAAGATTTGATCTTCCACCTGCCGCTGCCACCGGAGGGCTTGGACGCCTTCTCGACGGCCGCCCCGCTGACACACCTGACGCTCGGCGCGCCGCTCGGTACCGCATTCAGCCGGGCAACGGCCTGGCCGCTCCTGAGCAGAATCCAGCTCCGCCGCCTCTCTTCCAAGTTCGGCGAGGAACAATGGGAGATCCTGACCCGCCTCCCGGAACTGACGGATTTCACCTTCGGAGTGCACGACAACGCCCCGCTCCGCCTCCCCGCCGGGCTGCAGCTCCCCCAAGTGACGACACTCAGCCTCGTCAACGACGAACGGGATCCCGAAGCAGCCCTCACCGCCCGGCTGCGCACTGCCCTCCCCCACTTCCCCGGCGTCCGGACCCTGAAGGTGTTCGGCATGAGGACCAGCCATGGGCTCTTCGAAATCCCGGATCTCACCTCGCTCCCCCACCTGGAAGAACTCTTCCTCTCCTACCTCCGCCCCACCCCAGGCACCGTCCTCCCGCCCGGCGTAAAACTCACCATCTACCCGGAGCCACGCACCTGAAGGCACCCGCCCAAAAACAACACCGCCCCGAACCGAAACCGGTCCGGGGCGGTGTCGTACGTACCGCTACTGCGCTCCGCGCAGGCCGTAACGCTTACGCGTCCTTGCTCAGGTTCGTCGGACCCGACCCACCGGTCGCCGACTCGATCGGCGGCGCGTCCGGCAGGGCCGACTTCTCCTCGCCGCGGAAGGTGAACTTGGCGGCGTCGCCCTCGCCCTCCACGTCGACGACCACGATGTGACCGGGGCGCAGCTCGTTGAAGAGGATCTTCTCGGAGAGGGTGTCCTCGATCTCGCGCTGGATCGTGCGACGCAGCGGACGGGCGCCGAGCACCGGGTCGTACCCGCGCTTGGCGAGCAGCGACTTGGCCTCGGAGCTCAGCTCGATGCCCATGTCGCGGTCCTTCAGCCGCTCGTCCACCTTGGCGATCATGAGGTCGACGATCTGGATGATGTCTTCCTCGGTGAGCTGGTGGAAGACGACGGTGTCGTCGACACGGTTGAGGAACTCGGGGCGGAAGTGCTGCTTCAGCTCCTCGTTGACCTTGTTCTTCATCCGCTCGTAGCCGGTCTTGACGTCGCCCTGGGCGGCGAAGCCCAGGTTGAAGCCCTTGGAGATGTCCCGGGTGCCGAGGTTCGTCGTCATGATGATGACGGTGTTCTTGAAGTCCACGACCCGGCCCTGGGAGTCGGTCAGGCGACCGTCCTCCAGGATCTGCAGCAGCGAGTTGAAGATGTCCGGGTGGGCCTTCTCGACCTCGTCGAAGAGCACGACGGAGAACGGCTTGCGGCGCACCTTCTCGGTGAGCTGGCCGCCCTCTTCGTAGCCGACGTAGCCGGGAGGCGAACCGAAGAGACGCGAGACGGTGTGCTTCTCGCTGAACTCCGACATGTCGAGGGAGATCAGCGCGTCCTCGTCGCCGAAGAGGAACTCGGCGAGCGTCTTGGACAGCTCCGTCTTACCGACACCGGACGGGCCGGCGAAGATGAACGATCCGCCGGGACGCTTCGGGTCCTTCAGGCCGGCACGGGTACGGCGGATGGCCTGCGAGAGCGCCTTGATGGCGTCCTTCTGGCCGATGACGCGCTTGTGCAGCTCGTCTTCCATCCGCAGCAGCCGGGAGGACTCCTCCTCGGTGAGCTTGAAGACCGGGATGCCGGTGGCCGTCGCCAGAACCTCGGCGATCAGCTCCTCGTCCACCTCGGCGACGACGTCCATGTCGCCGGCCTTCCACTCCTTCTCCCGCTTCGTCTTCGCGGCCAGGAGCTGCTTCTCCTTGTCGCGGAGACCGGCGGCCATCTCGAAGTCCTGCGAGTCGATCGCGGACTCCTTCTCGCGGCGCACGTCGGCGATCTTCTCGTCGAACTCGCGGAGGTCCGGCGGCGCGGTCATCCGGCGGATGCGCATCCGGGAGCCGGCCTCGTCGATGAGGTCGATGGCCTTGTCCGGCAGGAAGCGGTCCGAGATGTAGCGGTCGGCGAGGGTGGCCGCGGCGACCAGCGCGGAGTCCGTGATGGACACCCGGTGGTGCGCCTCGTAGCGGTCCCGCAGGCCCTTGAGGATCTCGATGGTGTGCGGCAGCGACGGCTCCGCGACCTGGATGGGCTGGAAGCGGCGCTCCAGGGCCGCGTCCTTCTCCAGGTGCTTGCGGTACTCGTCGAGCGTGGTGGCACCGATGGTCTGCAGCTCACCGCGGGCCAGCATCGGCTTGAGGATGGAGGCGGCGTCGATCGCGCCCTCGGCGGCGCCCGCACCGACCAGCGTGTGCAGCTCGTCGATGAACAGGATGATGTCGCCGCGGGTGCGGATCTCCTTGAGGACCTTCTTCAGGCGCTCCTCGAAGTCACCGCGGTAGCGGGAGCCGGCGACCAGCGCGCCGAGGTCGAGGGTGTAGAGGTGCTTGTCCTTGAGGGTCTCGGGCACCTCACCCTTGACGATGGCCTGCGCCAGGCCTTCGACGACGGCGGTCTTGCCGACGCCGGGCTCGCCGATGAGGACCGGGTTGTTCTTGGTGCGGCGGGACAGCACCTGCATGACCCGCTCGATTTCCTTCTCGCGCCCGATGACCGGGTCGAGCTTGGTCTCCCGGGCGGCCTGCGTGAGATTGCGGCCGAACTGGTCCAGGACGAGGGAGGTCGAGGGCGTGCCCTCGGCGGGGCCGCCCGCGGTGGCGGCTTCCTTGCCCTGGTAGCCGGAGAGCAGCTGGATGACCTGCTGCCGCACCCGGTTGAGATCGGCGCCCAGCTTCACGAGGACCTGGGCGGCGACGCCCTCGCCCTCGCGGATCAGGCCGAGCAGGATGTGCTCGGTGCCGATGTAGTTGTGGCCGAGCTGAAGGGCCTCGCGGAGCGAGAGCTCCAGGACCTTCTTGGCACGGGGAGTGAAGGGAATGTGGCCGGACGGAGCCTGCTGGCCCTGCCCGATGATCTCCTCCACCTGCTGGCGGACCGCCTCGAGCGAAATCCCGAGGCTCTCCAGGGCCTTAGCGGCGACACCCTCACCCTCGTGGATCAGGCCCAGGAGAATGTGCTCGGTGCCGATGTAGTTGTGGTTGAGCATCCGGGCTTCTTCCTGAGCCAGGACGACAACCCGCCGCGCGCGGTCGGTGAACCTCTCGAACATCGTAAATCGCTCCTCAGAGCGGTCGGGCAGTGAAGGGGGCGGTCCCCTCCCTGTCCTTCCGCATGCTAGTCCCGCAGGGCGGGACAGCTCATTCCAACTGCCGACACCCGTACGCAGCTCACCCCACTCTCGTAGGGACGTCACCTGCCCCGAACAGCCGACAACTGCTCCAACCCGATGGTGCGAGACGATGTTCCCGCAGGCCAGGCATATACGCCCACCACCACTACGCCCGTGGCGAACGCGGCCCGTTCCGGCGCGCCGTCCGGGAAACCGGCCGAGATGCCGATATCCGGGCGCCGAACGCCGTCACACCGTCTTTTCCCATGATGAATGTCTTACCCGCCGCCACTGACACTCCATGCGACACGGGCCCCTTCCATCCGCTACGGGCGAACAGCGCCGGACCGTTCCGGACCGCTGCCCGCCACCCGGACGGACACGGAGCGTTCTGCCGCCCCGACCCAACGTAACCTTCGGGGTTTCCGGCAGTTGCACCGGGCATGGTCAGCGCGCTCCCGCGTCCCCGTGTGCCCCTTGCCGCCGTACGCCGCTGGTACGAGCGGGAACTCCGCTGGCCGACGGCCGGCGGGGAGCCGGTGGAGCTGCTGACGGGGGTGCGGTTCGACGTGCTGGAGATGCCTGCGGAGGCGGGCTGGGCGGTGCTGCGGCGGCTGCCGGGCACCGGGCCGGCCGCACTCCTGGGCGGTCGCCTCTGTGCGCCGTCCGGCCCCGGGGCGGCGGGTTGCCGTGCCGGAAGTGTTCCGTCCGGGGCCGACGGGATTTCCCGCGTCGATCGGCCGAAAATACTCATGCTCGTGGCGGCGGGCGGCGCCGAGGAACTGCCCGGAATCCTGGAATGGCTGGAGTGGGACACACTCGTGCCCGATCTCACGGCACGGGGCGCCGGAGAGCGGATGCCCGCTCCGTCATTCCCCACTTCCGGACCGTCATCATGCGCAATCGGCTCACGGGAGGCCGCGGTATGGGTGCGGCCTCCCGAACCGGGATACGAGGCCGAGAATTCCCTGCCCGTCACGGGGATCGGGGCAGGTTTCGGGGAGCGCGGTTGCGTCCCCGACCTCGTACGGCTCGTGAGCGCGGCGGCGACGGAATGCCACCGGGCCCGGTTGCTGCGTGCTCGTAATGACCAAACGGATCGCGCCGGAGGCGATCAGCCGTTGGCCTTCTCGTATGCCTCGCGAATGTCGGCGGGGACACGGCCGCGGTCATTGACGTTGTAGCCGTTCTCCTTGGCCCAAGCGCGCACCTTCGCGGTGTCCTGGCTGCCGCCCGAAGCCGCACGCGCCTTGCCGCGACCGGAAGCGGAACGGCCACCGGTACGACGGCCGGCCTTCACGAAGTCGGCAAGAGACTCACGCAGCTTGTCCGCGTTGGCGGTGGTGAGGTCGATCTCGTAGGACTTGCCGTCGAGAGAGAACGTCACGGTCTCGTCGGCCTCGCCACCGTCGAGGTCGTCGACAAGAAGAACCTGAACCTTCTGTGCCACCGGGTTTCCCTTTCATCGAATGCGGATTACGACGGAAAGCAAACCGCTTTTCCCGGAAAAACACAAACCCCCGGGTAGGGTTCACTTGCCCGCGCACCGGGGAACGCGTCGTGTCCTGGCCATGGGATAGGGGCGCGATTCGGACATAGAACGCCGGTCAGAGGTGCAGAAGCATGCGGCTGTTGCCCAGGGTGTTGGGCTTCACTCGTTCGAGACCGAGGAACTCCGCCACTCCCTCGTCATAGGAACGCAGCAGCTCGCTGTAGACATCACCGTCCACGGGGGTCTCACCGATCTCGACGAAGCCGTGCTTGGCGAAGAAGTCGACTTCGAAGGTGAGACAGAAAATGCGCCGCACGCCGAGCCAGCTCGCGGTCCGCAGCAGCTTGTCCAGGACCTGGTGGCCGACGCCGGTGCCCTTGAGCTGCGGGTCCACGGCGAGGGTGCGGACCTCGGCGAGGTCTTCCCACATCACGTGGAGCGCACCGCAGCCGACGACCTCGCCGTCCTCGTCGCGCTCGGCGACCCAGAACTCCTGGATGTCCTCGTAAAGCGTGACGGTGGCTTTGTCGAGCAGGATGCCGTCACGGGAGTACGAGTCGATGAGGTGGCGTACGGCGGGCACATCGGCGGTCCTGGCGCGGCGGATCGTGAGCCCTTTTGAATGCGGAGGCATGCGGCGACGCTATCGCTCCGCGGCGCTCGCGTCCGCTCCGGGTTCTTCGCCTTCCGCCGGGGTGGTGCGGCGGGGCTCTTCCGTGACTTCTTCCGACGCCGCGGCGGGCGCCCGGGCGGTCTTCCGGCGAGGGGCTTCCGGCGGGGTGTCCGGCGCTTCCGCGGCGGGCCCGGCGCCGGATGTCTGTTCGGGGGCGACGGGGGCTTCCGTGGTGTCGGCGAGTTCCGCGGGCGGGGCCGATGCATCGATCTGAACCATACGTACGGCATCGCGCAGAGCGGTGCGTTGTTCGGGCGACATCATGCCGAAGAACGTGACAAGAGCGGCCGCCGGGTTGTCACTCGCGGACCAGGCTTCGTGCATCAGTGCGGCCGAGTATGCGGCGCGGGTGGAGACCGCCTCATATCGATAGGCGCGGCCTTCCGCTTCGCGCCGGACCCAGCCCTTCTGGTGAAGGTTGTCCAATACCGTCATGACGGTCGTGTACGCGATCGACCGTTCCTTCTGCAGGTCTTCCAGAACTTCCCGGACGGTGACCGGGCGGTTCCACTCCCAGACCCGCGTCATGACGGCGTCTTCCAGATCACCCAATGGTCTCGGCACACTTGAAGAATAGTGGGAGATGTCGCGATTGCCGGTTCATCGGGTGCGTTTGCACGGGAAAAACGAGGTACGGCCCGGGAGGGAATCCCGGGCCGTACGAAGTGCGGATGGCGGTGTCGCCGGATTGTGCGGAAGGTCAGGCGCCGCGGGTGGTGGGCTCCTGGCCGGAGGCGGCGGATTCGGCGAACGCGGCATCCACCGCGGCGTCTTCCTTGGCCTTGTTCGCACCGCCCTGACTCTTGACCATGACCACAATCAGCGCGGTGAACGCCACGGCCATGAGAGCGGGCGGGAAGAGCGCGGCGACGTAATCCATGGCGGGGGCCTCCTCGGGGCGTGAGGATTCCAGGGTACGCAGCGCTCAGGCCGTACGGGCCGCGGGGGGCTGCGCGGGGCGACGGCGGCGCGGGAAGACCTCTCCCGGCGTGGGCACCGGGCGCTCGGGCCGCGGCTCCTTGGGCGCGGGCCGCGGGGCGGGCTTGGCCGCGGGGTCGGGTGCGGGGCGGCGGGGCGCGGGGCGGGGCTCCCCGGCGCTGCGGGCGCCCGGCAGGGTCAGCCGGCGGGCGTCCACCGGGCGGGCGGGGGCGGCGCGCCCGGTGGCGGCCTCGCAGCGGCGCAGCAGTCCGGTGCGGCGGGCACCCTCGGCGGCCCGGGGGGCGAGGGCGCGCAGGGCGGCGAGGTCGTCGGCTCCGGGGGCGCAGCCGGCGGCGAGCGCCTCGTCGAGGCGGGCGAGGTAGCCGGGGGCAGCGCCGGGGAGGGCGGCGCGGTAGCGGGCGAGGTCGGCGAGGAGGAAGGCGCGCAGCCGGGCGCCCTCGCGCGCCGCCTCGTCGACGGCCTCGGCCAGCCGGAGGTACTCCTGCGGCTCCACCGGGCGGTCGGGTCCGGCGGGGCCGGGCGGGGCGGCGGACGTCGACCGGCGGGCATGGGCGAGGGCGCGGCGGAGCACGCGCAGTTCGTCGGCGCTGAACACCATGCCGCCGCGGGTTCCGTATGGCATAGGCATGCAGCGGACTTTACGTGCAACTAGGACAAAAGCCGCTTAATGCGATTTAGGTGGCGTGGGGTGTGGCCCCGGGATGCGCGGAACGGGGCACGGCCCCGGGGAGGCGCCTCGGTGGGCGCGTCCCCGGGGCCGTGCGGGCCGTTCGGGCGGGGTCCGGGCGCGGGGGCCGCGCCCGCTCCCGGGCGGGTCAGGAGCGGGCGACGTTGCGTTCGTGGACGAGGCGGAGGCCGATCAGGGTGAGCCACGGTTCGTGCTCGTCGATCTCGGTGGCCTCGCCCAGGACCATCGGGGCGAGGCCGCCGGTGGCGATGACGGTCACGTCGTCCGGGTCGTCGGCGAGTTCGCGGGCCATCCGGCGGACGACGCCGTCGACCTGGCCGGCGAAGCCGTAGAGGATGCCGGACTGCATCGCCTCGACGGTGTTCTTGCCGATGACGCTGCGCGGCCGGGCCAGTTCGATCTTGCGGAGCTGGGCGCCCCGGACGCCGAGGGCGTCGACGGAGATCTCGATACCGGGCGCGATGACGCCGCCGACGTACTCGCCGCGGGCGCTGACCGCGTCGAAGGTGGTGGCGGTGCCGAAGTCGACGACGACGGCGGGGCCGCCGTACAGCTCGACGGCGGCCAGCGAGTTGATGATCCGGTCGGCGCCGACCTCCTTGGGGTTGTCCATGAGGATCGGCACACCGGTCTTGACGCCGGGCTCCACCAGGACGGCCGGGACATCGCCGTAGTAGCGGCGGGTGACCTCGCGCAGTTCGTGCAGGACGGAGGGGACGGTGGAGCAGATGGCGATGCCGTCGATGCCGTCGCCGAGGTCGTCGCCCAGGAGCGGGTGCATGCCCATCAGGCCGTGCAGCAGGACGGCGAGTTCGTCGGCGGTGCGGCGGGCATCGGTGGAGATCCGCCAGTGCTCGACGATGTCCTCGCCGTCGAAGAGCCCGAGGACGGTGTGGGTGTTGCCCACGTCAATGGTCAGCAGCATGGCGGTCAGCGGTCCTCGTCGTCGGCGGCCGGGGCGGTGGCGGGGGCCTCTTCGCGCAGGTCGAGGCCGATGTCGAGGACGGGCGCGGAGTGGGTGAGGGCGCCGACGGCGAGGAAGTCGACGCCGGTGCGGCCGTACCGGGCGGCGTTGTCCAGGGTGAGGCGCCCGGAGGACTCCAGGATCGCGCGGCCCGCCACGAGGGCGACGGCCTCCTCGGTCTGCTCCGGGGTGAAGTTGTCCAGGAGGATCAGGTCGGCGCCCTCGGCGAGGATCGGCGGGATCTGGTCGAGGCGGTCGACCTCGACCTCGATCGGCACGCCGGGGAACTCGTCGCGGACGGCGGTGAACGCCGCGGCGACGCCGCCCGCCGCGATGACGTGGTTGTCCTTGATCAGCGCGGCGTCCGACAGCGACATGCGGTGGTTGACGCCGCCGCCGCAGCGCACCGCGAACTTCTCCAGGGCGCGCAGCCCCGGGGTGGTCTTACGGGTGTCGCGGACCTTGGCGCCGGTGCCCTCCAGGGCGTCGGCCCAGGCGCGGGTGGCGGTGGCGATGCCGGAGAGGCGGCCCAGGAGGTTGAGGGCGCTGCGCTCGGCGGTGAGCAGGTCGCGGGTGCGGGTGGTGACGCTGAGGAGGGTGGTGCCGGCCTCGACGCGGTCGCCGTCCTCGACGTGCCGCTCGACCTCGAACTCCTCGGTGCACACCAGGGAGAGCACCGCCTCGGCGACCCGGAGCCCGGCGACCGTACCGGCCTGGCGGGCGGTGAAGTCGCCGGTGGACACGGACTTCTCGGGGACGGTCGCGACGGTGGTGACGTCCACGCCCTGGTCGAGGTCCTCCTCCAGGGCGAGGTTCGCGATGTCCTCCACCTGGACGGGGTCGAGCCCGGAGGCCGCCAGGAGTGCGGCGAGGTCCGGGTCGAGGCCGCAGGTCAGCGGGTCGATGTCGTAGCCCTCGTCGGGCCCGCCGCAGCCGCAGGCGTCGCCGCAGCCGCCACCGGCGGGCGTCTGGGCCGACGGCCTGCCGATGCCGATCTGGAGGAGGGGGAGGTCGTCGGGGGTGCTGCTCACGGGTGGGCTCCGAATCGGGATGAGGCGGGTGGTGGCGGGTGGTGAGACGGTCCGGTGGGGGCGCGTCAGGCGGTCGCTGCGCCGGGGGCGTGTACGGGGGACGGTGCGCCGGGGGCGGGCGTGCCCGGGCCCGGTGCGCCCGGTGCCGTCGGCGGGAAGGCGGCGGTCTCGGTGGTGTGGACGACCGGGGTGCGGCCGGGGCCGAGGGTGATGCGGAAGTGGCGGCGCCAGGCGGTGTCGTCGCGCCCGGGGTGGTCCTCGCGCCAGTGGCAGCCGCGGGTCTCCTCCCGGCGCTGTGCCGCGGCGACGAGCACCCGGGCGACGCACAGCAGGTTGGTGGCCTCCCACGCCTCGACGCCGGGCGCGGGCGCCTTGAGGTCGGTGGCGTCGTCGCCGGTGGCCGCGGCCGCGTCCCGGTGGAGCCGGTCGAGCGCGTCGGCGGCCCGCGCGAGGCTGCGGGCGCTGCGCAGCACCCCGGCGCCCGCCGTCATGACGCGCTGCACCTGGGTGCGCGCCTCGGGGGCGAGCAGGGGGAGGGCGGTGGCCCGGGGGGAGGCGGCGGGGACGGGCGCGCCCTCGGGGGCGGCGGTGGTGTCCTCCGGGGCGGCCGGGTCCGGCTCACCCGGGGCGAGGTCCGCCGCGATGCGTTCGGCGAAGACCAGGCCCTCCAGGAGGGAGTTGGAGGCGAGGCGGTTCGCCCCGTGGACGCCGGTGCAGGCGACCTCACCGCAGGCGTAGAGCCCGGGGACGGTCGTGCGGCCCCACAGGTCGGTGCGGATGCCCCCGGAGGCGTAGTGGGCGGCCGGGGCCACCGGGATCGGCTGGGTGACGGGGTCGATGCCGTGGCTGCGGCAGGCGGCGAGGATGGTGGGGAAGCGGGTCTCCCACATGGCGGCGCCGAAGTGCCGGGCGTCGAGGAACATGTGGTCGGTGCCGGTCTCGTGGGCGCGGCGCATGATGGCCTTGGCGACGATGTCGCGCGGCGCGAGTTCGGCGAGTTCGTGCTGTCCCACCATGAAGCGGTGGCCGTCCGCGTCGACCAGATGGGCGCCCTCGCCGCGGACCGCCTCGGAGATGAGCGGCTGCTGGCCTTCCGCTTCCGCGCCCAGGTAGAGGACCGTCGGGTGGAACTGCACGAACTCCAGGTCGGAGACCTCCGCCCCGGCCCGTAGGGCGAGAGCGACGCCGTCACCGGTGGAGACGGCCGGGTTGGTGGTCGCGGAGAAGACCTGGCCCATGCCGCCGGTGGCGAGGACCACGGCGGGGGCGTGCACGGCGCCCACGCCGTCGTGGCGGCCCTCGTCCATCACGTGCAGGGTGACGCCCGCGGTACGGCCCCGGTCGTCGGTCAGCAGGTCGAGGACGAGCGCGTTCTCGACGGTGCGCAGCCCGGCGGCGCGGACCGCGGCGACCAGCGCGCGGGAGATCTCCGCGCCGGTCGCGTCGCCCCCGGCGTGCGCGATGCGGCGCCGGTGGTGGCCGCCCTCCCGGGTGAGCGCGATGTCCTCGCCGCCCGGGGTGGTGTCGAAGCGGGCGCCGGCTTCGATCAGGCGGCCGACGGCGGCGGGCCCTTCGGTGACGAGGGTGCGGACGGCCTCCTCGTCGCAGAGTCCGGCGCCGGCGACGAGGGTGTCCGCCAGGTGCTGTTCGGGGGTGTCGCCCTCCCCCAGGGCGGCGGCGATGCCGCCCTGCGCCCATCGGGTGGAGCCGTCGTCCAGGCGCGCCTTGGTGACGACGACGGTGCGGCGTCCGGCGGCGGCGCAGCGCAGCGCGGCGGTCAGGCCCGCGACGCCGGAGCCCACGACGACGACATCGGCGTCGATGGCCCAGCCCGGGGCGGGCGCGGTCAGCCGTATGCCGGTGGGGCCGGGGACGGCGGCGGTTCCGGTGGCGGTCATCAGGACGCTCCGAGGGGGCCTTGGGGTTCGTCGGACGGGGCCCCGCCGGGGGCCTGCGGTGAGGTTACGGCCGCCCCGCCGCGGGGGCGCACGGTCCCCTGGCTCGCGCCGGGGGTGTGCGCGTCCGCCGGGGAAGTTCGGGGCCCGAAGTGGAGGCGGATGTTGTCGATGAGGCGGGTGGTACCGACACGGGCGGCGAGCGCCAGGACCGCTTCGCCCTCGTAGCCGTCGGGGACCTCGGTGAAGTCCGACGGGTCGACGAGCGCGAGGTAGTCCAGCTCCAGCGGCGGTTCGAGGTGGGCGGCGTCGGTGAGGACGGCGTGGGCGGCGGCGCGCGCCACGGCGGGCCCCGGGCGCCCCGCGGCGGCCCGTGCGACGGCGTGGGCGTCCGCGGCGGCCCGTTCCTCGCCGAGGGCGGCGAGCGCCTCGGAGCGGCGCTGGGAGCGGGGTCCGTCGCCGCCGGCGCGGGCGCGCAGCGCCTCCTCGGCGGTGAGCCGGTCCCGGGCGGCGAACAGCGCCGTGGACAGCGCCAGGGCGGTGCGGCGTTCGGCGGCGGAGAGGTAGCGGTTGCGGCTGGAGCGGGCCAGTCCGTCGTCCTCCCGGACGGTGGGGACGCCGACGATCTCCACGGGGAAGTTCAGGTCGGCGGCCATCTTGGTGATGACGGCGAGCTGCTGCGCGTCCTTCTCGCCGAACAGCGCCACGTCCGGGCCGGTCAGGTGCAGCAGCTTGGCGACGACGGTGAGGACGCCGTCGAAGTGCCCGGGGCGGCTGGCGCCCTCCAGGCGCGTGCCCATCGGCCCGGCGGCGATCCTGACCTGCGGTTCGCCGCCCGGGTAGACCTCGTCGACGGACGGTGCGAAGACGACGTCGGCGCCCGCCGCGGCGGCGACGCGGACATCGGCGTCCAAGGTGCGCGGGTAGCGGTCGAGGTCCTCGCCCGCGCCGAACTGCAGCGGGTTGACGAAGACCGTGACGACCACCTGGCCGCGCGGCCCGACCCGTTCGCGGGCGGCGCGCACCAGGGTGGCGTGCCCTTCGTGGAGGGCGCCCATGGTCATGACGACGGCGCGCGGACCGTCGCCGCGCGCCGTGGAGCGCAGTGCGGCGGCGGTGTGGAGGAGTTGGGGAACGGCGGCCCGGCCGGGGGCGGGGGCCGGGTGCGGGCCCGGGGTGGCGGTGGTCATCGGGCGTCGTCTCCCTCGGGTCCTTCGTCGCCCTCGGAGCCCTTGTCTCCCTCGGGGCGCTCGTCTCCCTCGGGCGCGGGGCCCGGGCTGCCGTCCTCGGGGGCGCCTGGGCGTCCCCGGGGCGCGGTGTCGGCGAGGACGCCGAGCAGGTCCTCGGCCAGTTCCGGCTTGAGCAGGCCGTGCGCCAGCGCGCGGTCGGCCGTCGTCCGGGCCATCGCCAGGTAACCGGCGACGGTCTGCGGCGCGTGCCTGCGCAACTCGGCGACGTGCGCGGCCACGGTGCCCGCGTCGCCGCGCGCCACCGGGCCGGTCAGGGCGGCGTCACCGGAGCGGAGGGCGTTGTCGAGGGCCGCGCCGAGCAGCGGGCCGAGCATCCGGTCGGGCGCCCCGACACCGGCGGTACGGAGCAGTTCCATCGCCTGCGCGACCAGCGTGACCAGGTGGTTCGCGCCGATCGCCAGGGCCGCGTGGTAGAGCGGACGGGCCTCCTCCGCGATCCACTCGGGCTCCCCGCCCATCTCGATGACCAGGGCTTCGGCGGCCATCCGCAGCTCCTCGGGCGAGGTGACCCCGAAGGAGCAGCCGGCCAGCCGCTGGACGTCGACGGGCGTGCCGGTGAACGTCATCGCCGGGTGGAGCGCGAGCGGCAGTGCGCCCGCCCTGGTGGCCGGGTCCAGCACGGCCGTCCCGTAGCGGCCCGAGGTGTGCACGAGCAGCTGCCCCGGGCGTACCGCGCCGGTCTCGGCGAGGCCCGCGACCAGGCCGGCCAGCGCGTCGTCGGGGACGGTCAGCAGGACGAGGTCGGCGCGGGCCAGCACCTCGGCGGGCGGCACCAGCGGCACTTCGGGCAGCAGGGCCGCCGCGCGCCGTACGGAGGCGTCGGAGACCCCGGAGACGGCGACCGGACGGTGCCCGGCCAGTTGCAGCGAAGCGGCGAGAGCGGGGCCGACACGACCGGCTCCGACAACGCCGACGGTCAGTCGGGCCGGGCGGTCCTGGGCCTCGATGGGCGGGATTGCGTTCACGTGGCGATGGCCTTCCGTTCCAGTCCTCAGGGGGTACCGGACGATTCATCGCCATGCTACGCGAGTGCCCTTGGCCGCCCCCGGACCCGGCGACGGGCACCGCCCGGCCGCCTGCCGCCCCGCCGTCCACGCCGCCGCCGGACCCTGCCCGACTGCCGCGCGACGCCCGCCCGCAACTCCTTCCGCAAAAGTCTTGACTTCCGATTTCTGCAGGTCAGAAGCGCATTTTCGGTACGTCCCGGAGACTTTTCCACAGGCTGAGCGGCGACAGCGCCGCGTACGACATCATCGAGGCAACGACGCGGAGCACCGGCTCGGCGGAGACCGGCACGGACGGGGGAGACCATGCACGGCAACACCCGGCACGACCACGACCAGCCCACCCGGCAGCCCGACCGGCACACACCTCCGGAGCAAGACACCGGCCCTGACGCGGGGCCGGGCTCCGGCGAGCGGCACCGCCGGCTCGCGGCGGCGCGCGGCGCGAAGCGGAGCCTGGCCGCCCGGCCGCAGACCCTCCGCGAACGCCTCGACGGCCTCTTCGCAAACGCCCCGGGCGTCTACGACCTCGACGGCTGGCCCGACATGTACGGCAACGACGACGGCATCGTCGGCGAGCTGGAGCGCCGCACCGCCGACGCCCTGGGCGCCGAGGCCGCCGCGTTCTTCCCCACGGGGACGATGGCGCAGCAGGTGGCCCTGCGCTGCTGGGCCGGGCGCACCGGCAACGCCACCGTCGCCGGCCACCCGTTGTCCCACATGGAGGTCCACGAGCGCGACGCGTATGCCACGGTCAGCGGCCTGCGGATGGTCCACCCGACCGGTGAGCCGCGCATCGCGACGGCCGATGAGGTCCATGCGTTGCAGGAGCCGTTCGGCGCGCTGGCACTGGAACTGCCGCTGCGGGACGCCGGATTCGTCCTGCCCGGGTGGGACGAGCTGACGGCGACCGTCGAGGCGGCGCGGGAGCGGGACGCGGTGATCCACTTCGACGGGGCGCGCCTGTGGGAGTGCACGCCCCACTTCGGGCGCGGGCTCCCGGAGATCGCCGCCCTCGCCGACAGCGTGTACGTCTCGTTCTACAAGTCGCTCGGCGGCATCGGCGGCGCCGCCCTGGTGGGCAGCGAGAGCTTCATCGAGGAGACCCGCGCCTGGCGGCACCGCTACGGCGGGCAGCTCTTCCAGCAGTGGCCGACGGCGCTGACCGCGCTCGCCGGGCTGGAATCCGAACTGCCGCGGCTGCCCGCGTACGTCGCCCGGGCGAAGGTCGTCGCACAGGCCCTGGCGGAGGGGCTGACCGAGTCGTCCGTGCCGTGGTTCCGGATACATCCGCAGGAACCGCACACCCATCAGTTCCGGCTGTGGCTGCCGTATCCGGCACAGACGCTGAACGACACCGGTCTGCGGCAGGCGCGGGAGACGGGCACGAGCCTGTTCCAGACCTGGTTCGAGGACGCCACCCCGGGCCTGGCGACCACGGAGGTGACGGTGCAGGCGCCTGCTCTGGAGTGGCCGGAGGACGAGATACGGGCGGCGCTGGCGGACTTCGTCGCCCGGGTCACCGCCGCCTGAGCGGCCGGGGCGGGGCGGGTCGAGTCGGGCCGGGCAGGACCGGCGGCAGCGTGGGCCCGGGCTCCGGGCCCGGGCCGGCGGTCTCGTCTAGCCGCACGGGGAGGCCGCGCGGCGGGCGTCGGCCTCGGCGGGTCGCCCGGTGCGGACCGGGTGCCCGGCGGCGGGCCGGGCGATGGTGGCGGACGCGGACGGATCGTGGTGGAGCGGACGGGGGCGCGGAAGGGACGCCCCCAGGCTCCGGACGGCGCGCAGGGCGCGGGCCGGGAAGCGGTCGGCGGGGTCGGTGACGACGGAGGTGAAGCGTCTCCACAGGAGAACTTCGAGGACGGCACGGACGGTGTCGGCGCCGGGCTGGACGGGCGGGGCCTCGCCCCGCTGTGCGGCACGGTAGGCGTCGAGAAGGTGCTGCTGGCTGGCGTTCATGGCCTCACTGTGCGACCGCCCCGGGCGGCGGCGCGCGTCGATTGACGGAAGCGGTCAAACGACGTTCCCGCAGGTCGTGGGCGGACGCATGATGAGGACATGGCCAACGTCATCGACATCACCGGGCTCCCGCCCGAGCGCATCGTCTTCTCGCCGTCGCCGCTCGCGGAGCTGGGCGCCGCGCTGCACGCGCTGTCCGAACCGGGCCACCACCCGGGGCTGCACGGCTGGGTCACGGCGACCTCGTCCGGGCTGAAGACCGACCTCGCCGACCGGCTGTGCGAGGCGGACTTCCTGTGGCGGTCCGCCCGTTCGGACCTGCTGCTGCCGGCCCGCCCGGGCGCGACGCTGGCCGACGACCTCGATGCGATGGACACGATCGACGACGAACGGTTCGTGGCCGCCGCCTTCGAGATCACCTGCTCCACCTCGTACACCCGCTGCACCCCGTCGCCGCTCGTGGACGCGGAGGAGCGGGCCCGCGTACGGGAGATGGCCGCGGCCCGCGGACCACGGCAGGCCGCATTCACCGACCGCATGCTCACCGACCCGGACGGGCTGCGGATCTGGCTCAGGAGACTGTTCGAGGACTGTGAGGAGGCGTTCTTCGGAGACATCTGGCGACGCGTCGGCATCCAACTCGCCGCCGACGCCCGGCACAAGACGGAGCTGCTACGGCGCAAGGGCCTCGCCGAGACCCTGTCCGCCACCTCGACCGCGCTCTCCCTGGAGAGCGGGCCGGGCGGCAGCGCCCGCATCCTCGTCGACAAGCTCGCCGGGGGCCGCACCACGGCGTTCGAGGACGACGACCCGGGGGTGACGCTCATCCCGACGTCGTTCGGCTGGCCCCACCTGCTGGTCAGCCATGCGCCGGGCTGGCGGCCGGTGGTGCAGTACCCGGTGGCGAGCCCCGAGTTGCCGGCACCGGCCACGCTGGAACTCGTCCAGCAGCGGCTCGACGCGCTGGCGCACCCGATGCGGATGAAGCTGTGCCGGTCGCTGTCGCGCGGGCCGCACACGACCGGGGAGTTGGCGACCGCGTACGGCATCACCGCGCCCGAGGTGTCCCGGCACATCGCGGCGCTGAAGAAGGCCGGGCTCATCCAGACCCGGCGCCGCGGCCGCTACGTGCTGCACCAGCTGGACCTCCAGGTGGTCGCACGTCTCGGCAGCGACTTCCTGGAGGGGGTCCTGCGGTAGGGGGTGGTGGGGAGGGAGGGGTGGGGGTGAGGGGGGAGGGGGCCCCACCCCCCACCTACCCCCACCCCACCCCCTCAGTTCTCCTGCAGGAACTTCTTCGCCAGCTCGTCCCCCCGGCTGACCGCGGCGTCGTGGCTCTCGATGGGCGATGCCTGGGAGTTCTTGAAGAGGAGGTAGGTGACGCCGGAGTCGGCGCCGCCGGTCTCCGGGTCGGGGTCTATCCCCAGGCTCTTGGCGGTCGCGTAGGACGCCTCGCCAATGATCTTGTCGGGGCCGGTGTCCCCGACGACGGCGTATTCCACCTGGTTGTTGTAGATGACGGCGACGACGCCGCCGCCCTTGATGCCGTTCTTGGTGTAGTCCCAGATGCTGCTGGAGCTGGGCACGACGACGAACGGCAGCTTGGCGGCGTTGAGCGGTTTGCCGTCCGACTGGTGGAAGCGGGTGTCGTCCTGGAACCAGGGGTCGGTCTCTTCGTTGCACTGGTCGGTGATCTGACCGTCGCAGTCGATGTCCATGTCGGCCTTCCAGAAGACCGCGCCGTTCTTGCCGCAGACGGGGACCGTGGCGGAGGTCTCCTCGTCGGTGCGGTACTTGCCGTTCGAGAGCTGTTTGCAGTCCTTGAGCTTGGCCAGCAGGTCGGCGGCGCTGACGCTGCCTTCCTGGACGGGGTGGGCCCGGGCGGTGGGCGCGGTGGCCTGGGCGGAGGCCGGCAGGGCGGCTGCGGTGAGCAGCGCGGCGCCGGCGACGGTGGCGAGGGCAAGGCTTCTTGTCCGCACTGGGGAACCCTTCGATTAGGAAAGTTTCCTTACCGATCGGCCCCAATCTGCTCCCGTTTACGTGTCCCCGTCAAGGAGTCGCACGGGGCGCGCCGCCCGGCCCGCCGGGACCGCCCGCCCGGAGCACGAGCCGGAACCCGCCCCGAGCACGGCACGGACCCCGCCCGCCGGACGCCCCCGCACGCCCCGCACATCCCACGACGAGGCCCGGCGGCGCGCGCCCCCGCGCAGGTCAGCCCGCCGCTCCCCCGCCTCCCGCCCGCACCAGCCCCGACTCGTACGCGAGGACCACGGCCTGGACGCGGTCGCGGAGGCTCAGCTTGGTGAGGATGCGACCGACATGGGTCTTGACCGTGGCCTCGGACAGCACCAGCCGCGCCGCGATCTCACCGTTCGACAGGCCCTGCGCCACCAGCAGCAGGACCTCCCGCTCGCGCTCCGTCAGCCGGCCCAGTTCGGGGCGGGTCGGTTCGGCGTTGGTGGCGGGCAGCATCGGCGTGAACCGGTCCAGCAGCCGGCGGGTGGTCGACGGCGCGACGACCGCGTCGCCGCTGTGCACGGCGCGGATCGCGGTGAGCAGTTCGCCCGGCGGCACGTCCTTGAGCATGAAGCCGCTGGCCCCGGCCTTGAGCGCGGAGAACGCGTACTCGTCGAGGTCGAAGGTGGTCAGGATCAGCACCTTCGGCGCGTTCTCGGCGCGGCCGTCGCCGCAGATCCGCCGCGTCGCCTCGACGCCGTCCAGGTGCGGCATCCGGACATCCATGAGGATCACGTCGACCTTGGTGGCCCGCAGCACCTCCAGCGCCTCCACGCCGTTGCCCGCCTCGGCGACGACCTCCATGTCGGGCTGTGCCGCCAGCACCATCCGGAAGCCGGTGCGCAAGAGCGCCTGATCGTCGACGAGCATCACTCGGATGGTCATGACAGGGGGTTCCCTTCGGATGCGGAACGACGGTGCGCGGAGCGCAGGAACGAGACGGGACGGACGCATGGAACCACGCTGCGGACCGCGGCGGCCGCGGCGGACCCCCCGAGCCCGCGGGCGGACCTCACCACCGGCCCCCGGCGAGCGGCCTCACCGTTCGGGCCGCAGCGGCAGCACCGCGTCGATGCGGAAGCCGCCGCCCTCGCGGGGCCCCGCCTCCAGGCTGCCGCCGACCATGCCGACCCGCTCGCGCATACCGATGAGGCCGTGGCCGAGACCGTCCGCCCCGCCCTCCTCGTAGAGTTCGCGCTGCGCGCCGCGGCCGTCGTCCTCGATGAGGAGTTCCAGTTCGGCGTCCCCGTAGGTGAGGCGGACGGTGGCGCCCACGTCCGGGCCGCCGTGCTTGCGGGTGTTGGTGAGGGCTTCCTGCACGATGCGGTACGCGGTGAGGGCGACGCCGCTGGGCAGCGGGCGCGAGGTGCCGTCGACGCGGAAGTCGACCGGCAGTCCGGCACCGCGCACCTGGTCGATGAGGTCGGTGAGCTGCTCCACGCCGGGCTGCGGCACGTACTCGCCGCCCTCGGGCTGTTCGCCGGTGCGCAGCACGCCGAGCAGCCGCCGCATCTCGGCCAGCGCCTGCCGTCCGGTGCCGGAGATCGTCTCCAGCGCCTGCCGGGCCTGGTCGGGCGCGCTGTCGAGGACGTAGGCGGCGCCGTCGGCCTGGACGACCATGACGGAGACGTTGTGGGCGACGACGTCGTGGAGTTCGCGGGCGATGCGGGCGCGCTCGGCGGCGACGGCGATCCGGGCCTGGGCCTCGCGCTCCTTCTCCAGCCGGTCCGCCTTCTCCTGGACCTGCGCCCAGTACGCGCGCCGGGTGCGGACGGAGTCGCCGAGCACCCAGGCGAGGACGAAGGGCACGGTGAACAGGACGGTGACGAACGCCGCCTCCCAGACCGGCCGGGCGGGCGTCGGTTCGCCGAAGCGGAAGAGGAAGAGGCTCGGCGCGAGGCAGGCGCCGACCAGCGCCATCCGGGACGCCCAGCGGGTGGTGCCGGAGGCGACGGTGTAGACGATGACGAGCATCGCGAAGTCGGCCGGGTTGAAGCCCACGTCGAGGAGCAGTTGGACGAAGCCGACGAGAGTGGCCAGCAGCAGCATCCGCTCGGGCCATTTGCGGCGCAGCGCGATGACGGTGCAGAGGGCGAGGGTGATGAGGACGGCGGTGACATCCGACGTCCCCTCGTGCGGCGAGACGACCCACAGACCGTTGAACGCCAGAAAGAAGACAGCCCAGAAGGTGTCCACCCCCGTGGGGTGCCGGCGGAAGAAGTCGTAGAGACGCTGCACGTCACCCAGCGTAGGCAGGGCGGGTGGGCGGCGGGGTCAACCGGAGGAGCGATCCTGCCGGACCGCCCTACTCCGGAAGGTGGAGACGGCGCGCGGGCGGGGAGGAGACCGAACCGGCCTCGGCGCGCGCGGCCTCCGGCGCACGCCCCGTCCGCGCACCGCCCGGCCCCGTCCGCCTGCCGTACGGCGCCCCGTACCGTGGCCCCGTGACGAGCGAGTGGTGCGGCTGGCGGGATGCGGCTGAGGCGGCCCTGTACGGGCCCGACGGTTTCTACACCCGGCCCGGCGGCCCCGGTCCGGCGGGGCATTTCCGCACGTCGGTGCATGCCTCGCCGCTGTTCGCCGGGGCGGTCGCCCGGCTGCTGCGGGAGGTGGACGCGGCGCTGGGGCACCCGGACGGGCTGGCGCTCGTCGATGTCGGCGCCGGCCGCGGCGAGCTGCTGACCGGGGTGCTCGCCGCCCTGGACGAAGACCGGGACCTGCTGGCGCGGCTGCGCCCGTACGCCGTGGAGCGGGCCGGCCGTCCGGCCGGTCTCGATGAGCGGATCCGCTGGTCGGCGCGGCTGCCGGAGCCGGGTTCGGCGGTCGGGCTGCTCTTCGCGAACGAGTGGCTGGACAACGTCCCCGTCGACGTCGTGGCGGCGGACGCGGACGGCGCGGTGCGCCGGATTCTGGTCCGGGCGGACGGTACGGAGCGGGCGGGCGGGCCGGTCGACGGGCCGGACGCCGACTGGCTCGCCCGGTGGTGGCCGGCGCTCGCCCCGAAGGCGCTGCGTCCGGCGGAGGTGCCGCCGCCCGACCCGGGGATGCGCGGGGAGATCGGGCGGCCCCGGGACGCGGCGTGGGCGCGGGCGGTGCGTTCGCTGCGCGCCGGGTTGGCGGTCGCCGCCGATTACGCGCACACCCGGGACGGCCGTCCGCCGTTCGGCACGCTCACCGGCTTCCGGGAGGGCCGCGAGGTGGCGCCGGTCCCGGACGGGTCGGCCGATGTGACCGCGCATGTGGCGCTCGACGCGTGCGCCGGGCCGACGGGCCGCCTGCTGTCGCAGCGGGCCGCCCTGCACTGCCTGGGGGTGACGGGCCGCCGTCCGCCGCTGACGCTCGCCTCGACCGATCCCGCCGGGTACGTCCGGGCCCTGTCGGCCGCGGGCGCCGCGGCGGAGCTGACCGATCCGGCGGGGCTGGGCGGCTTCGGCTGGCTCGTCGAGCCGGTCGGTGCGGAGTGTGCGGAACTGCTGCGTCCGCAGGCGTGAGCGGTACGGGCCGGGGCCGGGCCCGCGTTTTCGGCCGTCCGGTGGTGTGCGCGAGACTGTTCCCATGACGGAGACGACGGTCGGCATCGGCGGCGCGGCGGAGAGCACCGACATGGTGTTGAACATCGGCCCGCAACACCCCTCCACGCACGGCGTGCTGCGGCTGCGTCTGGTGCTCGACGGTGAGCGGATCCAGCATGCGGAGCCGGTGATCGGCTATATGCACCGCGGCGCGGAGAAGCTGTTCGAGGCGCGCGACTACCGCCAGATCATCATGCTCGCCAACCGCCACGACTGGCTGTCGGCGTTCTCCAACGAGCTGGGTGTGGTCCTCGGCGTCGAGCGGATGCTCGGCATGGAGGTGCCCGAGCGGGCCGTGTGGACGCGGACGCTGCTCGCGGAGCTGAACCGCGTCCTCAACCATCTGATGTTCCTCGGCTCGTACCCGCTGGAGCTGGGCGGCATCACGCCGGTCTTCCACGCCTTCCGGGAGCGGGAGGAGTTGCAGACGGTCATGGAGGAGATCTCCGGCGGCCGGATGCACTACATGTTCAACCGCGTCGGCGGCCTCAAGGAGGATCTGCCCGCGGGCTGGCTCGGCCGCGCGCGGCACGCCGTCGCGCAGGTGCGGTCGCGGATGCCCGTCTTCGACGATCTGGTGCTGGGCAACGAGATCTTCCGCGGCCGCACCCGCGGCATCGGCGTCCTCTCGCCGGAGGCGGTGCACGCGTACGGGGTGTCCGGGCCGATCGCGCGGGCGTCCGGTGTCGACTTCGACCTGCGGCGCGACGAGCCGTACCTCGCCTATGCGGAGCTGCGGGACACGCTGCGGGTCGTCACGCGGGAGGAGGGCGACTGCCTGGCCCGCTTCGAGTGCCTGCTGGAGCAGAGCCACAACTCCCTCGACCTCGCCGACGCCTGTCTGGACCGCCTCGCCGAGCTGGCGCCCGGCCCGATCAACCAGCGGCTGCCGAAGGTGCTGAAGGCCCCCGAGGGCGCGACGTACGCGTGGACGGAGAACCCGCTCGGCATCAACGGCTACTACCTCGTCTCCAAGGGCGAGAAGACCCCGTACCGCCTGAAGCTCCGCTCCGCCTCGTACAACAACATCCAGGCACTGACGGAGCTGCTGCCGGGCACGCTCGTCGCGGACATGGTGGCGATCTTGGGGTCTCTCTTCTTCGTCGTCGGCGACATCGACAAGTAGGCCCGCCCGCACCGACAACGCCGGCCTCTCCCCGGAACTTCGGGGAGGGGCCGGCGTGTGCGCTGTACGAGGCCGGGCTACGGGGCCGGGCTACGAGATGGCGGTGCGGAGGCCCGCCAGGTCGAGCTGTTCGGTCTCGTCGTGGGCGGTGAGATCGATGACCTCGCCCACGCCGTCCTTGCCGGTGGCGCCCTGCTCGGTGGCGTCCTTGCCGTCCGCGTCGGCGGCGTCAGCCTCGGAGCCGTCTTCGGAGGCCGCGGCCTCGGGGGCCCCGCCTTCCGGTGCCGGGCTCTCCGCACCGGCGCCGCCGGTGGTGACCTCGGGCTCCGCGTCCTGAGCGGCGTCGGGGGCCGCGGCCGGCGCCGGGACCTCGGCCACCGGAGCGGGGCCCGCCACGGCCTCGGCGCCCTGCGGGGCTGCCGCGGCGGCGTCCGGCTGCGGGCCGGTCGCGGTGGCCTCGGCCGGGGCGGGGGCGCGGTGGGCGCCGGTGCCGCCGGTCGTCTCCGACTCCGCCGGGCGGAGCCGGGCGGCGGCGCGGACGGTCTGCTCGGCTATGGCCTCGTCGCCGACGACATCGGCCAGGTCCTCCTCCATCGGTGCGGGCAGCGCCGGGGGCGTCGCGTTGCCGAAGAAGTCGAAGCCGCCGATCTCGCGGGAGGCCGTGGGCCGGGGCGCGGCGGGCGGCGGGACGGCCGCGGCGGCGGCCGGGACGGGACGCAGCGACGGCCCGGCCGGCGAGGTCGCCTCGGGCCCGGCGGCGGCCGGGGCCGCGTGCCTGCCGCGCGGGCGGTCGCCGCCGGTGTCACCCGTACGGGCGGCGCGCTGCCGGGCGGCGTTGCGGGACAGCTCCCGCAGCGCGCGGTCGGCCTGCGCGAACGTCGCCGGGGCGGGCCGCCCGGGCACGGCCGGGACGCCGGATCCGGGGCGGGCCGCCGCGTCCTGACGGGGCGTACCACCGGTGGCGGCCGGGGCGGCAGCCGTCCCGGTGCGCTCCGGCGCCGGGGCGCCGGCGGGCGCGGGCAGCGCCGCGGTGGGCGCCGTCGCCTCTATGGCGAGCTGGCGGCGGCTCTCCAGGACCCCGGCCCGCTCGGTCTCGGAGGTGGCGTAGCGGCGCAGCAGATCCGCGTGCTCGGTGCGCAGTCTGGCCAGCTCGGCGCGCTTGGCGCGGAGCTTGGTGTCCAGGGCGGCGCGGATCTCGCGGGACTCCTCGGCATCCGATTCGAGTTCGGCGATCCGCTCCTCGGTGCGCCACTCGTCGCGTACGCGGGCGCGGCCCAGCTCGGCGACGCGCTTGCCGGCCTTGCGGTCCCAGGCGCGCAGCAGCACCGCGCCGGTGACCGCGGCACCCGCGGCCCCGGCGGCGAGCACCCGCTGCACCAGGTCGTCGCCGACGAACCAGGTCCCGGCGGCGCAGGCGATCGACGCGCCGGCGACCGAGGAGGGAGGAAGCAGCCGGTGGAGGGGTGGTGAATGGCGGTGGCGTCCTCGTGGCATGGCCAGAAACTTACCGTGCGCCCGAGGCCGATGGGGCGCCGCCCACCAATCCGTTTCCCGGTGGTTACTTCTTCAGCAGCCCCTTGGCCTCCAGATAAGTCCGCGCGACCTCCTCGGGCTTGAGCCGTTCGGCGTCGACCTTACGGTTCAAGGTGATCAGGTCTTTGGTGGTGAGGACGCCCGTGAGCTTGTCGAGTGCCGCCTCGATTCCCTTGTCACCTGCGCTTTTGGCATTAACGACGGGCAGCACATTGTCGGCGTTCTGCAGCTTCTTGTCGTCGGCGAGGAGGACCAGCCCGAAGTTGCCGAGGGTGGCGTCGGTGGTCGTCGTCAGGACCACCTGATCGGTACCGTCCTTGACGGCCTGTTTGGCCGACGGGGAGCCCACGCCCTTCGGGTCGATACCGGCGACGGATATGCCGTACGTCTTCTCCAGACCGGGCTTGCAGAACGGCCTGGTCTCGCACTCCTCGCCGGCGGCGACGGTGACCTTCTGACCGGAGGCGCCGAGGTCGGACAGGGTCTTCAGCTTGTGCTTCGCGGCGAATTCGGCGGTGACCGCGAAGGCGTTCTGATCGGCGGCGGCGCCCGCCCGAAGGACCTTGAGTCCGCGCGGAGCGGCGAGCTTCTTCAGCGCGGTGACGGTCTTGCCGATGTCGCCGGAGGCAACGGGCTTCGCCTTCGCGCCGTTCGTCTTCGCGTTGAGGAATTCGGCGAGTGTGGAGGCATATTCGGGGACGACGTCGATCTGGCCCTTCTCCAGGGCCGGTTCATACAGTTCGCGATTGTCGAGCGTCTGGATGCGGGCGTCGTATCCGGCGGCGCCCAGCAGCTGGGAATACATCTGCGCGAGCACCTTCGACTCGGTGAAAACGGCCGAGCCGACGACGATTTCGCCCTTGCCGCCGCCCTTTCCGTGCGCCGCTCCCTTGTCCTCCAGGCTCTGGCCACCGCAGGCGGCCAGCGTCGCCGCCAGCGCGACCACCGTGCCCGCGGCGAGCGCGGTGCGCGCCCCACGCGACGTGCTGCTCATGGAATCGTCCTTCGCTTCGTCGGTTCGGACTGCCGGTCTCCGTGGCTGTCCGGTACGGGTGCGGGGCCGGGCCCCGCGGACGCCGCCGGGCCCGGAGCGCCGGGCGGGCCGGTGCAGGGTACGCGGGCGGCCGCGCCGGACATCAGACCGCGCCGCCGATCGCTACCGCATCGTCATCCCGCGCACCGCGCCGGGCCGCCGGAGCGCGGCCGGAGCGGGCCGCCCGGCGGCGGCCGCGCATCGGGTCGCAGAGCCGGCCGACGGCGACCATCAGGCCCTCGACGGCCAGCGCGAGCCCGGCCACCAGGACGGCGCCGGCGACGACCTGCGCGGTGTCGTAGTTGCCGAAGCCCGCGGTGATGATGCGGCCCAGCCCGCCGCCGCCGGCCATCGCCGCGAGCGTGGCCGTCGCGACGATCTGGACGGCCGCGGACCGCAGCCCGGTCATCAGCAGCGGATAGGCGAGGGGGAGTTCGACGCGGAGCAGGAGCTGCGGGCCGGACATGCCCATCCCGCGGGCCGCCTCGACGGCGTCCCGGTCGGCCTCGCGTATGCCGAGGTAGGCGTTGGTCAGCAGCGGCGGTATCGCGAACAGCACCAGCGCGATGACCGTGGGCCACTCCCCCTGGCTGCCGAGCGGTCCGAGCGTCAGCAGCACCAGCACCGCGAACGTCGGCACCGCCCGCCCGACGTTGGAGAGGTTGACCGCCAGCGCGCCGCCCTTGCCGAGGTGGCCCAGCCAGAGCGCCACCGGCAGTGCGATCAGGCAGGAGAGCGCCAGGCAGACCGCGCTGATCTGCACATGCTCGGCCAGCCGGTGCCAGACGCCCTTGTCGCCCGCCCAGTTGGCGGCCGTCGTCAGCCACTGCCAGGCACCTGTGAGCGCATCCATCGTCAGGCCACCGCCTTCGTCGCCCGGGTGCGCCGGCTGCCCGGGCGGGCCCCGGGCCGCGGCCGGTTCCACGGCGTCAGCAGCCGCTGCGCCGCCATCAGCAGCAGATCCGCCGCGACGGCCAGCAGGACGCAGAGCACCGAGGCGGTCAGCACCTCGGCCTTGAAGAAGCCTTCCAGACCGCTGGCGATGAGGTTTCCCAGCCCGCCGAAGCCGACGACGGAGCCGATCGTCGTCATGGCGACCGTCGAGACCGTGGCGATCCGTATCCCCGCGACCACCGCCGGGAGCGCCAGCGGGAGTTCCACCCCGAACAGCATCCGGGCCGGGCCGTAGCCCATTCCGCGGGCCGCCTCGCGGACCTCGGCGGGCACCGCGTCGAGCCCGGCGAGGATGTTGCGGACCAGGATCGTCAGGGAGTACAGCACCAGGCCGGTGATCACGACCGCCACGGAGACCCCGAAGACCGGGGTCAGCAGCGCGAACATCGCCAGCGACGGGATGGTGTAGAGCACCGTCGTCAGCCCCAGCACGGCGCCCGCGACCGCGCGCCGCCGCCGGGCGAGCAGCGCCAGCGGGAAGGCGATCAGCAGCCCGAGGGCCACGGACGCCGCGGTGATGCCGATGTGCTGCACGGTGGCGGCCAGCAACTCATGGCTGCGGGTGCGCAGATAGGCGCCGCAGATCCAGTCGTTGGCCACCAGGCAGTCGGCGCCGCCCGGCCCCGCGGCCAACGACACCCCGGGACCGCCCGGATCCGCCGGCACCTGCCCGGACGGCCAGGCGGCCGCCGTCACGCTCCACGGCACGCTCATCCGTCGTCACCTCCCCCGCCCCGTCGCTCACATTTTCGGTGACTGTCTGCGACCCTATCCCCCGGCACTGACATCCGGCCCGGGCCGCCATACGTCCGCCACACCGCGTTCACACGCCGCGGCCCACAATGGGGACCGTCCATCACGGGGGAATGCATGATCCGCTTCGAGCACGTCACCAAGCGCTACCCGGACGGGACGACCGCCGTCGACGACCTGTCCTTCGAGGTCGCGGAGGGCGAACTCGTCACCCTCGTCGGCCCGTCGGGCTGCGGCAAGACCACCACGATGAAGATGGTCAACCGCCTCATCGACCCCACCGAGGGCACCGTCTCCGTGGCCGGCGAGAACCTCGCGGACACCGACCCCGTGGAGCTGCGGCGCCGGATCGGCTACGTCATCCAGCAGGTCGGGCTCTTCCCGCACAAGTCCGTCCTGGACAACACCGCGACCGTTCCGCACCTGTTGGGCACCCCGCGGAAGAAGGCCCGGGCGCGCGCCGCCGAACTCCTCGACCTCGTCGGGCTCGACCCCACCGTCTACGGACACCGCTACCCGGATCAGCTCTCCGGCGGCCAACGCCAACGCGTCGGCGTCGCCCGCGCCCTCGCCGCCGACCCACCCGTCCTCCTCATGGACGAACCCTTCGGCGCCGTCGACCCCGTTATCCGCGAACACCTCCAGAACGAATTCCGCCACCTCCAACGCACCCTCGGCAAAACCGTCCTCTTCGTCACCCACGACATCGAGGAAGCCATCCGCCTCGGCGACCGCATCGCCGTCTACGGACAGGGCCGCATCGAGCAGTTCGACACCCCCGCAGCCGTCCTCGGCGCCCCGGCGACCCCGTACGTCGCCGAGTTCGTCGGCGCGGACCGCGGCATCAAGCGCCTCTCGGTCACCCCCGTCGAGCCGGGTGACCTGGAGGAACGCCCGGTCGTCCGGCTCGACGACCCGGCCGGCCGCGCCGCCGAGGCGCTCGCCGCCGACGACGCGTCCTGGGCGGTCGTCCTGGACGGCGAGGCGGCGCCGTACGGCTGGGTGCCCGCCGCCGCGCTCACCGACGGCTCCCCGGACGGCGCCACCGTCCGCGACCACGCCCGCCCGATGGACGCCACGCTTCCGGTGGGCGCGCCGCTGCGGGAGGCGTTCGGCGCGCTGCTGGGCCACGACGCCGGGTGGATAGCCGTCCTCGACGAGGGGCGCTACGCGGGCGTCCTCACCCCCGGCGGGCTGCACGCCGCCCTGCGCCGCGCCACCACCGCCGACGCCGCCCGCACCACCCGCGAGGCGGTCACGCTGGACACCGTTCCGGGCGCCTGATCACCCGGGCCCGGCCGTTCAGGCCTGGACGCACGGGCCCGGGCATGCGGAAGGCCCGCGCTTGCGACAGCGCGGGCCCGCGGGCATTACGGAGGCGTCACCGCACACGCGGCCGCCCCGCGGCTCACACCGAGGTGGACCCCGGCCCCGGTCCGTCCACGTCGTCGTCCTCCGGCAGCTTGCAGACCCGCTCCAGGAAGAGGGCCGCGGCGACCACGGCGGCGCCCGCCAGGACCGACAGTCCGGCGTAGATCGTCTGATCGCGGCGGGGCCCGGCGTCGAGGCCGGTGGTCAGCAAGAAGACGCCGACGCCGCCGTAGATCCCGGCGACCAGCGCCGCGACCAGGGCGCTGGCCTGCCCGAAGACCAGGACGCGGGCGGCGAGCAGCGGCTCCACGCCCTTGGCGTCGGGGCGCCGCTCACGCTGGGCGCGCAGCCGCGCGCGGAACGAGAAGGCGGCCGAGCCCAGCAGCGCGGCGATCAGCGCCAGCACGATCGGCGCGGCCACCGGGACGCTCGGCAGGCTCCCGAAGCTGTCCCACAGCCGGGCGCCGGCCCACGCCAGCACCCCGGCCACCACGAACAGCCCGACCAGCACCTTGATACGTAGCTGCTTCACCGGGCATTCGCTCCTTGCGCCGTCATGGCCGTCCCGCTCGATCCGTCCCGCCGCACCGCGGCGCTCACGTCCTACGCAACCACGCCGGCGGCAGGGCCGCCGCACACGGCGGGCACGACCGGCCGGAGCGTCGGCGTCCGCGCGGTCCGCGCGGACCCGCAAGCCTAACGATTACTCGGGCAGCCGCAGTTCCAGATCGGTGCGGAGCGTGACGCCCGCGCTGCCGATCTCCGCCAGCAGCTCGGCGACCGGACCGCGCCCGGGGACCTCGGCGGACGGGTCGACGTCGTGCCACGGCACCAGCACGAAGGCCCGCTCATGGGCGCGCGGGTGCGGCAGCGTGAGCCGCGGGTCGTCGGAGACGACGTCCTGGTAGGCGAGGATGTCGACATCGATGGTGCGCGGGGCCCACCGCTCGTCCCGCACCCGCTCGAAGGCCTCCTCGATGGCGTGGCCGCGCTCCAGCAGGGACTCCGGGGGCAGCGTCGTCTTGATCAGCACGACGGCGTTGAAGTACGAGGGCTGGGAGGCGGGGTCGACGCCCCACGGCTCGGTCTCGTACACCGGCGAGACGGCCTTGACCCGCAGGCCGGGCGTGTCCTCCAGCGCGTCGATCGCGCCCTGGATGGTCTCCAGGCGGTTGCCGAGGTTGCTGCCGAGGGAGATGACGGCGCGCTTGGGGTTGGAGAGCGTCACATCGGCCGCGTCCACCTGCTCGACGACGGAGGTGGGCACCGGCTGGACGGTCGGGTCGCTGCTGGTCTTCATACTCGGCTCCGGGTGATGGTGATGGTCACGTCGTCGAAGGGGACGGTGATCGGGGCGTCCGGCTTGTGCACCACGACCTCCACCTCCTGCACCCCCTCGTGCTTCAGGCACTGGGTGGCGATCCGCTCCGCGAGGGTCTCGATGAGGTCGACCGGATCGCCCTCGACGATCGCCACCACCTCCTCGGCCACCACGCCGTAATGGACGGTCTTGGCGAGATCGTCGGTCGCCGCCGCCGGACGGGTGTCCAGGCCCAGCACCAGATCGACGAGGAAGGTCTGGCCCTCCTCGCGTTCGCGGGGGAACACCCCGTGGTGCCCACGGGCCTTCAGCCCACGCAGCGCGACACGATCCACGCGAATCACTCCCACCGGTCCGGCACCTGCGGCGCCCCTGCTCGTCGGATTCCGGAACCCGCGCCGAACGCCTCCGGCACATCGCCCGTTGTCGAATCTACCTGCGAGCACCGACAACGCTTGCCCATGGGGGCTATGGACAAGGGCCGTCGCTGCTGCTAAGAACCGGCCCTGCGAACGGGCCCGGGACGGCCGTGCGGCCGCCCGCGCGGCCTCTTACCCCTGACCGCACACCCCACCCCTACCCGCACCGCACTTGGCTCGAACGGGTGCCCGCCGACTGCCCCGCTGACCCCGGCCGCTGACGCCGTCACCCGGATGCCGCACCCCGGCCGCCGACTCGGGATCTCTCCCCCGCGCCGGGCAACCGCCCTGGTCAGACGCCTCCCGCGACGTCGTCGGGACCGGCCGGGCCGTCGCCGTCCTCATCGTCCTCGCCGTCGGTCAGCACCGGCGAACCGTGGTGCGACCACACCCGCCAGCCCTCCTCCGTACGGCGGAAGACATTGGTCGCCACGACCAGCTGGCCGATGAGCGGCCCCACCGAACCGTCCTCCTCCGCCGGCCCGCCGCTGAGGATGTTCTCGGTGCAGGTGACCAGCGCGGTGTCTCCCATCACATCGATCTCGACATCGGTGAGGAAGAACTGGATGTACTCGGTGTTCGCCATGATCAGCGCGTACGAACGGAGCACCTCGCCGCGGCCGCGCAGCACCGGCCAGCCCGGGTGCACCACGCTGACCTGCCCCTCCAGCCAGAGCGCGGTCAGCGCCTCGTGGTCGCCGCGCTCCACGGCCTCGTACAGCTCCGTGTTCGCCTGCTCGACCAGCTCGATGTCGGTCCGTGGGCCCAACCCGCTCACACCGCTCCCGTCGCGTCGTCCTGCGTACCGTCCGCCGCGGTCTCCAGCGCGCGGGCGACCCGTACCGCGTCCGCGCTCGCCCGCACCTCGTGCACCCGCACGGCCCAGGCGCCCTCCCGCGCCACCAGCGCCGACACCGCCGCCGTCGCCGCGTCCCGCTCCCGGGCCGGCGGCGGGGCCGCGCCCTCGCCGCCCGCCAGCACCCTGCCCAGGAACCGTTTGCGGGATGCGGCCACCAGCAGCGGACGGCCCAGCGCCCGCAGCCGGGGCAGGTGCGCGACGAGTGCCAGGTCGTGCGCCGCCTCCTTGGCGAAGCCCAGACCCGGGTCGATGACGATGCGCTCGGGGGCGATGCCGCCGGCCACCGCGCGCTCCATACCGCGGGACAGCTCCTCGACGACCTCGCCGACGACGTCCGTGTAGAGCGCGCGGTTGTTCATGTCGATGGACTGGCCGCGCCAGTGCATCACCACGAACGGCACGCCCGCCGCGGCCACCGCGGGGATCATCGCCGGGTCGGCGGCGCCCGCCGAGACGTCGTTGACCAGCCGCGCACCGGCCGCCACCGACTGCTCCGCGACGCTGGCGCGCATGGTGTCGACGGAGACCACCGCGCCCGCCGCGGCCAGCTCCCGGACCACCGGTATGACGCGGCGCAGCTCCTCGGCCTCGTCGACCCGCGCGGCGCCCGGCCGGGTCGACTCGCCGCCGACGTCGATCAGATCGGCCCCCTGCGCCACCAGGTCCAGACCGTGTTTGACGGCCAGCTCCGGGTCGAACCACGCACCGCCGTCGGAGAACGAGTCCGGCGTGACGTTGACCACGCCCATCACCGCACAGCGATCCCACTCCGGCAGTCCGGCCACCCGGTCACGCAAGGTATTCATGCCCCCAGCGTAGGCGGTGTTCCGGCCACCCGAACGGCGGCCACCGGCGCCCGGAGCAGGGCCGTCCGCGCCGCGCCCGGCGCCGGATCGCGCCGCGCTCAGGCGGCCCGCTCGACCGTGTCCGGCGCGGGCCGCGCCACCGGCACATGCGCGCACGGCCGGGGCTCGACGGGCCCGCGGCGGCGCAGCGCGCGCGGCAGCCCCAGCTCCAGATAGCCCTCGGCCTGGAGCGCGGCCAGCCCGATGCGCGGGATGTCACGGCTGTTGCGGAAGACCACGAAGCGCGGCTCCCAGCGCGGCTGGAACTTGTCGTTGAACTTGTACAACGACTCGATCTGGTACCACCGCGACAGGAAGATCAACATGCCGCGCCAGACCCGGATGACCGGCCCGGCGCCCAGCTTCTCGCCGCGCTCCAGCGACGAGCGGAAGACCGCGAAGTTCAGCGACACCCGCGCGATCCGCAGCTCCGGCGCCGCCTGGAGCGCCGCGACGATCAGCAGCTCGTTCATCCCCGGGTCGGCCGAGCGGTCGCGCCGCATCAGCTCCAGCGAGATGCCGTCCCGGCCCCACGGCACGTAGTGCTGCATCGCCTTGAGGTCGCCGAACGGGCCGGGCTCCGCGCCCTCCTGCGGTGCCTGGTGCGCGGTGGCGATCACCGCGTCGCCGTCGGCGTCCGCGTCGATCCGGCCCAGCGCCATGGAGAAGCCGCGCTCGGTGTCGGTGTCCCGCCAGGCGTCGGCCGCCCGCTGGATCCGCGCCAGCTCCTCCGGCTCCAGGTCCCGCACCCGCCGCACCCGGGTCTCGTAGCCGTTGCGCTCGATGCGCTTGACCATCTGGCGGACGTTGCGCATCGCCCGGCCGCTGAGCGTGAAGTCCGCCACGTCGACGATCGCCTCGTCGCCCAGCTCCAGCGCGTCCATCCCGGTCTCGCGGGTCCACACCTGGCCGCCGGTCTCGCTGCACCCGGTCACCGCGGGCGTCCAGGAGTGCGCCCGCGCCACCTCCATGAACCGCTCGATGGCGCCGGGCCACGCCTCGACGTCGCCGATCGGGTCGCCGCTGGCGAGCATCACCCCGGAGATCACCCGGTAGCAGACGGCCGCCTTGCCGGTCGGCGAGAAGACGGCGCCCTTGTCGCGGCGGAGCGCGAAGTAACCGAGCGAGTCCCGGCCGCCGTGCCGCTCCAGCAGCTCCCGCAGCCGCCGCTCGTCGTCCTCGGTGAGCCGCGCCGCCGGATGCTCGGGGCGGAAGGCCAGGTAGGCGGTGGTGGCGGCGGTCAGCAGCCCGAGCGCGCCGAGCGAGTAGCCGACGGTGTAGTCGACCCGGTGGGTGTACGCGATCGGCCCCTCGAAGCCGCACAGCCCCCACAGGACGTGCTGGACACGCTCCCACCCGGTCGGCGAGCCGACGATGCGGTCCGGGTGCGAGCTGACGATCACCATGCCGATGCCGAAGCTCACACCGCCCAGCACCACCGCGTTGACCAGCGCCTTCCAGCGGCTGCGCGGATCGGGCAGCGCCGCGAACTCCTTGCGGTGCCACACCAGGAACCCGAGGAGCAGCAGCGAGAGGACCGCGCCGAACACCGAATGGCGGTAGACCAGCTGGGCGATCGCGCCGACCGGCAGCAGCGCCACCGCCGCCGTCCACGCCCGGCGCTTGCGCCGCTTGAGGCCGTGCGCCAGGAGAAGCAGCAGGATGCCGACGACGAGCGAGGCGGCGGCCGCGAGCGGGCTGACCGCGCCCGGCAGCACCTCGGCCAGCGCATGCATCCGGCTGTGCCGAAAGCGCGGGAAGACGCCGGAGACGATGTCGAGAAGGCCGACCAGGACGCCGGCGCTGCCGATGAGCGGCGGCACCGAGGCGGGCCGCGGGCCCCGGAGCCAGCGTGGCCGACGCCACGCAACCGTCCCGGACTTTTCGCCATCTAGCCTGTCAGACATCACTTTCCCGTCGCCCCGGTCGAGAGAACGTGCGAACCTGGTCGCAGCTTCCGGACTTTTGCGCCCTGTATGACGGCGTTTCAGGGCTCGGGGTTCCAACAGCGGACCGGCGGACCGGCCGCCCGGGAGAAAGCACCACATGGGTCTCACCAGCAAAAAGCTGCTGATACTGGCCGTCGTCCTCGCCGTGGCGTTCTTCGTGCTCACGGTCTGGCTGTGGCCGCGGCTGTCGGGACGCAGCTGGCGCCCGGTCCTCGGCCGGGTCGGCGTCCTGCTCCTCACGCAGATATCGCTGTTCGCCGCCGTCGGACTCGCCGCCAACAACTCGTTCGGCTTCTACGCGTCCTGGGCCGACCTCTTCGGGCAGGAGCAGGAGCCCGGCGTCGTCACGAATTACCAGACCGGGCCGGACGGCACCCGGCTGACGAAGCTCGGCGCCGAGCGGTTCAACGTCGACGGCAGCTCCCGGCCGAAGGTCGCCGGGCGCATCGAGAAGGTGATGCTGCACGGCGAGAAGTCCGGCATCAGCAGCCCCGCCTTCGTCTATCTGCCGCCGCAGTACTTCCAGCGCGCCCACGCCGACAAGGTCTTCCCGGCGGCGCTCGTCCTCACCGGCTACCCCGGCACCGCCCAGGCGCTCTACAAGAAGCTGCACTTCCCGCAGACCCAGCACGCGCTGCACGGCAAGGGCAAGATGCAGCCGATGGTCCTGGTGATGATGCGGCCGACCGTCGCGCCGCCCCGCGACACCGAGTGCGTGGACGTGCCCGGCGGGCCGCAGACCGAGACGTTCTTCACCCAGGACCTGCGCCGCGACATCGCCGGCCACTTCCGCGTCGGCAAGGACGCGAAGAGCTGGGGCGTGATCGGCGACTCCACCGGCGGCTACTGCGCGCTGAAGATGACGATGCGCCACCCGGAGGCGTTCTCCACCGCCGTCGCCCTCTCCGGCAGCTACAAGGCGCCGCTGGACGCCACCACCGGCGACCTCTTCGGCGGCGACCCGCAGCTGGAGCGGGAGAACAACCTGCTCTGGCGCCAGCGCCACCTCCCCGCGCCGCCGGTGAACCTGCTGGTCACCAGCAGCAAGCAGGGCGAGGGCAACTTCAAGGAGACGCTGAGGTTCATCCAGCAGACGAAGTCGCCGTCCAAGATCTCGTCGATCATCCTCGACAGCGGCGGCCACAACTTCAACACCTGGCGCCGCGAGATCCCCGCCGCCCTGGAGTGGCTGGGCGGCCGGCTGAAGGTGTGAGGAAACGACACGGCACACGGCTACACGGACCGCACGAAGGGGCGGGCGCCCATGAGCGCCCGCCCCTTCGCCGTACCGCCTTACCGGCCCCGCCGCCTCACCGGGCGAGTATCAGGCTCATCGCCTCGGCGCGCGTCGCCGGGTCGCGGAGCTGACCGCGGACCGCGGAGGTGGTGGTCTTCGCGCCGGGCTTGCGGACCCCGCGCATCGTCATGCACATGTGCTCGCACTCGATGACGACGATGACGCCGCGCGGCTCCAGGATCTCCATCAGGGAGTCGGCGATCTGCGTCGTCAGCCGCTCCTGCACCTGCGGACGGCGGGCGAAGACGTCCACCAGCCGGGCCAGCTTCGACAGCCCGGTGATCTTCCCGTCGGCGGACGGTATGTACCCGACGTGCGCCACCCCGACGAACGGCACCAGGTGGTGCTCGCAGTTCGAGGTCACCTCGATGTCCTTGACCAGCACCATCTCGTCGTGACCGATGTCGAACGTCGTGGTCAGGACGTCCTCGGGCTTCTGCCGCAGCCCGGCGAAGATCTCCTTGTACGCGCGTGCCACCCGCGCCGGGGTCTCCAGCAGGCCCTCGCGGTCCGGGTCCTCACCGACCGCGATCAGCAGCTCCCGCACGGCATTCTCGGCACGCTTCTCGTCGAACTCGCCGATCGTGGCGTCGCCGTCCAGCGTCACAGGGTCGGTCATGTGGTGCCTCGTTCCTTCTGCGCCCGGCTCCGGATGCGGAAATGCCGCGCCTCCCAGGCTAGAACCTGGGAGGCGCGGCGGACATTCCGGGGCGGTGTGATCCCCGCGTCAGCTCTCGCGGGTGTCCTCCGGGGACTCCGGCTCCGTCACTGTCTTGTCCATCGAGACGGTGCCGTTGCCCGGGACCGTGCCGTTGGCCGGGGACAGCTCCCGCGGGGAGAGCACCGGCGGCCGGGACGACGGGGTGCGGCGCGAGGAGCCGGTCCACGCCGGGCGGGCCGGACGCTTCACGATGTGCTTGAAGACCTCGGCGATCTCCTCCTTGCCCAGGGTCTCCTTCTCCAGGAGCTCCAGGACGAGGTTGTCGAGAACGTCGCGGTTCTCGACGAGGATCTCCCACGCCTCGTTGTGCGCGGTCTCGATGAGCTTCTTGACCTCCTCGTCGACCAGCGCGGCGACCTCCTCGGAGTAGTCGCGCTGGTGACCCATCTCGCGGCCCAGGAACGGCTCGGAGTTGTCGGTGCCGAACTTGATGGCACCGAGGCGCTCGGTCATGCCGTACTGGGTGACCATCGCCCGGGCGGTGGCGGTGGCCTTCTCGATGTCGTTGGCCGCGCCGGTCGTCGGGTCGTGGAAGACCAGCTCCTCCGCCGCGCGCCCGCCCAGCATGTACGCCAGCTGGTCGAGCATCTCGTTGCGGGTGGTGGAGTACTTGTCCTCGTCGGGCAGGACCATGGTGTAGCCCAGGGCCCGGCCGCGGGACAGGATCGTGATCTTGTGGACCGGGTCGGAGTTCGGGGAAGCCGCCGCGACCAGGGCGTGTCCGCCCTCGTGGTACGCGGTGATCTTCTTCTCCTTGTCCGACATGATCCGGGTCCGCTTCTGCGGACCGGCCACGACGCGGTCGATCGCCTCGTCCAGGAAGTGGTTGTCGATCAGCTTCTTGTCGCTCCGGGCCGTCAGCAGCGCGGCCTCGTTGAGGACGTTGGAGAGATCGGCACCGGTGAAGCCGGGGGTCCGCTTGGCGACGGCCGTGAGGTCGACGTCCGGCGCGACCGGCTTGCCCTTCTGGTGGACCTTGAGGATCTCCAGACGGCCCTGCATGTCCGGACGGTCGACGGCGATCTGCCGGTCGAAACGGCCGGGGCGCAGCAGCGCCGGGTCGAGGATGTCCGGGCGGTTGGTGGCGGCGATCAGGATGACGCCGCCCTTGACGTCGAAGCCGTCCATCTCGACGAGCAGCTGGTTGAGCGTCTGCTCGCGCTCGTCGTGACCGCCGCCGAGACCGGCGCCGCGGTGGCGGCCCACCGCGTCGATCTCGTCGACGAAGACGATCGCCGGGGCGTTCGCCTTGGCCTGCTCGAAGAGGTCACGCACCCGGGAGGCACCGACACCGACGAACATCTCGACGAAGTCGGAGCCGGAGATCGAGTAGAACGGCACACCGGCCTCGCCCGCGACGGCGCGCGCCAGCAGCGTCTTGCCCGTTCCGGGCGGACCGTACAGCAGGACGCCCTTGGGGATCTTGGCGCCGACGGCCTGGAACTTCGCCGGCTCCTGCAGGAACTCCTTGATCTCGTGGAGCTCCTCGACCGCCTCGTCCGACCCGGCGACGTCCGCGAAGGTCGTCTTGGGCGTGTCCTTGGTGATCAGCTTGGCCTTGGACTTCCCGAAGTTCATCACCCGGGAGCCGCCGCCCTGCGCCTGGTTCATCAGGAACAGGAAGATGATCGGGATGAGGATGAAGGGAAGCAGCGTGATCAGCAGCCCGACGAACGGGTTCTGCTTCGACGGGGCGACCGTGTAGCCGTCCTTGATCTCGCCGGTCTGGTACTTGGCCTGCAGGTTCTTCGCGATGTCGACGCCCTGGTCGCCGATGTAGCTCGCCTGCAGCTTGTTGGAACCCTCGATCTTGTTGTCACCCGACAACTCGATCTTGATCTTGTTCTCGTCGCCGGTCGTCAGCTCGGCGGATTTCACCTTGTTGTCAGTGATCGCCTTGACGACCTGACCGGTGTCCACCGTCTTGTAGCCGCCGGATTCCCCGACGACCTGCATCAACACGACCACGGCGAGGACGGCCAGCACGATCCACATGACCGGCCCACGGAAGTATCGCTTCACGTCCATCCATACGGAGCCGTCAAGGCCCCGTCCCTCCTGCCACAGTGAGGCACAACAGCCCTGCGGAGGGCTGGTCGTGCGTACGGTGTATTACTGGCCCGAAAAATTGAGTGCCTTCGGACGGTACCCCAGCATTGTCACCCGTCGGCGACGCCGACAGCGAACAATGCCTGTGCGGATTCCGTTCTCTGCTTCAACGGCGGGCGGCCCCGGCGGGTTCCCGCCGCCGTGCGGCCGCCACGCCGTGGCCGCTTCGGGCCCTCGCCGATCCGTACGGCCGGCGAGCGGGTGCCGTCCTCAGCCGCCGTACACGTGCGGTGCGAGGGTGCCGACGAACGGCAGGTTGCGGTATTTCTCGGCGAAGTCGAGGCCGTAGCCGACGACGAATTCATTGGGAATGTCGAAGCCGATCCACTTCACGTCGATATCGACCTTGGCGGCGTCGGGCTTGCGCAGCAGCGTGCAGACCTCCAGCGAGGCGGGCTCGCGCGAGCCGAGGTTGGACAGCAGCCACGACAGCGTGAGGCCGGAGTCGATGATGTCCTCGACGATCAGGACGTCCCGGCCCTTGATGTCGGTGTCGAGGTCCTTGAGGATCCGCACCACACCGGAGGACTTGGTGCCCACGCCGTACGAGGACACGGCCATCCAGTCCATCGTGACGGGGGTGGACAGCGCCCGCGCCAGGTCCGCCATCACCATCACGGCGCCCTTCAGGACGCCGACGATGAGCAGGTCCTTGCCCGCGTACTCCGCGTCGATCTTCGCGGCCAGCTCGGCCAGCTTCGCGTCGATCTCTTCCTTGCTGATGAGTACCGACTCAAGGTCGGAGCCCATGTCCTTGTCGTCCACCCGTGCCACTCTCGCTCGGTTCGGTGTCGTGTCCGTCGCCGGACTGATCAGGCGGGGCAGCGGTCCTGCGGCTCAGCCCTGCCGAATGACAAGTCTGCCACCCTGCCGTCGAACACCGACGCGCCCGGGGAGATTGAGACCGCCCTGACCACGCCAGGCAGTGATCAACCTGTCCACTTCCTCGATGTGCCGGGCGAAGAGCGAACCGGCCGGTGCGCCCGCGTCGATGACCGCCCGGCGCAGCACCCGGCGGCGCACCGCGGGCGGCAGCGCGAACAGTCCGGCGACGTCGAGCGTGCCCTCCGCGCCGCGGACCGTGCGTTCGGCTTCGGCGGCCCAGGAGTCGAGGGCGTCGGCGTCGTCCCGGGAGAGCTGGGCCGTACGGGCGAGGGCTTCGACGACGCCCTTGCCGAGCGCCTTCTCCAGGGCGGGCAGCCCTTCGTGGCGCAGTCGGGAGCGGGTGTAGGCGGGGTCGGTGTTGTGCGGGTCGTCCCAGACCGGGAGGGACTGGATGAGGCAGGCGGTGCGGGCGGTCTGGCGGTCGACGCCGAGGAACGGGCGGCGGTAGCGGCCCAGGTGGCCGGTGGTCGCGGCCATGCCGGAGAGGGAGCGGGTGCCGGAGCCGCGGGCCAGCCCGAGGAGCACGGTCTCGGCCTGGTCGTCGCGGGTGTGGCCGAGGAGGACGGCGGCGGCGCCGTGGCGTTCGGCGACGGCGTCGAGGGCGGCGTACCGGGCGTCGCGGGCGGCGGCTTCCGGGCCGCCCGCCTTGCCGACGCGGACGGTGACCGACTCGGCCGGGTCGAGGTGGAGGGCGCGCAGCCGCAGGACGACCTCGGCGGCGCGGAGATCGGAGCCGGCCTGGAGGCCGTGGTCGACGGTGACGCCGCCCGCACGGACGCCGAGCCGGGGGGCTTCGAAGGCGAGGGCGGAGGCGAGCGCCATGGAGTCGGCGCCGCCGGAGCAGGCGACGAGGACGAGCGGGGGCTCGGCCTTGGCCTGGGCGCAGTGCCGGGTGAGCACGTCGTGGAGTACGCGGCGGACCGCCAGGCGTATCGCGGCGACCGCTGGATGGGGACCCATGTCCGTTTCCAATCGTTCAGCTGGGGAGCCTTGGTCCGTGGACGACACATTCGTCACACAGGGTGCCTAGATGGTGACAGAGGCGAGCAGTTCCCCGAGCATTGCACGCCTATCCCCTGGTAACGGTCCCTCAGAAGGGTGATTACGGGGGCGCACATCTGCCGTCCGGCGTGCGCGCGGCGCGTCTCTGTCCTACGGTGCTCCATCCCCCGCATCCGGTGCTCCGTCCCCCGCGCCCTTCACCCGTGCGATCCAGTCCGCGGGCGCGGCGATCTCCTGCTTGGTGGGGAGCGTGTTGGGTGACGTCCACACGCGGTTGAAGCCGTCCATGCCGAGGTCGTCGACGACCGCGCGGACGAAGCGTTCGCCGTCGCGGTACTGGCGCAGCTTGGCGTCGAGGCCGAGGAGCTTGCGCAGCGCGAGGTCGAGACGGCCGGCGCCGCTGGCCCGGCGCTGCTGGAACTTCTCGCGGATCTCGGCGACGGAGGGCACGACCTCGGGGCCGACGCCGTCCATCACGTAGTCGGCGTGGCCCTCCAGGAGGGACATCACGGCGGTCAGCCGGCCGAGGATCTCGCGCTGGGCCGGGGTCTGGACGAGGTCGACGAGGGAGCGGGGCTCCTCCTCGCCGGACTCGCCCTCGGGCCGGGCGCCGGTGAGCGCCTGCGCGGCCTCGCGGAGCCGCTCGACCAGGGTGCCCGGGTCGATGTCGGTCTCGGCCAGGAACGCCTGGACCTCGCCCTCGATGTGATCGCGCAGCCAGGGCACGGCGGTGAACTGGGTGCGGTGGGTCTCCTCGTGCAGGCAGACCCAGAGCCGGAAGTCGTGCGGGTCGACCGCCAGCTCCCGCTCGACGTGGACGATGTTGGGCGCGACGAGCAGCAGCCGGCCGCCGCGGGCGCCGGCGGGCAGGTCCCGCGTGGCCGGGGCGAACGTCTCGTACTGGCCGAGGACGCGGGAGGCGAGGAACGACAGGAGCATGCCCAGCTCGACGCCGGTGACCTTGCCGCCGACGGCGCCGAGCACCGCGCCGCCGGGGCCGCCGGGGCGGCGCTCGGCCATCTTGCCCAGCAGGGGTTTGAGCACCGCGCGGAACCCGGCGACGTTGGCCTTGATCCAGCCGGGGCGGTCCACGACGAGGACGGGCGTGTCGTGCGGGGCCCGGGCGCCCGCGGCCCCGGGCTGCGCCATGCGGGTGAAGGCGCGGACGTATTCCTCGGAGGACCGGGCGTGCGCGCGCAGCTCGGCGACGATCGCCCGCGCCTCGTCGCGGCTGACCTCCGGACCGGGCCGCACGAACCGCGTCGCCGTCGCCGCCGCGAGGTTCCAGTCGACCATCTCGACACCACCGATGCTCGTCATGCGTTTCACGGTACGTGGGCACCCGGCCCGGGGGTAGCCGACCGGTCGTCCCCGGGGACGGCGGATCAGCGGCAGCCGCAGTTGGCGACCGCCGAGGCGAGGGTGTCGAGGGCCTTCTGGGCGCCCTGGGCGTCGTTGGTGCCGTTGGTCATGAACGCGAAGACCAGCAGCCGTCCGTCGGCGTCGACGACGGTGCCGGCGAGGGTGTTCACGCCGGTCAGGGTGCCGGTCTTGGCGCGTACCGCCCCGGCGCCCGCGGTGTCGGCGTAGCGGCTGCCGAGGGTGCCGGTGAAGGCGGCGACGGGCAGTCCGGTGACGATCGGGCGGAGTTCCGGGTGCTCGGGCGCCGAGGCGCGCAGCAGGAGGCGGGCGAGGAGTTCGGCGCTGACCTTGTCGTCGCGGTCGAGCCCGCTGCCGTCGTCGAAGCGGGCGCCGGCGAGCGGCAGGTGCCGGTCGGCGAGCGTCCGGCGGACGGCGGCGCCGGCGCCGGCGAAGCTGGCGGGCTGGTGGGTGCCGAGGGCGGTCTGCCGGGCCAGGGCCTCGGCGATGTCGTTGTCGCTGTTGGTCAGCATCCGTTCGACGAGGGCGGCGAGCGGCTGGGAGCGGACGGTGGCCAGGCGGGTGGCGTCCTTCGGCGCGCGGGCGGCGGTGGGGGCGCCGGCGACGTCGATGCCGCGCTTCTTCAGGCGGTCGGCGAAGGCGCGGGCGGCATCGGCGGACGGGTCGGCGGCGCGCGGCGCCGGGCCGTTGTCGCTGTCGTCGAGGCGGCCCTCGTCGGCCATGAGCGGGGTGACGCGGGCGAGGTTCTCGTTGGGGCCGATGGGGTGCACGGCGGGGCCGGAGTAGAGCGAGGTGTCGTAGCCGAGAGAAACCTTCTTGCGGCCGCGCTTCGCGAGGGCGCGGGCGGTGTCGTCGGCGAGGTCGCGCAGGCTGGCGGGCCCGTCGGCGCCCTGGGACGCCCGGGCGGTGAGCGTCGGGTCCCCGCCGCCGACCAGCACGATCCGCTCGGCCGCCGGCTTGCCGCCCTTGGCGTCGCCCGCGTCCTTCCGGTCGCCCTTGGCGTCCTTGCCGTCGTGGCCGTCCTTGCCCTCCTTGCCGTCCTCGGGATGCTTCCCGTCGTCCGCCGCGTCCGCGGCCGTCACCACCGTCGTCTCGATGCGGTGGTCGGCGCCCAGGGTCGTGAGGGCGGCGACGGCGGTGGCGAGCTTCACGGTGGAGGCGGGCACCGCCGCCGCGGTCGGCTTGGCGGCGAACACCTGGTGACCGGTGGCGACGTCGATGACCGACGCGGTCCGCAGCGGGCCCAGCGCCTTGTCCTTGAGCAGCGGCGAGAGCGCGTCGGCGAGCCCGCCGCCGGTGGGCTGCGGGGCGGCGCCGCGCCCGGCGGCGTCGGCCGCCGGGAGTCCGAGCGCCGGGAGGACCTGCGGGAGCGCGGGGCCGCCGCCCGCGTTGCCCGGCGCACCGCCGCGGCCGGGCGCCCCGCCGTGATGTACGCCACCCGTACCGGCCGGGGCCCCCGCGAGCGCCCGCTCGGCCGTACGCTGACCCGAGTCCCAGGGCCCGGCCACCGCCACCGCGGCCGTCGCGGTCGCCAGGCCCGCGGCGGTGGCCACCGCCGTCAGGCGCCAGGTGCTCCGTGTGTGCGGCGGTGCGGCGCGCCAGGTCCGGCGGACCTCGTGGCCGGCCCGCTGTGCCGTACGGGCCGCGGTACGGGCGCACGCCCGGGCCGACCGTCGCGCCGTCTCCCATCCGACCTGCCACGATCCGGTCTCCGGCACCTTGGACCAGCCCCTTTCGCCAGCACCCACCTGCGTGGGGGACACTTAATCACCAGACCTATGTGTTGATCATGGAGGAGCCACCCGTGGAGTTCGACGTCACCATCGAGATCCCGAAGGGTTCGCGGAACAAGTACGAGGTGGACCACGAGACCGGTCGGATCCGTCTGGACCGTCGACTCTTCACCTCGACCAGCTACCCCGCGGACTACGGCTTCGTCGAGAACACCCTCGGCGAGGACGGCGACCCGCTGGACGCGCTGGTCATCCTGGACGAGCCGACCTTCCCCGGTTGCCTCATCAAGTGCCGCGCGATCGGCATGTTCCGGATGACCGACGAGGCCGGCGGCGACGACAAGCTGCTGTGCGTCCCGGCGTCCGACCCGCGCGTCGAGCACCTGCGGGACATCCACCACGTCTCGGAGTTCGACCGCCTGGAGATCCAGCACTTCTTCGAGGTCTACAAGGACCTGGAGCCGGGCAAGTCCGTCGAGGGCGCCGACTGGGTCGGCCGCGCCGAGGCCGAGGCCGAGATCGAGGCCTCCTACAAGCGCCTGGAGGCGCAGGGCGGCGCCCACTGACACCGGGCACCCCGGGGGCCGTCGCAGGCCCCCGGATCCGGCGCGGTCGCGCGCTGATTTTCGTAACGGAACGGGCGGCACCCACTCGGGGTGCCGCCCGTTCCGTTGCACGGCGCAGATCGGCCGATGGTCAAAAGCCGCGGGTGCGCTTGGCCGCGCGGCGGCCGGCGCCGGGCATCTCCGGCCCGGGGGCTCGCAGGAAGAGCCGGGCGACCTCGCTGCCGAGGTTCACGCCGACGGCGATGGCGAGCGCCAGCGACGCCGCCTTGATCAGCGAGGCGATGCCGTCGAGGAGGTTGCCCTGGGCGAAGTTGAGCAGCCCGAAGTACGTGGCGCTACCGGGCAGCAGCGGGCCGATGGCCGCGGTGACGTACGGCAGCGCCGAGGCGTAGCGGTAACGGGACAGCAGCTGGCCGAAAAGGCCGACGAGACCGGCCGAGATGGCCGTGGACGGCACCGCGTTGAGCCCGGCGACGTTGGCGAGGGCGCCGTAGACGACCCAGGCCACCCCGCCGTTGATGGTCGCGAACGCCACCGTGTGCCGCTCCTGCTGGAGCAGGACGCAGAAGGCCAGCGCCAGCAGCATGGAGGCGCCGGTCTGCACCAGCGGCTCGTTGTAGACGTGCAGCGCCTGTTCGGGGTTGAGCCGCTTGAGCCCGGGGTCGAGCTGGAGCCCGATGTAGAGGATGCCGAGCACGCCGACGACGATGCCGACGATGAGGTAGACGACCTCCAGGAGGCGGGCGGCGGCGGTGATGTAATAACCGGTCAGCCCGTCCTGGACGCCCGCCACGAGGGCCCGTCCCGGGATCAGCGCGAAGAGGCCACCGGTGATGACCGCGGACGCCTGGACGTTGGCGTGTGCCAGACCGAAGCCGACGCCGATCGCCGCGGGCGGCATCGCGGCCACCACGAACTGGTAGAACTCCGGCAGCCCGCGGCCGGACGCCAGCCACGCCAGCCGGTCGCCGAGCATCGAGCCGACCGCGGCGGCCACGAAGACCAGCAGGCCACCGCCGACCAGTATCGACGCGCCGCCGGAGAGCAGCCCGGAGGCGAGCGTCAGCGCCCAGGTGGGGAACGGGTGGCGGTTACGGCGGATCTCGGCGAGCCCGCGGTACGCCTCCTCCAGGGTGATGCCCTCGGAGGTGATGTCGTCGACCAGCCGGAAGACCGCCGACAGCCGCGTGTAGTCCACGCCGCGGCGCCGCACGGTGCGGCTGGCGGTGACCGGGTCGTCGACCAGCGACGGCTGGTACGAGATGGACAGCAGGGTGAAGGTGACGGTCGGCTCGACACGCTCCAGCCCGTAGGCGTGCGCGACGCCGAACATCGCCGCCTCGACGTCCTCGGCGCCCTCACCGCCGGCGAGCAGGATCTCGCCGATACGCAGGGTGAGGTCGAGGACGCGGGGCACCGCGGGCCCGGTCTCGTCCTCGGTGCGCTCCGGCCGCTCGGGCATCGGGCGCTCGTGGATCGGCATCCGCAGCATGGTCCGCATGCGGTCCTGCCACGGCGCCTCCTTGGTGAGGCTGAGCACCGGAATGCCGTGCGGCGGGGTGAAGGCGGGGAAGCCGCCGGTGGGCGCGCCGCCGGGCGGGGCGAAGGCTGAACCTTCCTGCTCGGCGGGGGCCTCCGGCTTCAGCCCCTCGGGCAGTGCGAACTCGGAGGTGGTGCTGGACTCGTCCTCGGGAAGCGGGGGCTGGGGGACGCCCAGCGGCGGGGTGAAGGCGCTGCGCACCTCGTCCGACGTCGGCTTTCTGTCCTCGTCGGGCGGCTCGGCCGGGCCGTTGCCGCCGCTGCCGTTCCGCCCGCGGTGGTAGCCGTTCTGGGCGTGCGGTGTGCCGTTGGTGGAGCGCTGGCCGCGCTGTGGATCCGACGCCACGTTTCTTCGCTCCTCGTACGCCTCCTGCGACCGTCAAGGACACGATGCCTGATGACGCTTCCGGGCGCGCGGGGCGGGGGTTGACCGGTTCCGACAAAGGAGTCGGACAGGATGAACTGCACATTCCCGACGGCGCCGGGGGTCATGCCACGAAGGCGGGACCGAGGGGAGAGTAATGGAGCGCGGCGGCATGCTGTGGAGGCGCACCCCGTACCGGGAGTACGCCCGCGCGCCCCACGGCGAACCGCCCGCCCCCGGGCGTGGGGACGGGCGGTCGAGGGGCGTGCGACGAGGACGGCGCGGGCCCGGCGGCGGCCGGTTCCGCGGGCCTCCCGCGGGGCTCAGCGCCGGGCGTGGCGGCCGCGGCGGGTGTCACCGGGCGCGCCGCCGGCCACGGCCTGCTCGGCGAGGGCCGCCTCGGCCTTCTTGGCCTTGCCGCGGGCCCGCAGGTACTCGATGGCGATCGGCACGACGGAGATCAGCACGATCAGGACCAGCATCGCCTCGATGTTCTTGTGCACGAACTCGACGTTGCCCAGCGCGGCGCCGAGCAGGGTGACCCCGGCGCCCCACAGGGAGCCGCCGATGATGTTGAAGGTGAGGAACGAGCGGTAGTTCATCCGGCTCACACCAGCGATGATCGGCGTGAACGTCCGCACGATCGGCACGAAGCGGGCCAGGACCAGCGACTTCGGTCCGTACTTCTCGAAGAAGTCGTGGGCCTTCTCGACGTTCTCCTGCTTGAAGAGCTTGGAGTCGGGCCGCTTGAAGAGCGAGGGGCCCACCTTGCGGCCGAAGAGATATCCGGCCTGGTCACCGAGGACGGCGGCCAGCACCACCAGCGCGCACACCAGCCACAGCGGCTTGTCCATCTTGCCGGTGGTCACCAGCAGGCCGGTGGTGAACAGCAGCGAGTCGCCCGGCAGGAAGAAGCCGATCAGCAGGCCGGACTCCGCGAAGACGATGACCAGGACGCCGATCAGGCCGAAGGTGCCGATCAGGAAATCCGGGTCCAGCCACTGGGGGCCGAGCGCGAGAGTGTTCACGGGGTGAAGGCTCCTGTGTCGAGGGCGCCGGATCTGCGGTGCGACGGGGGAAGCTGCGGGGATCGGGCGCGTGTGCGGGCCCAAAGCTATCAACGCCGGCCGGCCGGACACGGTTCCCGCCACCCGCCCGCCCGGGGCCGGCAGGGCCGCCGCACCCGGGGCGCCCCGCTCCGGCCATCCGGTACGAGACGCCCTCCACCGCAGGTCGGAGCGGGTGCCGGTGGCCGCTCGTCCCGGCGGAGGATGCCCGGCCGCGGGATGCGGGCGATGCTTGCGTCACAGGCACCACACAGTGAAGGAAGTGCGAGACGTATGGGCATCGAGGAATTCGGCGGCGGACAGCAGGCCCAGTCCGACGTCCTGGTGGTGACGACGAACGACGTCCCCGGCTTCACCGTGCAGCAGGTCATCGGCGAGGTCTTCGGGCTGACCGTCCGCTCGCGCCATCTGGGCAGCCAGATCGGCGCCGGGCTGAAGTCGATGATCGGCGGCGAGCTGAAGGGCCTGACCAAGACGCTCGTCGAGACCCGTAACCAGGCCATGGAGCGGCTGATCGAGCAGGCCCGCTCGCGCGGCGCCAACGCGGTGCTGATGTTCCGCTTCGACGTGACCGAGGCGGCCGACGTCGGCACCGAGGTCTGCGCCTACGGCACCGCCGTGGTCATCGCCCCGAAGAGCTGACCCGTACGGGCCGGGGCGGCCGCCGCCGGGGCCGCCCCGGCCTGTGCCTTTCCCGGCCCGGGCGGCCCGTTGCGAAGGGCGCGCGCCGCGGCGTCGCCCGCCCCCTGCCGGGGCCCCGCGCCCCGCCGCCCCGCCGCCGGGCTCCCGCCCCGGACACCGCGCCGCGTCCGGGGCGTCCGCATGCTGAAAAGACTTGTGGCGGGCCGGGCACCGGGTGAGATTCTGCGGCCCATGTTCGGGATAACTGACCTCTCCACCTATTTGGCGGGCCTCGCCCTGATCATCCTGCTGCCGGGGCCGAATTCGCTCTATGTCGTCTCGGTGGCGGCCCGGCTCGGCCCCCGCGTCGCCTACCGCGCGGCCGCCGGGGTGGTCTGCGGGGACACGGTGCTGATGGCCCTGTCGGCGGGCGGCGTGGCCTCGCTCCTCAAGGCCAGCCCGATACTGTTCGCGATCGTGAAGTTCGCCGGTGCGGGCTATCTGACCTGGCTGGCCGTCGGGATGCTGCGCGGCGCCGTGGCGCTGTGGCGCGGCCGGGCGGCCCGTACCCCCGAGGCAACACCGGCCGGCGCCGAGCCGACGGCCGCGACCGCGGTGGCCGCGGCGGCGAGCGCGAAGGCCCCGGCCGGCGCGAAGGAGCCGGTGGAGCGCCCGTACCGCCGGGCCCTGGTGGTGAGCCTGCTCAACCCGAAGGCGATCTTGTTCTTCATCTCCTTCTTCGTGCAGTTCGTCGACCCGTCCTACGCCCACCCGGTGCTGTCGTTCCTGGCCCTGGGCGCCTGGGCGCAGGCGTTCAGCCTCACCTACCTGTCGATCCTGATCTTCAGCGGCACCTATCTGGCCGCGACGTTCCGGCGCCGCCGGAAGCTGACCGCGGGCCTGTCCGCGGGCGCCGGCGCCGCCTTCCTGGGCTTCGCCGCCAAGCTCTCCCTCGCCGGGACGGGCTGACCGCGACCGCTCCGCCGCGCGCCCGGGCCGACCCGCCCGGGCGCCCCGACCGGCCCCCGCGAACCTCCCGCGCCCCCGGCCACACGCCCGGCCCCTCCCCACGGGCCGCCCGTCGTCCGCCGCCCTAGGGTCGGCCGAGGAGGTGCGGCCATGACCCTGCACAAAGGCGCGCCCGCGCGGCCCGGCCACCCGGTCAACCCCTTCTACGGCGAGGCCGACCCCATCGGCGGCATGGACGAATCGCCGCCCCGGCACACCCTCCCGGACGGCCCGCTCGCCCCGCACACCGCCTATCAGTACGTCCACGACGAGCTGATGCTCGACGGCAACGCCCGGCTCAACCTCGCGACCTTCGTCACCACCTGGATGGAACCGCAGGCCACCGCGCTGATGACCGAGTGCCGCGACAAGAACATGATCGACAAGGACGAGTACCCGCGCACCGCCGATCTGGAGCGGCGCTGCGTGGCGATGCTCGCCGACCTGTGGCACGCGCCCGACCCCGCCGCCGCCGTCGGCTGCTCGACCACCGGCTCCAGCGAGGCGTGCATGCTCGCCGGGATGGCCTTCAAACGGCGCTGGAGCCTGGCGAAGGACCGCGAGGGCGCCCGCCCCAACCTCGTGATGGGCACCAATGTGCAGGTCTGCTGGGAGAAGTTCTGCACCTTCTGGGAGGTCGAGGCGCGCCAGGTCCCCATGGCGGGCGACCGCTTCCACCTCGACCCGCAGGCCGCCGCGGACCTCTGCGACGAGAACACCATCGGCGCCGTCGCCGTCCTCGGCTCCACCTTCGACGGCTCCTACGAACCGGTCGCCGATCTCTGCGCGGCGCTCGACACTCTCCAGGAACGCACCGGCCTCGATATCCCCGTCCATGTCGACGGCGCCTCCGGCGGCATGGTCGCGCCCTTCCTCGACCCGGACCTGACCTGGGACTTCCGCCTCCCCCGGGTCTCCTCGATCAACACCTCGGGCCACAAGTACGGCCTGGTCTACCCGGGTGTCGGCTGGGCCCTGTGGCGCGATGCGGCGATGCTCCCCGAGGAGCTGGTGTTCCGCGTCAACTACCTCGGCGGCGATCTGCCGACCTTCGCGCTGAACTTCTCCCGGCCCGGCGCCCAGGTCGTGGCGCAGTACTACACGTTCCTGCGGCTGGGCCGCGAGGGCTACCGCGCCGTCCAGCAGGCCACCCGGGACGTGGCGATGTCACTGGCCTCCCGCATCGGCGCGCTCGGCGACTTCACCCTGCTCACCCGCGGCGACGAACTCCCGGTCTTCGCCCTCACCACCGCCCCCCGCGTCACCGCCTTCGACGTGTTCGACGTCTCCCGGCGGCTGAAGGAACGCGGCTGGCTGGTGCCCGCCTACACCTTCCCCCCGAACCGCGAGGACCTCTCCGTCCTCCGCGTGGTCTGCCGCAACGGCTTCTCCCACGACCTCGCCGACCTCTTCCTGGACGACCTGGCGCAGCTGCTGCCCGAACTCCGCGCCCAGCCCTGCCCTTTGCAACGTCCCACCCGCAAAGCCACCGCGTTCCACCATTGACGCGGACCGCCACGCGACGCACCGTCGCCCACCCGGCGACCGGACCGGCCACCCGGCGGCGGCGCCCGGCCATCCGCCCCTACGCGTCGTCCCCCGGATGGACCTCACCCGTCGCGTACGGGTTCTCCGCGCCCTCCGCCAGCACGCCCACGAACGGCTCGCCCTCCCCCGCGAAGACGTACGCACCGCCCTCGATCCGCGCGATCAGCCCGCGGGTCCAGGCCGCACCGTGGTCGGCGGCGTCCACCCACATCCGCATGATCTCGCCGATGTGCCCGAGCGCGCCGGGCCCCTCCTCGGGCAGGTACTCCTCACGCGCCGTGGCCCGCCACTCCTCCAGGGCCCGCACCCGCTCCCGCAGCAGCGCCACCGCCTCCGCGCGCTCCAGCTCCACGAGGAAGCCGAGCCCGGCGCTGAGCACGTCGTTGCGCTGACCGGGCCGCGCCAGCGCATCCCGCAGCAGCGCGAAGAACTCCGCCTCCCCGGCGTCCGTCACCTCGTACTCGGTACGCGGCGGACCGCCGTCCGGGCTCGGCGCGGTGGCGTGGGCGCGCAGCAGTCCCTGCTTCGCCATCTGCTTGAGCGCGTGGTAGATCGACCCGGGCTTGGCCTGCGCCCACTCGTGCGCGCCCCAGAACTCCAGATCGCCCCGCACCTGATAGCCGTGGGCCCGCCCGTGCTGCCGGACGGCGCCCAGCACCAGCAACCGCATCGCCGACATCGCCCCTCCGTCCGCCGCACCCGGGGCGCCCGCGAAACCGGCGCGCCCGGTGGCACCAGCCTAGGCGGCGCCCCGGGACCGGCACCCCGGGGCGTACGACGCCGCCGTCAGAACGGGAAGCGGGAGCGGCCGTGCTGGATGGAGATCCACTTGGTGGTGGTGAACGCCTCCACCATCGCCTCGCCGTTGAGGCGGCCCACGCCGGAGCTCTTCTCGCCGCCGAACGGCACGATCGGCTCGTCGTGCACCGTGCCGTCGTTGATGTGGATCATGCCGGTCTCGATGCGCTTGGCGAACCGCACGCCCCGCTCGATGTCCGCGGTGTGCACCGCGCCGCTCAGCCCGTACGGCGACGCGTTGGTCAGCCGCACCGCGTCGTCGTCACCGTCGAACGGCACCAGCACCACCACCGGGCCGAAGATCTCCTGGGTCAGCAGCCAGGAGTCCTCCGCCACCCCGCCGAGCACGCTGGGCCCGACGAGCGTGCCCTCGGTCTTGCCGTGCAGCAGCGCGGTGGCGCCCTCGCCGACCGCCCGCCCGACCAGCGAGGTGATCGCCTCGGCCTGGCCCTCGTTGATCAGCGGCCCGATGTGGGTCGCCGGATCGGCCGGGTCGCCGACCTTGAGGGACGCGACCTTCGCCACGAACTTCTCGGTGAACTCCCGCTCCAGCGACCGGTCGATCAGCACCCGGTTGGCCGCCATGCAGACCTGGCCCTGGTGGACGAAGCGGCTGAAGACCGCGGCGTCCACGGCGTAGTCGACGTCCGCGTCGTCGAGGACGACCAGCGCGCTGTTGCCGCCCAGCTCCAGCACGGCGTGCTTGAAGTGCCCGGCGGCGACCGTCGCGACGTGCCGGCCGACCTTCTCGGAGCCGGTGAACGAGATGACCTTGGGGACCGGGTGGGCGATCAGCGCGTCGCCGATCTCGGCGATGTCGGTGACCACGACGTTCAGCAGCCCGGCCGGCAGCCCGGCCTCCTCGAAGATCCGCGCGACCAGACCGCCGCCGCAGATCGGGGTGTTCTGGTGCGGCTTGAGGACGACCGCGTTGCCGAGCGCCAGCGCCGGGGCCACCGACTTCATCGACAGCAGCAGCGGGAAGTTGAACGGACTGATCACCCCGACGACGCCGACCGGCACCCGGTAGAGGCGGTTCTCCTTGCCGTCGATCGGCGACGGCAGGATGCGGCCCTCGGCACGCAGCGCCAGCTGCATCGCCTCGCGCAGGAACTCCCGGACCAGATGCAGCTCGAAGCCGACCTTGGCGTGGGTGCCGCCGACCTCCGCGGCGATCGCCGCGGCCAGCTCCGCCTCACGGTCGTCGATGATCCGCAGCGCCCGCTCGAAGACCAGCCGCCGGGTGTACGGGTTGGTGTCGGCCCATGCCCGCTGCGCGCGCTCCGCGGCACGGTACGCCTCATCGATCTCCGCCGCCGTGGCGACCGGTATGGAGGCCAGTTTCTCCCCGTTGTAGGGATTGAAATCGACGATGTCCCACGAGCCGCTGCCGGAGCGCCACTCGCCGTCGATGAACTGGTACGCCAAGTCGTCGAAGTAGGACATGCCATCCCGATCTGGAGAACTGGGCGCCCTTGGCGCCCAGTTGTGGGGTATTGCCTCCTGATGGCTGGTCATCCTACCCACGCGTCACATCAATTGGAGTAGACCACGCAAAAGGTCCCGGCTCTCCGCAGGGCTCGGCCCTTCCGCCTGCAACCGCCCCATCACTCGCGCGTACTGGGCGACTTCCTCGGGCTTGTCCACGTAGAGCGCACTGGTGAGCTGCTCCAGATAGACGATGTCCGGCAGCCCTTCCTCCTGGAAACCCAGCATCGTGAACGCGCCGCTCTCCCCGGAGTGGCCACCCATCTGGAAGGGCATCACCTGAAGGCGCACATTCGGCCGTTCCGACACCTCTATGAGATGTCTCAACTGCTCGCGCATCACCTGTCTCTCACCGTACGGACGGCGCAGCGCGGCCTCGTCGAGCACGCAGTGGAACTCCGTCGGCCGCTCGGCGACCAGCAGCTTCTGCCGCTCCAGCCGGAGCGCGACCCGGCGCTCGATCTCCTCCGGCGCGGCGTCCGGCATCCCGCGCCGCACCACCGCGTCGGCGTACTCCTCCGTCTGCAACAGGCCATGAATGAACTGCACTTCATAGGTGCGCAGCAGCGAAGTGGCGCCCTCCAGCCCGATATATGTCTGGAACCATCCGGGGAGCACATCGGAGTAACTGTGCCACCAGCCCGCGACGTTGGCCTCGCGCGCGAGCGACTGGAGCGCGGCGCGCTCCTGCTCGTCGCTCACGCCGTACAGCGCCAACAGGTCTTCCACATCGCGGGACTTGAAGCTGACCCGCCCCAGCTCCATGCGGCTGATCTTCGATTCGGAGGCGCGGATGGAGTAGCCCGCCGCCTCCCGGGTAATGCCGCGCGACTCCCGCAGTCGGCGCAGTTGCGATCCCAGCAGGATCCTCCGCACCACCGACCCGTTCGACTCACTTGCCGACACCGTTTCGCCCCTCCCGTGGGCCCGACCCGCCCAACAACGCCCGGCAGTCTGCCACGTTCCTACGTCGTTGAGTGCTCGGCCGGTTACTGATATGTGAGGTCCGCCCCCACCCTCCCCGCCCTGCACAGGAGAAGAATTCACCGCGAACCGGAATCCATCCCCGCAACCTCGGCACGTGCACGTGCATCTGCCCTTGCATCTGACGTACGCATTCGGAACCATGGGCGTCGCACGCATGCACGCTCGTGAAAGATCCGCCAGACCCCGCTAGACCGGCCGGGTCATGACGTCCGCGAACGCCAGGAGTGCCTCGCATGGGGACCAAGGTTTTGACCAGGCTCGATCCATTAGGACAGAGCGTCTTTCCCGTCGACCCCTGGACTGTCTCCGGCTCCGCCTCCTGCTCGCTGCCACCGCGCTACGAATCGGTGGGCGGCGCACGGAAGTTCACCCGTGACACGCTCCGCGACTGGGGCCTGGAAGGCCTCTTCGACGGCGTCGAACTGGTCGTCTCCGAGCTGGTCACCAACGCGCTGCGCCATGCGGTCCTCGCCGCCCCGCAGCTCGCCGACGACACCCCGCCGGCCCGGCTGCACCTGATGCACTGGTCCTCGCGGCTGGTGTGCGCGGTGCGCGACCCCAGCGACGATTCACCCGTCGCCGGCGAGGCGGACTTCGGCGCGGAGGGCGGTCGCGGGCTGTACCTGGTGGAGTCGTTCAGCGACAGCTGGGGCTGGCAGCCGCTCTCCGGCGCCCCGAACGGCAAGATCGTCTGGGCCCTCTTCCGGGTGCCGTAACCCCCTCCCCGGGGGCGCGCCGACGCGCCCCCGGCCGGACCGGCACGACCGCAGCACCCGCCGGGGCCACCACCACACGGGCCCCGGCGCATCTGTGCCCGGACACGACCGCGGGGCGCTCCCAGGGCGTACGAAGCTGACGGCGGACGGGCCACATGCATGACGGCTCACGGCGCGAACAAGGCCGCGCCCACGTGCTTCAGGGCGCGGACCGGCCTCGGCCCGCGCCTTCGTAAAACACCCCTGACCTGCGGCGATACGCCTCGGTCGGCGGCCCGGAAGGTCAGTCGCGGATGAGGTGGTCGAACTCCCCGTCCTTGACGCCGAGCAGCATCGCCTCGACCTCGGCCGGTGTGTAGATCAGTGCGGGCCCCGCGGGGAAACGCGAGTTCCGTACGGCGATCTCCCCGCCGGGAAGCTTCGCGAACTCCACGCAGGATCCCTGCGAATTGCTGTGACGACTCTTCTGCCAGGCGGCGCCAGGGAGATCGGTCGCGGCCATCCCGTTGTATGCGTGCGGCACAGGGCTCCCCCGGATCATGACTGACGTTCAACTACTCGGCAGCATAACCAGGTTCACATGCATATGCATGTACAGATGCACGTGCACGACGGGCGGTGCCGACACCGTTACCGCACGTCAAACACGGAAAGGCCACTCGGACCTCGCCGCCCCCGCACGCCCCACCCACCCCATCGGTTGCCGCTGGGACGTGCGCCGACCCCAACGGGTTCCCTCCACCCTCGCGGCAGCCCTCTCGCACCCCCATCCACCCCCGATCGACACAAACCCCTCACCCCGTCACACCTACCCAGCACCCTCCCGGCGATACCGGGCTACCATCGCCATATGATTACCATTTTCAATAAGATTCCCGAGGTTGCCACCGCCGCCCGCTACGCCGTCCGCCGCGCGGCCCACCGGGCCGTCACGCTCTCCGCGCACGCCCCGCGCGAGGAACGGCGCCCCGACGGCCGCGCGGCCCCTTGGTGAACGCCGGAAGACACCCCTCCCCCGGATGCACCCCTCCGCCGGACGCCGGGACCGTTCCGGTCATACTGGGCAGAACGTCCGCAGGCACCCCCGACGAAAGCGAGCGCCCCATGCTCCGGAACGCCTTCGAACCCTGGCACCTGGTACTGATCATCGTCGCCTGCGTCCTGCTCTTCGGCTCGAAGAAGCTGCCGGACATGGCCCGTGGCCTCGGCCGCTCGATGCGCATCCTGAAGTCGGAGACCAAGGCGCTCAAGGACGATCGCACCCCCGAGGCCCCCGAGCAGCCCGCCGCCACGCCCACCGCCGCTCCCCGCACGGAGGCGACCACCGCCGGGCGCTGACCCGGCCCCGGGCCGCGACCCCGCGGCCCGGCAGCCGCCGGTCCGGCTGCCCGGCGCGCCGCTCAGTGGTCCCCGCCCTCGTCGATCAGCCGCCGCACCTCGCGGTCCACCAGCCCCAGCCGGGCCTCGGCGACCAGCGGTACGGCGCGGCGCTGCCGGCGCGCCTCGGACGGGTCGACGTCGACGGTGACGAGCGCGGGCTCCCACTTGGGCTCCTGCGCCACCACCGCGCCCCGGGGGTCCACCACCCGTGAGCCGCCCCAGAAGGTCGCGCCGTGCTCGCTGCCGACCCGGTTGACGAAGACCACCCAGCACTGCAGCATCCGCGCCGTGTACGAGAGCAGGGTGTCCCAGTAGAGCCCGGTGTCCATCGCCTCCGGGTCCAGGCTCGCCGCGCTGTTCGTCGGCACGAACAGCACCTCAGCCCCGTCCTGCACCGCCAGCCACGGCAGCACCGGCTGCCATGCGTCGTTGCACACCAGCGTCGCCGCCCGCCCGCCGCCCGCCTCCTTCTCCAGGTCGTAGGCGCGCATCGACTGCCCGGGGCTGACGTGCTTGCGCTCCTCCCAGGCCAGATAGTTCGGCAGATAGAGCTTGCGGTGCGCATGCTTCAGCTCGCCCGCCGCGTAGTACGCCGAGGTGTTGTACGCCCGCAGGCTGGTGTGCTCGTGGAACCCGATCACGATGTCCGGGCCGAGCGTGCTCAGCTCCAGCAGCCGCGGATCGCGCGCCTCCATCGAGACATCCCGCTCCAGGGCGCCCAAGTGGTAGCCGTGCAGGCTCAGTTCGGGGAAGACCACCAGATCCGAGCCCTCCGCCGCGGCCCGCTCGATCTGCTCGCGGGCGACGGCGAGGTTCCCCGCCACGTCCCCCAGCAGACAGTCGGTCTGCGCCAGCGCTATTCGCATGCCACACTCCCCCTTTTTCGTCGCTTTTGAGCGCTTTATCCTGCCATTTTCGCAGAGGACGCCGCCTCCGGCGCCGGGCGCGCTCCGCGCCCTCGCCCGCCCCGGCGCGCACAACGGACACCGGCGCACCCGGCCGCTCCGTTCGAGCCGCTTCAAACCCCCGGGGAGCCCGGTCCCACCAATGAGGGAAAGAACGATCCTTCCCGTACCGGAGAAGGCCCCTGGCGCGTTGATCCGCACAGCCGTCGTCCGCGCCGGGTGGCTTCCAGCCGCAGCGCCACCGGGCCCGCAGGACGACGGTGCTGCGGTCGAGTCGTCCGGCGATGCCGACGGTCGTCTCGACCGGGCGGCCCAGGCCGAGCGGCCCGCCGGATCCGCTCGGCCGGCCGCCGAGCACGTCCCGCGCACCGGTCCCGCCGCGCACGGCCGGACCCCGCCCCTTTCCCCGCCCGCCCCGGGACCCGGAACGCGGCGACCTCACCACGCCACGCTCCGGGCCCGCGGCGAACGGCGCCCCGGCCCCCGCACCCGTACGCCCCCGGCAGCCGGCCCGCACCGCGAAGGTCACGGGACCGGCCGGCCGGCGACGCACACGGCGGCCGGGCCGCCGGGCCGTCAGCTGTTGCCCGCGCCGTTCGCGGACAGCGCCGAGATGTCGTCCAGGAGGTGCGACAGCGGCTCGTCGCCCTTGGCCTGGGTGGAGTTCTCGGCGCACTGCTGGTTCTGCGGCGAGGACAGCACGTTGATGTCCTGGGCCGTGATCGGCACCAGCAGGCCGATCAGCGAGCCGACGTTCACCTTGACCGGGACGCCGAGGCACAGGTCGTTCAGCGAGCTCTGGACCAGGCCGAGCTGGGTGCTGAGCTTGCCGTGCGTGGTGGAGTTGCCGTAGGCGGTCTGGGCACCGTTGCCGTTGACGGTGGTGGTGCCGTGTTCGTTGCCGGTCGCCATCGCCTGCGGGGCCGCCGCGGCCGAGAACCCGAGCATCGACACCGCGACAGCGGCGCCCGCCATGATCTTCTTCATCGTGCAAACCCTTCGGTACGCGGACTTCCGGTACAGAAGCCCTGTTTCAACAACCCGCCACGCCGCCCCTGGTTCCGGCTCGTCACCCGAACAGATGGCGATCCGGCGGGCGCCCGGCCGTCACCCTTCGCTCACACGCACCCCACGCCGCACCCGCCCCTCCCCCCAGCGGAAGAAGGAAGCCGTCGACCGGGCCACAGCCACCGCGCGGCAGTCCCGCCCCACGAAGTCCGCCGCCCGCCCCGGCCACGGGAACCGCGCGAGGCCGGACGACGCGGAGCGACGACTTGGAGCCCGGCATACACGAGGCCCGCGCCGTCGATTTCTCGGCGACGCGGGCCCGGTGCCGCTTCCGGCGGCATGCCCACGCGTCCGCAACCCCATCAATCCCGCGAACGCATGGGCATGCGTCCCTCCACACACCATGACCAACGAATGACCCGGGCCTGTAATGGTCACGTACGGGTAACGATGCCGGACATTCCGTCCCGGCATTTCCCGGCAACCCTTCCGTCACCCGGATTTTCCGTGCCCGGATTTCCCTCGCCCGCATTCCTCGCGTACGCACTTCCGTAATCCGTACGCGCGCCCTTCAGATATCCGTACGCATCACCACACCGGAACCCGTCCGAAGGGAGCGCGAAACGCGGGCAAAGGGAAACCCGGGCCGCCCGGAAGAAGGAGGGCCGGGCGGCCCGGGTCAGCGGGTGCCGGTCAGTGGTTGCCGGCGCCGTTGCCCGAGAGGATCGGGATGTCGTCCAGAATGTGCGACAGCGCCTCGTCACCCTTGGCCTGGGTGGAGTTCTCGGTGCACTGCTGGTTCTGCGGCGAGGACAGCACGTTGATGTCCTGGACCGTGATCGGCACGAGGCCGATCAGCGAGCCGAGGTTCAGCTTGGCGGGCAGACCGATGCAGGGCTTGTTGAGCGAACCCTGGATGAGACCGATCTGCGGGCTCATGTAGCCGTACGTCGAGGAGTTGCCGTACGCCTGCATGGCGCCGTTGCCGTTGACGGAGCTTGTGCCGTGCTGGTTGCCGATCGCCATCGCCTGCGGGGCGGCAGCGGCGGCGACACCAACGATGGACGCAGCCGCGGCTGCGGTCGCCAGAGCCTTCTTGATCATTGATTGTCCTTCGCTTTCCGGGTTGCCCGGGGCCGGGCAACGTGCCCAACTTCGGCCGTCCGGCCGAGTTGCGCTGATTCACTCAAATGAGCTGGCGTCCCGACCCGTAAAAATCTGATCGGAATCGCCTGGGAAGTGACCGCAGGAACACGGGGCATCCGGCGCCGCGGACGGAAATTCTCCGGTGCTGAGCCTTCCCGAACACATCGCCGCGCTCCGCGTACGGAATTACTTCCCGAGCGGCAGACCGCCGAGCAGCTTTCCGTCCTGGGTCGCCCCCGTGGCGCGATCCAGGATCTTCTTCGGCCCGGACTCCACCCGCTTTCCCGCCGCCACGACCGTGTCGACCAGCGGTTGGAACTGGTGACCGTCGAGCTGTTCACTGCTGAGCGCGTCGTTGATACCGCCGTTCAAGCTCATGCTCGGCATCGGCGGCTGCCCTTCCGCAAAAGCGGGAGCAGCCGCGCCGAGAGCCATGAGGGAACCGGCCAGAACGGCGGCGGACTTCGCGTACTTCACTGTGAACTGTCCCTTCTCGGGCGGTGCTTCGACGGGCGCGACATCCCGGCCGCGTGAGCATTCACTTCGCTGCTCGGATCACCGCATTCCCTCTGCCCAACGAGTCCCCGCGCGCGGGGAAACCCCCGAACATGCGTCTTTCCCGGAACGGGTACCGAAAATACGCGCGGAATTTCGCGGCCTCGGCGAATTCGGGGCGGACGCCGGTCGGCCCCGGCGCACGGAATGTGCACCGGGGCCGACCGGGACAACGCCATCCGGAAAGCTTCGGCTCAGCTGTTGATGCAGTTGTTGCCGAAGGCCGGGTTGAGCAGGCCGATGATGTCGATGGTGTTGCCGCACAGGTTGATCGGCAGGTGGATCGGCACCTGGATGTTGTTGCCGGAGATGACGCCGGGCGAGTTGGCGGCGACACCCGAGGCACCCGCGTCGGCGAACGCCGGGGTGGCGGCACCGACGGCCATCAGCGTGCCGGCGGCAACAGCGGCGATCTTGGTGAACTTCATTTCGAGCCCTTTCCTGCAGCGGATCGGGAGCGCGCACGTCCTTCGTGCCGCACGGGCGCAAACCGTCGCCCGTCACTCCGCTGCCGATATTGGTAACGAGGTCCCCCCGCCGACGAAACTCCCGCGGCGAAGTTTTCAGAAAAATCGTCCGAACGGCCTGGATCCGCCCGGCGATTGCCACGCATCAAAGCGCGGCCGCGCCGTCGAAAACACCGCGGGACATCTGTACGAGGGATTCGCCGAATACGAATTCCTACCGAGAGGGGTGGTGCTGTCCCGCCGTGTGCGTGCGGCGGGGTGCCGCCGGTCCGGTCCGCCCCGGGAGGAGAGAACCGGGAGACCGGACCGGCGGCCGGCGGCGGGATCAGCGGTTGCCGACGCCGTTCGCGGACAGCACCGGGATGTCGTCCAGAATGTGCGACAGCGGCTCGTCGCCCTTGGCCTGGGTGGAGTTCTCGGTGCACTGCTGGTTCTGCGGGCTGGACAGGACGTTGACGTCCTGAACGGTGATCGGGATGAGACCGATGAGAGAGCCGATGTTCGCCTTGAGCGGCAGCCCGACGCAGAGGTTGTTGAGGGTGCCCTGGATCAGCTCCAGCTGCGGGCTCATCTCGCCCTTGGTGGTGGAGTTGCCGTACGCGGTCTTGGAACCGTTGCCGTTGACCGTGGAGGTGCCGTCTTGGTTCCCGGTCGCCATCGCCTGGGGGGCGACGGCTGCCGAAACGCCGACGAGGGACGCGGCTACGGCCGCCGTGGCCAGGACCTTCTTGATCACGATTTACCCTTTCGAAGCGGAGTGTCCGTATCCGGAGCGTCCTGGACAACTCGCTTCGCGGGGCGCGGTTTCGCCGGTTCACCCGAATGACGCGAATCCGTAGGCAGATATCACCGCATCCGGGTGGCGTGGCCCCGCGGGCCGTGTCCCGGGGACGGCGAAGGCCGACCCGGGGACCGTGTGGTCCGGGGCCGGCCTTCGGGGCGGGCGTCCGCGGCGTACGGGCGCCTGCCGGGGGCGTCAGGCGTTGACGCAGGTGTTGCCGAACGCGGGGTTCAGCAGGCCGACGATGTTGATGGTGTTGCCGCAGACGTTGATCGGGACGGCCACCGGGACCTGGATGTTGTTGCCGGAGACGACGCCGGGGGAGCCCACGGCGACACCCTCGGCGCCGGCGCCGTGGGCGGAGGCGACACCGGCACCGCCCATGACGGCGATACCCGCGGCGGCGGACAGAACGGCGGCCTTGGAGACAAACTTCACGGCGAACCTCTTCACTGAAGCAGCTTTCGGGACTTGCGCGTACGCGTGGGCGACGCACAGCCGCGCGGAGCGACAAGCTGTTCAACGCACGAACGGCGGACGAGTGGCGCCACTTTCGGGTGAATCCGGGGCAGGAGTGTTCGCAGCGGCACACGGCGCCCGGCCTGCGCGGGCGTGCGGAGCGTGCGGCCCGGGCGTGTGGGCCGGACGGAGGCAGGTCGCACCGCGGGGCGAGCGGCCGGCGAACCGCGGGCGGACACGGCGAAACCGCTGGTCAAGCCGATTGTCAGACCCTGCTGCAAGACTCCTGGCATGAGATGGGCGGTGGCGGAGACGGGCGACGGGGGTGTGCGTCTCTGCCCGCTCACTCCGGACGGCAGACCCGCGGGGCCGGTCGTGCGGGAGCCGTCGCTCGCGGCGGCGGTGCGGGCCCGGCCCGAGGTGGAGCGGTGGGTGTGGCGCTCGACGCCCGAGCTGTACCGTGGGCTGCTGGCGGCGGGGTTGCGGGTGGAGCGGTGTTACGACGTCGAGGCGGCGGAGGCGCTGCTGATCGGGCACGAGGAGGGGCAGCGGGGGCAGCCGCGGTCGCTGGCGGCGGCGTGGGCGCGGCTGCGGGGGCTGCCGGTGCCGCCGGATGCGCCGGTGCGGGCGGCCGACACCCAGCCGTCGCTGTTCGAGCCGGGCCCGGTGCCGCTGCCGCCGGGTACGGACGAGCTGACGGCGCTGCTGGAGGTCTACGCGGGCCAGGTGGCGCGCACGGAGCGGGCGGAGCATCCGGAGCGGATGCGGTTGCTGCTGGCGTCGGAGTCGGCGGGGATGCTGGTCGCGGCGGAGATGACGTGGGCCGGGGTGCCGTGGCGGGCCGATGTGCACCGGGAGCTGCTGGACGAGCTGCTGGGCGAGCGCTTTCCCGGCGGGCTGGAGCCGCGGCGGATGGCGGAGCTGGCCGAGGAGGTGTCGCGGGCGTTCGGCGGGGCGCGGGTGCGGCCGGATCTGCCGCAGGACATCGTCCGGGCGTTCGCGGGCGCGGGCATCGCGCTGGCCTCGACGCGTAAGTGGGAGCTGCAGCGGATCGACCATCCGGCGGTGGCGCCGCTGCTGGCGTACAAGGCGCTGTACCGGCTGCACACGGCGCACGGCTGGGCGTGGTTGCAGCAGTGGGTGCACGACGGCCGGTTCCGGCCCGCGTATCTGCCGGGCGGGACGGTCTCCGGCCGCTGGACGACGAACGGCGGCGGCGCGCTCCAGGTTCCGAAGGTGGTGCGGCGGGCGGTGCGGGCCGATCCGGGGTGGCGGCTGGTGGTGGCCGACGCCGATCAGATGGAGCCGCGGGTGCTGGCGGCGATCTCGCGGGACCGCGGGCTGATGGAGGTCGCGGGCACCGGCCGGGATCTGTACGCGGATCTGGCCGCGCGGGCCTTCGGGGGCGATCGGGACCGCGCCAAGCTGGCTCTGCTGGGCGCGATCTACGGCCAGACGTCCGGGGACGGGCTGAAGCATCTGGCCGATCTGCGGCGGCGCTATCCGGCGGCGGTGGCGTACGTCGACGATGCGGCGCGGGCGGGCGAGGAGGGGCGGCTGGTGCGGACGTGGCTGGGGCGTACGTGCCCGCCCGCGTCGGTGGCGCCGCCGGAGGAGGCCGGGCTGCCGCAGGAGGAGGTGGCGGAGCCCGGGTACGGCGGGGGCGCGGCGGCGCGGGCGCGCGGCCGGTTCACCCGTAATTTCGTGGTGCAGGGCAGCGCCGCCGACTGGGCGCTGCTGGTGCTGGCCGGGCTGCGGCGGATGCTGCACGAGGCGGGGCTGCGGGCGGAGTTGGTGTTCTTCCAGCACGACGAGGTGATCGTGCACTGCCCGGCAAAGGAGGCGGAGACGGTCGCGGCGGCCGTCGCGGCGGCGGCGGATGCGGCGGGGCGGCTGACGTTCGGCCCGACGCCGGTGCGGTTCCCGTTCACGACGGCGGTGGTGGATTGCTACGCGGACGCGAAGTGAAGGGCGGGCCCGGGCGGCCGGGTGAGGGTTCGGCCGTCGGTCCACGGCCCGCACGCCGATTCGAGGACACGACCTAAAATCCCGGGGTGAGGGTTGTCCGCCGCGCGCCCGCCAGGGATGACGGGACAGCCCCAGGAGGCCGGCCGTGCCGAGGGCGGCCGACATCCGATCCGCGAAGGGACGACGCGTTGACCGACAGCGAAGGCAAGCGGGCCTCGGTCACGGACGAAGGCCCGCACGGCCGGGGCCCGGGGGCCGAGCCGTCGGGCCCGGCGGCCGGTCGGCGGAGCCCGGCGGCGGACCGGCCGGGTCCGGAGGCGGATCGCTCGGCTCCGGAGGCTGATCGCCCTGCCGCGGAGGCGCCCCCGCGCTCCCCGGACGCGGATCCGCGGGCGCCCGGGCCGGCGGCCGATCGTCCGCGGGCCGCCGCTCCGGACCGGCCGGATACCGCAGGTCAGGCGGGCGTGGCCGAGGCGCCCGCCAAGCTCAGCCCCCGGGAGCGCCGTAAGCGGATCGCGGACCGGGTGCTGGCCGAGGGGCAGGTGACCATCGAGGAGCTGGTGCAGGAGCTGGGCGTCAGCCAGATGACCGTGCACCGGGATCTGGACACGCTGGAGCACCAGGGCTGGCTGCGGAAGGTGCGCGGCGGGGCGACGGCCGCGCCGAACGCGCTCTTCGAGTCCAATGCGCGGTGGCGGGGGAACGAACAGGTCGCGGCGAAGGAGGCGATCTGCGCGGCGGCGCTGGCCATCGCGGAGCCCGGGCAGGCCGTGATCATCGACGACTCCAGTACGGCGCTGCCGCTGGCACGTGCGCTGTCCTCGCGCGGCGCGTACACCGTCATCACCAACTCCCTCCAGGTGATCAACGAGTTGGCGGAGGAGCCGGACATCCGGGTGATCGCGCTGGGCGGTGAGTATCACGCGGCGTTCAACGCCTTCCTCGGCATGTCCACCGCCGACAGCGCCCGCAGCTTCCGCGCCGATGTCGCGTTCCTGTCCACCTCGGCCGTCGACAACGGCCACTGCTACCACCAGGCGCAGGAAAACGTCCTGGTCAAGCGGGCGTTGATGGCGGCGGCGCGGCGGAAGGTGCTGCTCGTCGACCATTCGAAGTTCGGCCGTCAGGCGCTCTACGAGCTGGCGCCGCTCGCCGATTTCGATCTCGTCATCTCCGATGCGCGGCTGCCGCAGGAGGAGCAGGAGGCGTTGCACGCGCTGGGCGTGCGCTACGAGTTGGTGTCCGAGGAGACCCACCGGGCGTGACGCGGGCGGGCCTTGGCCTGCGAAAAGGGCGCCCGCCGCCGGATCTACCGGTGGCGGGCGCCCTGTGGCGTACGGGTGGCGGTCAGCTGCGGTGGCGGGCGGCGCCCACCGGGTCCTTCTTGAACGCCCAGTCCATCTTGGGCTCCATCGCGAAGCGGAAGACGCGTTGCACGGGTGGGGTGCACAGCAGGGTGATGACGGTGCCCGCGATGAGGGTCAGCACGATCGCGCCCCACGGGGTGTGCAGCCAGGCGGCGTCGTACCAGTCCCAGAAGCGGGAGCCCTTGGCGAGGAAGCCGTGCAGCAGATAGCCGTAGAGGGTGCCGGCGCCGAGGGCGGTGCACCACATCGTGCGGCCCGGGATCCAGGCGAAGAAGCAGGCGACGAGGACCAGCGAGCAGCCGAACATGGCGAGCGTCATGACGGCGCCGCTCCACCAGGGGGCGTGGAGTTCCTGCGCGGCGTCGCGGTGGTAGAACCACGCGGCGTTCATCCGCGGTGCGGCCCAGTACGCGAAGAGCAGTGCACCGGCCATGACCGGCACGGCGGCGATGCGGGCCCGGCGGTTGCGGACGAGCTTGAAGTGCTCGGCCTTGAGGTTCAGTCCGAGGACGAAGAACGGCAGGAACTGCAGGACGCGCTGGAGGTCGAGGTCGTCACCGATGTCCGGGGAGACGGAGGCGGCGACGGCGACGGCGAGCGCCAGCGGGATCGGCCAGCGGACGACCTTCCACAGCGGGGTGGTCAGCCGCCAGATGAAGAGCGCGACCAGGAACCACGTGAGGTACCAGGGGTCCAGCAGGCTGATGGGGTATCCGGGGTCGTCGTCCGCCCACCGCTTGAAGAAGGTGTACGCCGTCTCGAAGAGGATGTACGGGACGGCGACGCCGGTGATCAGCCGCTGCAGCCGATCCTTGCGCATGTCGAAACTGCGCGAGAAGTAGCCGGAGATGATGATGAACGCCGGCATGTGGAAGGCGTAGACCGTTATGTAGAGGGCGGCGGCGGCGCGGCTGCCGTCCCGGAGCGGTTCCCAGGCGTGGCCCATCGCCACCAGCACGATGGCGAGGTACTTCGCGTTGTCGAAGAACGCGTCACGCTGCTTCTTCGGCGCGGGCGCCGCGTCCTGGCGCGGGGCCGGGGACTGCCGCGGCACGGCTGCCGCGGCGGGCGGCGCGAGGGCGGTGGCGGTGGCACGGCCCGCGGCGGACTGCGGGGGCATCGGGACCCTGCGGTCACCGTGGTCGGGTATGTCGTTCGTCAAGGGCCCTCCCGGTACGAACCCAGAGGAGGGGCGGGACGAGGAATCGCGCCGGGTGCCACGAGGGAACCCATCGGCCGGATTCTGCGTCTCCATACGTATGCGGGGGGCGTGGCGGCGTCGAACATCTCAGGCACCTTAGCTCTGCCGCGCGAATCCCGTAAATCCCCGCCCTGACCGGGCCGGACAAGGGCCGGATCCGCTCCCCGGGCACGTTATGCGACAACTCCGTCGATTCCTCGCGCCGTGGCGGCGGGGGCGTCGAGGGTCGCGCCCGCGCCCCATCCGAAGATGCGCAGCGGGTCGCCGTGCGGGCCGCGCAGGCGGTGGACGGCGGCGGCCCAGCGCGGGGTGAGGCGGTCAAGGGGCGGGTTGATGCCGTCGGTGAAGCGGGCGTAGCGGACGGCGTCGCGGAGGGCGGGCGCGCCGAGGACAGCGGTGCGCAGGCGCGGGTCGAGGCGGTGGACGGTGCCCACGCAGCGGGCGCAGAAGCTCTGGACGACGAGCCGACCGTGGTGGGCGCGGTCCAGCCAGCCCCGGGCGCGCAGCAGGCGGAGGGTCTGGGCCTCGATGCCCGGGTAGCGGGTGGGGTTCTTCAACTCCAGCAGCAGCGACTGGTGGTTGCGCTCCAGACGCCGCAGATAGCGGTCGAGGGTCGGCACCCGCTCGCCCGCGAAGCGCGCGGCGAACCAGCTGCCGGCGTCGAGCCGGGCGATCTCGGCGGCGGTGAGGTCGGCCACGCGCCAGGGGGCGCGGCCGGGCAGGGCGCGTGCCGCGTCGGTGGTGCGGCGCAGCGTCGGGTCGTGGACGACGACGAGCTGTCCGTCCCGGGTGCGCTGGACGTCGTTCTCGACCCAGGTCAGCCCGGCGCGGTGGGCCGCGTCGACGGCGGCGAGGGTGTTCTCCGGTGCCTGGCGGGCCGCGCCGCGGTGCGCGATGACGAGCGGGGCGGCGACGGCGGGCGCGGGCGGCGGGCCGGGGTCGCCGGGTACGCCGAGGTCGTTGCGGGGGTGCGTCGCCGGGTACGCGGCGGGCCGGATGGCCGCGGTCCGGGCGGCGGGCCGGGTGGCCGGGGCGGTGAGGGCGGTGCCGGTGGCGAGGGCGGCGAGCAGGGTGACGGCGGCGGCGCGCCGTAGCGGTGCGTGCGGCACGGTGCCTCCAGGTCGCTCGCCCGGCGGACGGCACCGCGGCGGCCCGTCCCGCGCCGCGCCGCCGGGAGCCCGCACGGTCCCGGCGGACGGCACTCCTCGACGGTCACCCGGGGACGGGCACGGGGCGAGCCGGGGGCGGCTGTCCGGGGGCGGGGGACCCGGGTGGGGGAAGGCGGGGGCGGGCGCCTTTGCCGGGCGCGGGCCTTTGCCGGGCGGGCGCCTTCCCCGGCGCGGGCCCTTGCCCGGCGGGCGCCGTGGGCGGCGTATGCCGCGGGGTGGCGCGCGCCGGGCGAAGCCCCAGGTGGCGGGCTGTTCCGAGCGGCGGGCGGTGGGCCGGGAGCCGGGCGGCAGGCCGAGAGGCGCGCGACGGGCGACGGGCGACGAAGTCCCCTACGCGGCCGAGCCGTCCGACGGCGGCTGCGACGGCGACGGCGCCCCCGGCCCCGGCACCGGCACCGGCACCGGCCCCGCCCCCGGCTCCGGCGCCCGCCCCCAGGTCACCGGATAGCCGGCCGTCGCCTCCGGATCGACCTCTCCCGTGCGGACGAAGGCGGTCCACGCGCTCCGCAGGGCGCGGCCGAAGGCGTCCACGTCGGCCCATGGCACGTTGCCGAGCATCGGGGCGTCCCGCCACGCCGCCTCGTCGCCGAGCAGCAGCGGCAGTTCCAGGCAGTGGACGGCGCCGAACGGCGAGCCCTCGGGCGTCCAGTCCAGGTGGTAGGTGGTGACGCGGGCGCCCGCGGAGGCGGCCCAGGCGGTGAACTCCGTGATCGGGGCGGCGAAGGCGGGGCCCTCGGCGGCGCGGGCGTCGGGGCGGGTCAGGCCGAAGGCGGTCAGCTCCTCGCGGGCCCAGCCGACGAGCAGGTCGACGGCGGCGAGGCCGGTGGCGGGCGGGGTGGCGGGCACCGGGTCGGCGCCGACGACGGGGGCGAACGCCGGCGCGACGCGGCTGCCGGTGCGCTCCGCGGCGCTCTCGGCGGCGGCCGCGGAGGCGGCCAGCAGGGCGTCGGGGCCGGCGGTGAACGGGTCGTCGTCCAGCGCCGCCAGGAAGGCGGCGCCGTCCGCGTCGGCCTCGGCGGGGGTCGTCTGGGCGGGGCCGAGGACCGGGCTCTGGAGGACGGCGCGGCGCAGCAGGCCGGGAGTGTCCGGATGGCGCAGCAGCAGGGCCAGCGAGATCGCTCCGGCGGACTGTCCGGCGACGGTGACCTGCGCCGGGTCGCCGCCGTGCCGGGCGATGTTCTCGGCCACCCAGCGCAGCGCGGCCAGTTGGTCGAGGAGGCCGAGGTTGCCGGGGGCGGTGTCCTGGTGGTGGAGGAAGCCGAGCGGGCCGAGGCGGTAGTTGACGGAGACGACGACGAGGTCGCCCTCGGCGCTCAGCCGGGCCCCGTCGTACCAGTCGAGCAGGCCGGAGCCGCTGGAGAAGCCGCCGCCGTGGAGGAAGACGAGGACGGGCCGGGGCGCGGCGGGCGCGGCCGGGGCGGTGATGTTCAGGTGCAGGCAGTCCTCGTCCGGCGGCGGGTTCCGGGCGGGACCCATCACCGCTGCGAGCCGGGACGGCGGCTGCGGGCACATCGCCCCGGCCACCGGGACGTCGGCGCCCGCGGGGGTGCGGACCGGCGGCCGGAAGCGGGCGGCGGTGGCGTAGCGGAGGGGTCCGGTGCGGCGGACCGGCACGCTCCCCCGGTCGGTGGGGACGTCGACGACGCGTCCGGATGCGCTGGTCACTGCGGGTCTCCTTCGGTACGGGGACGAGGGCGGCGCGGCGCGGGCGGCCGGTGCCGCGGTGCCGGCGGCTGCGGCGCGGAGCCGGGCCCGATGCCGTGGGTCCGGATGCGGGCCGCGGCCGCCGTCCCGGTACAACGTACGGACCCCGGCGGCCGATCCCTCCGGGGGAGGCGGGACGGGGATCGGCCGCCGGGAGACAGCGGGGCAACGGGCAGGTGGCGAGGGTGAGTTGTGCGGGTCGTGCGGGTCGTGCGGGTCGTGCGGGTCGGCGTACCCGGTGAGCGCGCCTGGTGGGGCCGCCGGTGGCGCGCCCGACGTGTCCGCCCTGTGTGCCCGTCCGGCGCTCAGAGCGGCGGCAGCCCCAAAAAGCGGCGGGCGTTGCCGCCGAGGAGCGCCGCGCGCTCGGTCTCGTCCAGGAAGTCGGAGCGGTGGACGACGGCACCGACGGGGCGTTCGCCCAGCGGGTACGGGTAGTCGCTGCCGACCATCACCTGGCCGGCGCCGAGCGTGTCGACGAGGGTGCGCAGCGCCGCGGGTTCGAAGACGACCGAGTCGACGGAGAAGCGGTCGGTGTAGTGCGACGGCGGCAGCGCGGAGGTGGCGATGGCGTCGGCGCGGCGGTGCCAGGCGTTCTCCAGGCGGCCCAGCCAGAACGCGAACGAGCCGCCGCCGTGCGCGAAGCAGATCCGCAGCGTGTCGGGGACCCGGTCGAAGACGCCGCCGAGGACGAGGGCGAGCACCGAGAGGTGGGTTTCGGCGGGCATGCCGGTCAGCCACTGGGCCATCCAGCGCTCCAGCCGCGGGGAGGTCGGCATGTCCCAGGGGTGGACGAAGACGGGGGCGCCGCGGTCGGCGCAGTGCTGGAGGAAGGTGACGACGCCCGCGTCGTCGAGGTCGCGGTCGCCGACGTGGTTGCCGATCTCCACGCCGTAGTGGCCGGCTGCGAGGCAGCGGTCGAGTTCGCGGCAGGCGGCGTCGGGATCCTGCAGGGGAACCTGCGCGAAGGGCAGCAGCCGTCCGGGGGCGGGGGCGCAGATCTCCAGGGCTAGGTCGTTGAAGATCCGCGCGACCTTGACCGCCTGGTCGGCGGGGCGGGCGTACTGGAAGAAGGCCGGTGTGGGCGAGACGACCTGGGCGTCGATGCCGTCGGCTGCCATGTCGGCGAGGCGGGTGCCGGCGTCCCAGCAGTCGGCGCCGATCCGGCGGAACTCCCGGGAGCCGACCATGATCATGGCCTCGCGTTCGGAGGTGACGCGCAGCCAGGGCCAGTCGGGCGCGGGCCCGGCGGCGGTCGCCAGATCGGGCCAGCCGAGCGGGACGTAGTGGGTGTGGATGTCGATCGTGGCGGCGTCCTGGAGGGCGCCGGGGACGGGTCTGGTCACGGTGCGGTTCCGCCCTTGCCGGGGTGCAGGGTGCCGCAGGCGCGGCAGGTTCGGGCCCGGGTGTCGCCGTGGAAGGCGGCGAAGACCGGGGGGAGGTCGCGGACGATGTCGCGGACCTGGAGTTCGACGTCGTGGACGAGGGCGTGGCAGGCCGGGCAGTACCACTGGAAGCGTTCCGGGGTGCCCTCGTCCCGGACGCGTTCGACGACCAGGCCGACGGAGCCCGCCTCGGGGCGCTGCGGGGAGTGCGGGACGCCGCCGGGCAGCAGGAACATCTCGCCCTCGCGGACATCGATGCGCCGGGGCCGTCCGTCGACCATGACGTTGACGTGCATGGCGCCCTTGACCTGGTAGAACCACTCCTCGTAGGGCTCCAGGTGGTAGTCGGTGCGGGCGTTGGGCCCGCCGACGACCTGGACGATGAAGTCGCTGTTGCCGTCCCAGATCTGCCGGTTGTTCACGGGCGGCTTGAGGTCGTCGGCGTGGTCGCGCACCCACTGGGCGAAGTTGATGACCGGAGGCAGGTCCATCGTGCTCCTCGGGTTGGCGGTACGGAGGGGGAGGGCCGTGGGGCGTCACGGCCGGGCGGGCCGGTGGGCGATGCCCTGGATCTCGATGAGCAGATGGGGGTGGGGCAGTTGGTGGACGGCGACGGTGGTGCGGGTGGGGCCGCGTTCGTCGAAGTGCTCGGCCCAGACGGCGTTGTAGCCCGCGAAGTCGTTCATGTTCACCAGATACGTGGTGACCTGGACGAGGTCGTCAAGGGTGGCGCCGGCGGCGGCCAGCACCTCGCGGACGTTGGCCAGGACGGCGCGGGTCTGCTCGCGGATGTCGAGGGTGGTGGCGCCCATGTCGTCGGCGGTGGCCCCGGCGATGGTGTTGTCCGGTCTGCGGCTGCTGGTGCCGGAGAAGAACACCAGGTCACCGGCGGTTTTCAGATGCGGGAAGCGTCCGCGTGGGGTGGCCTTGCCGGGGACGACGATGCCGTCATCGGTCATGAAGGGTTCCTGTTCGTTGCGGCGGCCCGGGCCTGTCCGGCAGCGTCGGACGCCGCCACCGTGAAGGCGGCGCGGCCGAGTCCGGCGACGGTGGCCTCGATGTGGCTGCCCGGGGTGAGGGCGACGGCGGGGGTGGCGGCGCCGGCCAGCAGGACGTCTCCGGCGCGCAGCGGGTGGCCGAGGTCCCGGGCGCGGCGCAGCGCGGCGTGGACGGCGCGCAGCGGATGGCCGAGGATCGCGGCGGTGGAGCCGGTCTCGGCGATGCGGCCGTCGATCTCCAGCCGGACGCCGCGGTTGGCGAGGTCCCCGGCGTCGGCGAGGGCGGTCCAGGGCCCGAGGACGTAGCCGGCGGCGGAGGTGTTGTCGGCGACGACATCCTCCAGGGTGAAGCGGAAGTCGCGATACCGGCTGTCGATGATCTCCAGCGCCGGGGCGACGGCGTCGACGACCGCCTCCGGGTCGACGGTGTCCTCGGGCCGCACGTCGGCGGCGAGCCGGAAGGCGACCTCGGGTTCGACGCGCGGATGGACGTAGCGGTCCAGGGCGACGCGGGCGCCGTCGGGCAGGTGCATGGCGTCGGTGAGGCGGCCGAAGATGACGTCGAAGACGCCCATCTGCGCCGCCTTGGTGCGGCTGGTGAAGCCGAGTTTGACGCCGCTGGGCCGCTCGCCGCGGGCGGTGCGCCGCTCGATCAGCAGCCGCTGGACGTCGTACGCCGCAGCGAGGGTGAGCGGTGCGGCGGCGGTGAGCTGGGCCACGGGGGCGGCGCCGGTGGCCGCCCCGTCCAGCACCGCGGCGGCCTCCGCGAGGTCCCAACCGGCCTCGGTCACAACGGAGTTCATACCGGCTTCTGTTGCAGCGGAGTTCATACCGGATCGTCTTCCTTCCGGGCGGCGGGGGCGGTCATGCCGTGCTCCCGTTGGCGGCGTGGGTGGCGTGGGTGACGTCTCCCCGTACGAAGTCCGCGTGGACCTCCCCGAGCCCGTCCAGGCGGGCGCGGAAGACGCCCGGCCCGGTGACCGGGACCATCGGGCCGAGCGCGCCGGAGAGGACGAGGTCACCGGCGCGCAGCGGGTCGCCGCGGCGGGCGGCCTCGCGGGCGAGCCAGGCGACGGCGGCCACCGGGGTGCCCAGGCAGGCGGCGCCGGAGCCGGTGGAGACGGTCTCGCCGCGGTGGTCGAGGGCCATGCCGAGGCCCGGCAGATCGACCGCGGCGAGCGGGCGCGGGGTCGTGCCGAGGACGACGGCGCCGCTGGAGGCGTTGTCGGCGACGGTGTCGGTGATCCGGATGTCCCAGCCGGCGATCCGCGAGTCGGCGATCTCCAGCGCGGGCAGCAGGAAGTCGGTCGCCGCGATCACCTCCGCGGCGGTCACCGACGGCCAGTCCAGGTCCTTGCCGAGGACGAACGCGATCTCCGCCTCGATCCGCGGCTGGAGGAAACGTCCCAGGTCGAGCGGCTCCCGGTCGGTGTGGACCATCGCGCCGAGGAGGACGCCGTGGTCGGGCGCGAAGACCCCGAACTGCCGCTGCACGGCCGGTGAGGTCAGCCCGATCTTGTGCCCGACCCGCCGCGCCCCGTCCGCGAGCCGCCCGTCCAGCACCGCCCGCTGCACCGCGTACGCCGCGTCCTGGTCCCACCCGCCGATCAGCTCCCGTACGGGCGCACAGGGCACACCGGTCGCGGCGGCCCGCCGCAGCCGTTCCGCCGCCTCCGCGATCTGCGCGCCGGTGGCCCGTTCGGCAATCAACTCACCGCAGTATGCGTCCCGTTGAAGGATCCCGCCGCTCACAGCTGCACGCACACATTCGTCGGCTCGGTGTAGAAGTGGAGGGAGTGCGTCCCGCCCTCGCGGCCGATGCCGGAGAGGCCGGTGCCGCCGAAGGGCGAGCGCAGATCGCGCAGATACCAGGTGTTGACCCAGGCCATCCCGGTCCGCATCCGCTGCGCGACGCGGTGGCCGCGCTCCAGGTCCCGGGTCCAGACGCAGGACGCCAGCCCGTACGGCGTGTCGTTGGCCAGCCGGACGGCCTCCTCCTCGGTGTCGAACGGGATGAGCCCGGCGACCGGCCCGAAGATCTCCTCGCGCATGGTGCGCGAGGTGTGATCGAGCCCCGCCCACAGCGTCGGCTCGATCCACGCGCCGCCGTCCAGATCCGCGCCCATCTCGGGCACGCCGCCGCCGGCCAGCACCTGCGCGCCCTCGCTGCGGGCGAGTTCGAGGTGGCCGAGGACCTTCTTGCGGTGGCCCTGGGAGATCAGCGGTCCGGTGGTGGTCGCCGGGTCCTCAGGGCGGCCCGGGCGCAGCTCACGGGCGCGCTGCGCGAGGCCCGCGGCGATCTCGTCGAAGAGCGGCCGCTGGACGTAGACGCGCTCGGTGCACAGGCAGACCTGCCCGGTGTTGGTGAACACCGACCTGGCCAGCCCGTCCACCGTCCGCGCCACGTCCGCGTCGTCGAAGACCAGCGCGGCGTTCTTGCCGCCCAGTTCGAACGAGACGGGCCGCACGCCCGGCGCCGCCGCCCGCATGATCGCCGTACCGGTGGCGGACTCGCCGGTGAACGTCACCCCGTCCACGTCCGGGTGGCCGGCGAGGAAGGCGCCCGCGGAGTCCGGGCCGAAGCCGTGCACGACATTGCAGACGCCGTCCGGCAGCCCGGCCTCCTTGAGGATCTCCGCCAGCAGCGTCGCGGAGGAGGGCGTCAGCTCCGACGGCTTGACGACGACGGCGTTGCCGCAGGCCAGGGCCGGTGCGAGCTTCCAGGTGAGGAGGAGCAGCGGGAGGTTCCACGGCACGATCACGGCCACGACGCCGAGCGGCCGGCGCACCGCGTAGTTCAGCGCCGTGCGCCCGCCGGGCAGTTCGGTGAGGAAGGAGTCGAGGCCCGCGGCGGAGACGGTGTCGGCGAACGCCCGGAAGTTCGCGGCGGCGCGGGCCACGTCCAGGTCCCGGGCCATCGCCAGCGGCTTGCCGGTGTCGGCGACCTCGGCGGCGACCAGTTCGTCGGCGCGCCGGTCGATGACGTCGGCGATCCGCCGCATCAGCTCGGCGCGCTCGGGGACGGTGGTGTCGCCCCAGGGGCCGGACAGGGCGCGGCGGGCGGCTTGGACGGCGACGTCGACGAGGACCTCGTCCGCCTCGTGCACCGTGCCGACGAGCGTGCCGTCCACCGGGCTGAACCGGTCGAAGGAGCGCACGCCGTCCACGTAGGCGCCGGCCACGAAATTGCGGATCTCCCGCACGGGGAGCGAAGTGCTGCGGCTCATGACGCCGAGGCTAGGGAGCCCAGCCATGCCTGAATAATGCTCTTTGCGTTCCCCGCGATACCTCTACGGGCATACCGTGACCCCATGGAGAGCGAGAGGCTGCTCGACGGCCGCCTGAAACTGCGCCACCTCACCCTCGTCACCGCCATCGCCGACCAGGGCAGCGTCATCCGCGCCGCCCAGGAACTGCACATCACCCAGCCCGTCGTCACCCGCGCCCTGCACGAGCTGGAGACGATCCTCGGGGTCCCGCTGTTCGAACGGCATCACCGCGGGGTGACGCCGACGCTGTACGGGGAGTCGTTCGTCGGCCACGCCCGCGCGGTCCTGGCCCAGCTGCGGCAGGCCGGCGCGGAGCTGGGCCATCTCGCCGCCGGCCACCTCGGATCGGTCACCGTCGGCGTCCATCTGGCCGGGTCCAACCTGCTGCTGCCGCGGGCGATGGCGGCGCTGAAGCGGGCGCATCCGGCGGTCACCGTCGTCGTCCGCGAGGCCACGCCGGACACGCTGCGCGCCGGGGTCCTCTCCGGGGAGATCGATCTGATCGTCGGCCGCCTCTCGGGACAGCCGCCGCGCCGCCTCACCCAGGAGCAGCTGTACCGCGAGCCGGTCCGCCTCACCGCCCGCACCGATCACCCCGTGCACCGCCTGCGCCATCCGTCCCTCGCCGAGCTGCGCCGCTACCCGTGGGTGCTGCCCGTCGACCGGACCGCGCTCCGCGCCGAACTGGAGGAGCTGTTCACCCACGCCGACGTGGAACTCCCCGACGACCGCGTCGAGTGCACCTCCATGCCCACTCTCCGCCACTTCCTCCTGGCCACCGACGCCCTCGCCGTCCTCCCCCTCCTCCTCGCCACCCAGGACCCGGACCTCCGCCTCATCGACACGCCCCTGAAATCCATCAGCCAGGCCGTCGGCCTCACCCGCCCCGCCGACCGGCCGCTCTCCCCCGCGGCGGACACCCTGCGGACGTATCTGCGGCAGGAGGCGCGGGGGCTGGCGCGGTTGGTGGAGTAGGGGCCGTCCCTCACCCGTACGCCACCGGAGCAGGCCGACTGCCGGTGGCCCGCCCTACGATCCGTCCATGGGGATTCAGCGGATGGACAACGTCGGCATCGTCGTCGACGACATGGAGGACGCCAAGGCGTTCTTCATCGAACTGGGCCTGGAGCTGGAGGGCACGGCTCCGATCGAGGGCCCCTGGGTGGACCGGATCCTCGGCCTCCCCGATGTCCGTACCGAGATCGCGATGCTGCGCACCCCGGACGGCCACAGCCGCCTCGAACTGACCGCCTTCCACCACCCCGCGCCCGTCACCCCCGCCCCGGCGCCCCCGCCGCCCCACACCCTGGGCTTCTGCCGTCTGATGTTCGCCGTCGACGACATCAAGGACACGGTGGCCCGGCTGCACACCCACGGCGGCGAACTCCTCGGCGAGATCACTCGGTTCCAGGACGCCTATCTGCTCTGCTACCTGCGGGGACCCGGCGGCGTGATCATCGCGCTGGCGGAGGCGCTGGGGTGAGGTCCGGGTAGTGAGTCCCGGGGCCGTCCGGGGCGGTGTGAGTCAGGCCGCCGGGCGACCTGACTCACCGATCCCGGTCAGCCCGTACGCTTGCCGCGGTATCCCACCGGGCCTTCACCGGGGAACTGAGCGGTTCCCTGGAAGTTGCTGCCGTTGTCGAAGAAGGTCACCGATCCCTTCCCCGCATCGCCGCTCCAGGTGACCGTCGTCCCCGTCGCGGGAGCGCCGCTCTCGGGAACGACCTGATTGCGGTTGACGATGCTGAGCTTGAGCGGCGCGTCCGGCTGCCAGCCGCCGCCACCCGTGGAGATCTCCGTGCTGTACGTGGCCATGAGCTCCTCCTTGCTCTGCGGAAGATCGGGCGCCTGTCACGCCCCCTGCCCATGACGTTCGCCGTTCCCCAACGCCCGCAATCCCGTGGTGAGTTGATTGCCATGGCAAACCACACCCGGGAGGGATTCGCGCCGCGCACCTGGAGAGACGGGTTGACGAACGCCTCAACTCTCCGCACCCACCTCATTCCGAACGCAAAGCCCCACTCGCCCAGGACGAGCGCTCCCACCACAGATGCATGCCCCGAACGACACACCCCGGCAACCCGCCGCCGTCTCAGCCACCCGCTCCCGTACCCCACCGCCGCTCCAGCCGCTCGCGCGCGAACTCGCGTACCACGGCCGGCAGTTCCGCCACCTCCAGCAACGACGGCAACAGCTCCGCCTCCGTCATCACCGCGCGGAACGCGTACGCGACGCTCACCCCGTGCGCGGGCCGGTCCAGGACCGCCACCGGGTCACCGGCCCGGATCTCCCCCGGCGTGATCACCCGCAGATACGCACCCGGCAGCGCGGCCCGCGTGAACTGCCGGTTCCAGCCGCTCCGCGCCATCCACCCCTGGAACGTCCCGCACGGAATCCGCGGGCACGACACCTCCAGCACCACTTCCGCGCCGATCCGCCACCGCTCCCCGATCACCGCGCCGTTGACGTCGACCCCCACGGTGGTGAGGTTCTCCCCGAAGACCCCGTTGGTCAGCGTCCGGCCCAGCTCCCGCTGCCAGCCGTCCAGATCCTCCCGCGCATACGCGTATACGGCCTGGTCGGCGCCGCCGTGGTTCTCCACGTCGTACACCCGGTCCCCGGCGAGCCCGACCTCACCCGTCCCCTCCGAACCGGGCGCGGCCACCGCCACCGCCCCTGCCACCGGCCGCTTGTCGATCCCCGTCCACCCGCCCGTCTCCCGCCTGCTCTTCCACGGATTGGGGCGGGGCCTGCCTACGTTGACGGAAAGCAGTTTCATGGGCGCGACGGTACGGCGGCGGCCCGGCGCGAACCAGCGATTTCCCGGGGCCCGGCCGCACCCTCCCCCGGCCGCGCGGCCACCCGGCAGGCGAGTCCGCCCACAGCTCCTGGCGTCCGCACACGTCCCGTCAGCCGGTGACTCCTCGGGGGTGCGGACCGGGCCGCTCCGCCGCCTCCTTGACCCGCAGCAGGCGGGTCTCCCAGGAGCGGCCGATCCGGTCCAGCTCCCCGGCCAGCGCGCCGAGCCGGGCGCCGACGGCCAGGTGGACGACCTCCCGCCCGCGCTGCTCGGACTCGACCAGCCCGACCTCGCGCAGTACCTCCAGATGCTTGCCGATCGCCTGCCGGCTTATCGGCAACACCCTGGCCAGCGCGGACGCCGACAGGGGGCCCTCGCCGAGCCGGGTGAGGATCTCCCAGCGCGTCGGATCGCCGAGCGCGGCACACAGGGCGGGAAGGGCCGCGGTCACGGGCGCTCCCCCGGGCCCGGCGCGGGCTTCTCGGCGAACGCCTTCGCGGCCGCCAGCTCGGTGAGCCACCCCTTGTCGTTGCCCTCACGCTCCTTCAGCCACGCGGCCGGGTCATCGGCGAGACCGGAGAACCCGCTCTCGACGACGCGCAGCGTCACCCCGCCGGCGTCCCGCTCGTCGATCCAGAACTCGACGAGGGTCGAGGGCGCCGACTCGTTCCGGTACGGGGTGCCGATCCAGCGGAACGCCGCGTAGCGCGGCTTGTCCAGCTCCACCGTCCGGAACCGGAACTCGCCCAGCGAGGGATGGCGCACGACGGCCACCTCGCCTTCGTAGCTCGGCTCCGGGGCGTCCTCGACCCCGCCGTCGTTGATGTACCAACCCGGGCGCGCGATCAGCTCCCAGACCCGCTCCGCCGGGGCGTCGATGTCGATCTGCCGGGCGATCCGGTCCAGCTCGGCAAGCTCGGCGTCGGTGGCGCCGGCCGTGTCAGCGGTGATGTCGTCCATGACGTCCTCCTCGGGCATGCGTTCCCGCGAATCCATCTGCAACTCAACGATTGCATGCGGGAGCCTCACCCGCAACCCAATGGTTGCGGCTCGGGGTCACATCCCGAGCACGGCCCGCATCAGCGCCCGCCGGCGCGCCCACTGCCACTCGGCGCTCGCCGCCAGCTTCCGCTCGTACGCCACGAGGCACGGCGGCAGCAGCAGCCCCTCGGCCGGGGCCGGGCGCCGGGATCGCGGCGGCCGGATCGGCTCCACCCGGAACGCCTCCGGATCGGCCGGCCGGCCCCCGCCCTTCGCTCCACGCCGTCCGGGCGACGGCCACCACATCACGACGGCGAGCGGGACCAACGGTGCGAGCGGCGCCCAGGGGAGCACGTGCTCGTATGCCTGGACGAGGGATTCCCACATGTCATCAACTCCTGATCGTCGAGGGTCACGCGAGCGAGTCGACCGCGCTGCCACTGAGCCTCCGAAGGATCTCACTGCGTAGCGAATCCCTCACGGAGCGAGACTATGAGGGTGGGCCGACCCGGGGTGCGAAATGACGCCACCGGCACCACAGGGGAGTTGGCGCACGAGCGACCGGATGCTCAGGTGCAGGCGGGGAGCAGGCCGAGCAGTGTTCGGCGCAGTTGCTCGGGGGTGAGCCGGTGCGGGGCCGCCGCGGTCAGCTGGTTGAGGAGGAGGCCGTCCAGCAGCGCCACGAACGCGTTCGCCTGCGCCGCCGCGTCGGCCGCACCCGCGGCGGCGAGCAGCTTCTCGGCCACGGCCCGGTGGCGGCTGCCCGCGCGGTGGAGGGCGGCGCGCAGTTCGGGGCGGCGGGGCGCCTCCAGGGCCAGCTCGTAGCGGGCGAGCATGCGTTCGCGCCCCGCGGTGGTCCAGTGCTCGATGAGGCCCGCCGCGGCCTCGGCGATCTCGGCGATGCTCGCGGGCCCGGTGAGGGCGGGGCGCTCGTCGATCTCGGCGATGTCCAGTTCGGCCAGCCGCTCGACGGCGCCCTCCAGGAGCTGTTGGCGCGTGCGGAAGTAGTACGAGCACGAGCCCGGGGGGACTTCCGCGGCCTTGTCGACCGCGCGGTGGGTGAGTCCGCGCATGCCGGAATCGGCCAGGGTGGCGATCGCCGCGTCGGTCAGCCGTTGCCGCCGGTCCATGGTGCGCGTCACGTACTTCCCTCTCGTCGCCGCGACGCCTCCACCCGGACGCCTTCCTCTACAAGTGTAGAGTGAGCGAAATCCACTACAGGTGTAGAGGGGTGCAGAGGGGGTTCCGATGGGCGAGGCAGGACGGATCGGTGGCGCCGGGGAGGGCTCCGCGATCGTGGTCGGCGGCGGGATCGGCGGTCTGGCCGCGGGCGTCGCGCTGGCCCGGATCGGCCGGCGGGTGAAGGTGCTGGAGCGCGCCGCCGCCTTCGGCGAGGTGGGAGCGGGGCTGTCGCTGTGGCCCAACGGATTGCGTGCGCTGGACGCGCTGGGCGTGGGGGACCAGGTGCGCGAGCACGCCCTCGCCGAGACCCGAGCGGGCATCCGGAACGCGTCCGGCCGTTGGCTGTCACATACCGACACCCAGGAGCTGGCCAGGCGGTTCGGACCGGTGGTGATGATGCACCGCGCCCGGCTGTCGGAGATCCTGCGCACGGCTCTTCCACCGGGAGCGCTGTGTGCGGACACCGAGGTCACCGGGGTCGCTCTCCGCGGCCGGCGGATCGAGGTCGCGCACGGCACGGACGCCTCGCGGGCCGATCTGCTGGTGGCCGCCGACGGGATCGGCTCCACCGTGCGGCGCTCCCTGTGGCCGCAGGCCCCGGCGCCGCGGTACGCCGGGTACACCGCCTGGCGTCTCGTCGTCGGCACCGGCGGACGGCTGCCGGCCGGCGGCGAGAGCTGGGGGCGTGGTGAGCGCGTGGGCATCGCGCCGCTCGCGGACGGCCGCGCCTACCTCTTCTGCGTCGCCAACGCCCCCGAAGGGCAGCGCAGCCCCGGCGGCGAACTGGCCGAAATACGACGGCGCTTCGGCCGTTGGCACGAGCCGATTCCGGATCTGCTCGCGGCCGCCGACGAGACCGCGGTGCTGCGCCACGACATCTACGAGCTGCCGCCGCTGGACGGCTTCGTCACCGGCCGCGCCGCGCTGCTCGGCGACGCCGCGCACGCCATGACCCCCAACCTGGGCCAAGGGGCCAATCAGGCGCTGGAGGACGCGGTCACCCTGGCGGCGTGCCTGGACGCGCACCCCGGCGTGGAGTCCGCACTGGCCGCCTACGACCGGCACCGGCGCCCTCGCGCCCAGGCGATCGCCCGGCGCTCCCGCCGGATCGGCAGCGCCGCGCAATGGCGCTCGGCACCGGCCACCGCACTGCGCGATCTGACGCTCCGCCTCACTCCCGGCCCGGCCGTCCTCCGCGCACTGACCCCGGTCCTCGACTGGCGGGCGCCCGGCCGCGACAACCTCCCCGCAGATCACGGCCGTTGATCCCCGCCGGAGGCGACAGCGCCCCAGGCGGCGGCAGCCAGACATCCCGGGCCGGTAGGACCGGCCGCCGCCCGCACGCCGGGACCCCCACCCATCCGCCGTGGGGGCGGGGACGAGGCAGGGGTCCGGGTGCGCGCGCTTCGGTGGGCGCCGCCGCTCGGGTGGGTCAGTGGGCGAAGCCCCAGTCGAGGATCTTGGTCGCGTCGTCGAAGCGGCCCTGGTCGTCCTTGAGGATCGCGCCGACGAGGGTGCGGTTGTCGCGCTCGGCGGCGAAGACGAGGGCGTAGCCGCTCTCGGGACCGCTGCCGGTCTTGATGCCGAGGGCGCCGTCGTAGCTGCTCAGCAGCTGGTTGGTGTTGTTCCAGGTGTAGTAGCGGGTGTGGCCGTTGGCCGCGGGGGCCTCGGTCTTGAACTGCTTGTTCTTGACGACCTCGGCGAACACGGGCTGCAGCATCGCGCGCTGGCCGAGCTTGGCCAGATCGCGGGCGGTGCTGCGGTTGTCGCCGTTCGAGATGCCGTCGTAGCTGTCGAAGTGCGTGCCCTTCAGGCCGAGCTGCTGCGCCTCGTCGTTCATCTGGCGGACGAAGTCGGCGACCCGCTCGTCCGTGGTGGCGCCCTGGCCGTAGTGGTCGGCGAGGGCCCGCGCGGCGTCCGCGCCGGACGGGATCAGCATGGCGTGCAGCAGCTGGCGGACGGTGAGCGTGTCACCGGTCTGGAGGTCGGCGGTGCTGGCGCCGACCTTCTGGACGTAGTCCCGGTACTCCTGCTTGACCTGGATGCCGTGCTCCAGCCACTCGGGGTGCTTGAGCACCACGAGCGCCGTCATGATCTTGGTGGTGCTGGCCATCGAGACGCTCTCGTCGGCCTTGGCGCCGGCCCACATCTCGCGCTCCTGGCTGCCGTCGCGGGCGTCGAGGAGGAAGGCGTGGTCGGCCTTGACCTGGGGCGCGTCCTGGGACTTCGGGTCCTGGGCGGCGTCGGCGGCGCGCTGCTGAACGGCCTGGTCGGCGGCCTGCTGACGGTGCGCGTCCTGGTTGTCGTCAGCGGAGTGCGTGGCACCGGGGGTGGCGGCCTGCGCAAGGCCACTTGCGGTGATCGGCAGGGCGGCGCCGACCATCGCGACCATCGCGATCCGGACCCCGGTGCGGTGTATCCGGTTCGGGCGGGCGTGGGAACCCATGGGTATCCCTTTCTCCCGGCGCGGGAACGCCGGTAGGTGAGGCAACTTGGTTTATATCGAACCTACTTGTGTGTGGACACCGACCGTCAAGCCCGGTATGTCATAGCCCGGTAACGAGCTGAGGCGAGATGGAGAAGTTGTGTGCGCGACGGGCGGGACATGTGGGGTTGCTCGCGTGGAGTGAACGGCCGCCCACTTCTGGACATCAGGGTCGCGCCACGTCATTTACGTACCGGCCGACCGGTAACTCGTAGATGACCTGCCCGTTTTGGCGACCGTTGCGCCCGCCACGCCGAGCCGTGGGCCCGCTTCCGCCCGTTTGACGCGAGCGCATCCGACCTCGTTCGATCACATTCCGTGAGGGTCATTCCGGCCCGGGAACGGCAGCGGGCCCGGGGGCGTAGCCTGCCCCCGGGCCCAGTGGTGCCGCCATGTGCGGCCGCCGGCGCGGTGAAGAGCGCGGGTCATGCTGAGGTCGTCGTGTTCTGCCTTTGAACTACCGTGTATCGGAAAAGTGGCTACACGGGCCGGACTTGAACCGGCATCCGACGACGCGGGCCCGGCCCGGTCGTTCCGGCGAACGGCGGCGCATACTGAATCTGGAGCAAGAGTCTGAGATTGATCGCGGTGTGCCTCTGCCGATTGGGCCACCGCGGCCCGAAGAGCCGCGGGGAGGGCTCGAACCTCCACTGACCACCGCGTTCGTCACGACAAGCCTCAGTTTCAGCTTGCGCTCCTCGCGCACCCCGGGCGCGCTGAGGCGCCCGGGGAGTTGTTGGGGCTACCCGAAGAGGTAGCCGAAGACGGCGTCACCCACCCTCTGGTCGGTCACCTCCGCGCCGTTCGCCTCCTCGCGGGCGAACTTCACGGCGGTCTGCAACTTCTCGACGCGGTCGAGGAGTTCGTTGACCCGGCGGGCGGGGAGCGCGCCGGAGAACTTCACGGTCGTCCAGTACCCGACGGGTATGTCCTCGTAGTACACGTCGACCTGCGCCGGGTGCTTCTCCGTCGCCTCGGCCTTGACGTGGTTGCGGGGCACCTTCTTCGTACGGACGGTGCGGACCGGCTCGGTCTTCCAGGCGTCGGTGGACGGATCCTGCACCCAGGACTCCGACGCGTCGAGCACCGGCAGCTTGCGAATGAAGGCGGCGAGGTCGCCGAGCTGTTTCTCCAGGAAGAGCAGGTACGACACCGGCACCTGGGAGAGGATCGCGCGGCCGTCGACCGTCACATCGGCGCGGGCGGTGCAGTTGGCCCAGTCCTTGGTGGCGGTCACATCGAACAGCCTGGTCAGGGTGGTGGCCGTCGCCCGCAGGACGTCCTCGGCCTTGACCTGCACCCGGGTGGACTCGGGCGGCAGCTGCTCGCCCTCCTCGTCCTTGGGCTGGTACGTCCGCGCGATGCCGGACAGCAACGCCGGCTTCTGGAGGCCGTGCTGGGCCGCCGTCAGGTCCTGCTGGGACTTGGACTTGACGCCCTTCTCGACCGCGATGATCTGATTGAGTTTCGCCACGTCCCCCACAGAACCACGCCGCGGCGCGACTGCCGAATGATTTTTCGAGCGGGAGCTACGGGGGTCTCGGTTCCTTACCTGCGCCTTACCTCTGTGCTTCAACTCTGCGCTTCACCTCTGTGCTTACGGGGGCGGGCTTCCGGGGCTGTCGGGGTCGGCGCCGCTCCCCCTGGGTTGCGTCCGCAGGCGGGCGCTCGCGGTGGTCAGGGCGGTGAGGCGTTCCGGGGCGGTGGCGGCGCGGACCGCGAGGTACACGCGCAGGATGAGCGGGTCGCCGTCCAGCGGGCGCAGGGTGACGCGGCGGGAGGCCACGGCGTCCGCCGCCGTCGGGTACAGCGGGGTCCAGCCCGGCTCGCCCGCCCCGATGTCGGCCAGCGTGTCCTGGAGGCGGACCGACGGCGGGCCCATGACGGGCGTGAATCCGGCGGCGCGGCAGGCGGTGTGGACGGCGTCGAAGAGCACCGGGTTCGTCTCACGCGGTGCGATGCGCAGGGGAAGCGCGGCGAGGTCGGAGAGCCGGAGCGGGTCGCGGACGGCAAGAGGGTGCGCGGTGGGGAGGGCGACCCGCAACGGGTCGTCCCAGAGGGGGAGAAAGCGCAGGTCGGGGTGGGTTCCGTGGCCGGGAAGGGGCCCGGGGGCGGAGTCCGTTCCATGGGCAGGGCTTGTTCCAGGGCTGGGGGCCGTTCCAGGGCGTGCCGCCCGTATGAACGCCGCGTCCAGTCGGCCCGCGCGGACCTCCGCCAGGCGGCGCGGTGCCTCCAGGGTGCGGAACACGAAGCGGGTCCCGGCGCCCTGGCCGGGCAGCGCGTCCAGGAAGTCGTCGAGGCGCCGTCCCAGGCCCGTACCGATCCCGACGTGGAGGACGGCCTCCTCCTGGGCGGCCAGCCGGCGCGCACCGGCGGTGAACGCGTCCCGGGCGGCCAGGATGTGGTGCGCCTCGGGCAGCAGCTCCCGGCCGGCGGGGGTGAGCGTCACGGTGCGCCGCGAGCGGTCGAAGAGTGCCAGGCCCAGCTCCCGTTCCAGCCGTCGTATCTGCTGGCTGACCGCGGGCTGGCCGATGTGCAGCCGGGCGGCCGCCCGCCCGAAGTGCAGTTCCTCGGCGACCGCGACGAAGTACTGGATCTGCCGCAGCTCCACGCCGTCCCGCCCCTCCGCCGGGCGGCCGTGGGCGGTGACTGCGCCCGGGCCCGTGCCCCGGTCCCGTATCCGCGTCTCCTGGACGGACGCGGCCCGCAAGAGCGTCGCACAGCGGGACCGGGCGCCTCCCGACGGGCCGGTCAGCGGGCGGCGGGCCCGCCCCGGTTCGCCGCCCTCAGGAGGACCGCGAAGGCGAGGGCGCCCGCGGTCGCCGCACCGGTCACGAACCAGCCCAGGGCGGCGAGATCGCCCGCGGGGATCCTGCTGGTGACGTAGATGCCCAGGGACGCGCCGAGCAGTTGGACCGCGCCCATCAGCCCGGACGCCGATCCGGCCGTCTCGCGGAACGAGGTCACGCCCGCGCTCATCGACAGCGGCAGCAGGAACCCGTTGCCGAACGTCATCACCGGCATGAACACCAGCACCAGCAGCCCCCAGGGCGCGCCCGCTCCGCTCAGCCCGAGGCCCAGCATCAGCAGCGCGCCGCCGCAGAAGAAGGCGTGCCCGCACCACAGCAGCCGGTCCACCGGGCGCCGGCGGACCAGGGCACGCGAGGTGAGGTTCCCGGCGACGTACGCGAGCGAGACGGTCAGGTAGCAGTAGCTGGTGGTCTCGGTGGCCAGGCCCAGCCGGGCGAAGACCAGCGGGGAGGCGGCGAGGTAGCCGAAGTAACCGCCGTACGCCACGGCGAGGTTGAGGGTGTATGCCCAAAACCGCGGCCGGATCAGCAGCCTCGGGTAGCCGCGCAGCGTGGCGCCGAGGTGGCGGCTGCGCCGCTCCGGCGGCAGGCTCTCGGGGATCGCGGTGACCATCACCACGAGCGTGACGAGCCCGAGCACCGCGGTCACCGCGAACGGCGCGCGCCACGAAACGTACGTGGTCAGGTAGCCACCGATCAGCGGGGCGACGGACGGTGAGACGCCCACGACCGGCATCACCGTCGCGAACATCCGGGCCGCGTCCGTCGCCTCGTACAGATCGCTGATCACCGCCCGGCCGAGCACCATCCCGGCGCCCGCGCCCAGCGCCTGGAGCAGCCGTCCCGCGCCGAACACCTCGACGGTGGGCGCCACCGCGCATCCCACGGAGGCGACGGCGAACACGCCGAGCCCGAAGACGATGACCGGCTTGCGCCCGTACGCATCGGAGATCGGCCCGTACACCGCCTGCGAGACGGCGATGCCGATCATGAACGCGCTGAACGTCCACTGCACGGACGCGACCGGCGTGTGGAACGCGGCCGCGGTGGCCGGGACGCCCGGCAGGTTGATGTCGGAGGCGAACAGGCCACCGGCGTTCAACGCGCAGAGGACGGCGAGGAGGAGGGCGCGGGAGGTGCGGTGGGGCGCCGGGCCCGGTGCGGGGCGCGGTCGGACGGCGGGGGCGGTGCCGGGTGCCGTGCGGGCGGCGGGGGACATGGGGCCTTCCGGGGTGAGGGGGCGTTCCTGGGGCGGTGCGGTGTGGGCGCGCCCCCAATGGGTGGTCGGGCAGGCGGGGCGTCCCTGGGGTGGACCGGTGGCCGGTGCGCCCCAGGGGAGGCCTGGCCCGGCGGGCGGGTTCGGGCGTTCCCCTGTGCCGCCCGAGGCCCGCCGGGCTCCGGGGGCCGGACGGGGCCCGCCCGCGCCGCCGTCAGCGGGCGGCCGCCCGCGCCGCCAGCGTCTCCCCGGCGATGGACCAGCTGTCGGCGCCGATCTCCTGCACCGTTACCCAGACGCTCTCGCGCTTGCCGCCGGTGGCGGACACGTACGCGTCGGTCAGCGCGCGGACCAGTTCGGCCTTCTGCTCGGCGGTCTTCCCGGGGGTCTGCTGCACCTGGATGAGAGGCATGAGGTCTCCTGCTCGAACGAGTCGGATGGATGAGGGATCACGGGGGGGGAGGCGGGGACGCACGCAGGAACGGGTCCCGACGGACCGGGTCCTGCCGGTGCTTCCGCCGTCCGTTCCAGTCCAGCACCGGGCCGGGTGCCGGCCAAGGCGCAATCCGCACCGGCAGCGATCAGCGATCGTGATGAGTCGAGGTCAGCGGCTTCCGCAGACCGCCCGGGAAGCGGCTCGGCCGGTGCGTGCCGCCGGGAATTCCGTGTACGGCGCGGCGTCTTGCATGCCACGATCCGCCCCATGCCGACCCCGCCTTCGCCGCCGCTCCGCTACCCGGCCCCGCTCCGCCCCGGTGACCGCATCGGCGTCACCGCCCCGTCGAGCGGCGTACCGGCCCGGCTGCGCGCCCGGCTGGACGTGGCGCTCGACGACGTACGGGCCCGCGGTTACGAGGTCGTCGTCGGCGCCTGCATGGACGGCGCCGGCCACGTCAGCGCCCCGGCGGCCGAACGCGCCGCCGAGCTGACGGCGATGCTGTGCGATCCGGGGATCCGGGCGGTGGTGCCGCCGTGGGGCGGGGAGACGGCGATCGATCTGCTGCCGCGGCTGGACTGGGAGCGGCTGCGGGCGGCCGAGCCGACCTGGCTCGTCGGCTTCTCCGACCTGTCGACGCTCCTCACCCCGCTGACCCTGCTCACCGGCGTCGCGACACTGCACGGCAACAACCTGATGGACACCCCGTACGCGGTGCCGGACGGCCTGCTGTCGTGGCTCGATGTCGTCGCCGCGCCCCGGGGCCACCGGTTCACGCAGGTGCCCCCGGGGCGCCACCGCTCCACCGGGTGGGACGACTACGCGGCCGACCCCGGGGTCCGCACCTGCACCCTGGACGCCACCGGGCGCTGGACCCGGCTGGACGGCACCGGGGACGTCACGGTCGCCGGGCGGCTGATCGGCGGCTGCATCGAGACGCTGTGCCACCTCACCGGCACGCCCTACCTGGACACCGCTCCGTTCGCCCGGCGCGTGGCCCCGGAGGGACTGCTGGTCTACGTCGAGGCGTCCGGCGACGATGCCTTCACCATCTGCCGCGCCCTGCACGGCATGCGGCTCGCGGGCTTCTTCGACCACGCCGCCGCGGTGCTCATCGGCCGTACCGCGGCGCCCGACGCGCCCTCCCTCAGCCAGCACGAGGCCGTTCTGGACGCGCTCGGCCCGCTGGGCGTGCCGCTCCTCGCCGACGTCGAGTGCGGCCACGTCCCGCCGTTCCTCCCCCTCGTCAACGGAGCGCGCGCCCGCGTCGTCCACACCGCGGAACGCAGCGCGCTGACCCAGACGCTGGAATGAGAGCCCGGGCCGCCGGAGCACCGGGAGGGGAAGGCGGGGCGACGGGATCCCGGCCGTGCGGGCGGACGCCCGGAACGGTCAGGGACCCGGGCCGTTCCAGGCGCCCGGAACGGTCGGGAATCCGGGCCGTTCCAGGCACCCGGAACGGTCAGGAAACCGGACTGATCCGGCCGCCCGGAAGAGTCAGGAACCCGAAGGCGAGGAGCGCCGGGCGGCCGCCGCCGCCAGCAAGGACCAGCCGTCGATCTCCGCGGCCCGCGGCTCGCCCGGCCGCCACCCATGGGCCGAGGCGGCATCGAGCAACGCCCGGACCGCGCCCGGTTCATGCAGGTTCAGGGAGGGCCCCTGGACGTACCCGACGTCTCCGGAACCCAGGGGGAACCCGCCCGGGACGTACCGGCCCGGCCCCTCGGCGAAGACGAGGTGCAGCGGGCCGCCGGTGCCCGCGGGCTGCGGGTGCAGCGTGAGAATCTGGCGGCAGTCCGCGGACCGGCCGGTGTCCGTCACGCGGTGGCGGTGGCGCAGGACCCACAGGTAGGTGCGCCCCTCGGCGACCAGACGACGGGGCTTCTTCGGGTGACGGGGCACGGGCCGAGGGTATGCGGCCCGATCCCGCTCCGGAACGGGAACGGGCATCGGAACGGCTCAAGCGTCCTGAACGGTTCAGTCGTACCGAACGGCTCAGGCGTCCCGAACGGCTCAGGCGTCCGGGCCGGCCGCCGCCCGCACATCCGCCACCCGGAACAGCCCCATCGACCGCGTCCCCACCCGGAACTTCCGGGCCGGTACGCCGGGCACCGGCGGGAACTTCCGGCCCCGGACGCCGATCGCGATGACGCCGCGTTCCGGCAGCACCCGGGCCAGGCTCGTCAGCAGGCCGGGCAGGCCGGTGCCGCTCGCGCCCCGCCACTGGACGCGTTCGCCGTAGGGGACGTCGGTGACGACGACATCGGGGGCGAACCCGGCGGCGGCGCGTTCCAGGGCGGACGGGTCGAAGGCGTCGGCACGGGACACGGTGTGCGGGAGGTCGCCGCCGTCCGCGGCGAGGCGGTCCGCGAGGCGTTCGGCGGCGGCCGCGGCCTCGGTGTAGCCGGGCTTGCCGAAGCGGGCGGCCTTCTCTGCCTGTTCGGCGGCGCGGGCGGCGAGGCCCTGCGCGGTCAGCAGGGCGAGGTTGGCGCGGGCGATCTCCAGGGAGGCGTCGTCGATGTCGGACGCCACCACGGCCGCGATCCGGTCGCGGTGCACCAGCCCCAGCACCGTCGAGAGGTACCCCTTGCCGCAGCACGGGTCCCACAGGACGGCCGGTTCGTCGCCGCCGCGCAGCGCCAGCGCGCGCTGGAACGTCTCCGAGGCCAGCCGCACCGGGAACGCCGTGAAGCCGGGCGCGGAGCGCAGCACGAAGCCGCTGGCGAGGTCGGAGTGGTCGACGCGCTCCGTCGCGTAGCGGTAAGCCACCGGTCGTCTCCTCCGCCTTCCGGGCCCGCGGTCCGCCCTCGGCGCACCGTCCGGTCACGATATCCGCCCTCGTCACGGGCCCGGGGCCGGCCGTACGGCGACCCAGGGGCGGCCCGGTGCTGCCGTAGACTCCCGGGGAGTTTCGGGGCAGGACAGGACACAGAGGGCGGAGGGCTCGCGCGTGGGCGTGCGGCTGCTGGCACGGACCCTGCGGGGCATCGAAGAGGTCTGCGCGCAGGAGATCACCGCCCGCGGGCTCGGCACCGTGGAGCGGCTGCGCCACCGCGAGGTGTGGTTCACCACCGAGGAGCCGGACGCCCGGCTGCTGGACCTGCGCACCGCCGACGACGTCTTCCTGGTGGCCGCGGTGATCCACGGCGTCGGCCACACCAAGGCCGACCTCGCACGCTTCACCCAGCCGTCCCGCACCGCACCGTGGCGGCGCCTGCTGCGGCTGCGCGGCCGGTGCGGCGGGCCCGCCGCCGCGGACCGGATCGACGTCGTCGCCTCGTACGTCGGCAAGCGGAACTACAACCGCTACGACATCGAGGACGCCGTCGGGGAGCAGGCCGCGGCCGTTCTCGGGCTGGTGCACCACTCGCGGCGCGACGGCGCGGTGCCCGAGGGCGGGCGGCCGTTCCCGATCCGCGTCACCGTCGAGGGCACCGAGGCGGCGCTCGCGGTGCGGCTCACCGAGCGCCCGCTGCACCGCCGCGCGTACAAGCAGGAGTCGGTGCCCGGCACGCTGCACCCGCCGCTCGCCGCCGCGATGGCACTGCTCGCCGGCCTCTCCCCCGGCGACCGGGTGCTCGACCCGTCCTGCGGCACCGGCACCCTGCTCATCGAGTCCCGGCTGACCGTCGACGGCCTGCGCACCCTCGGCACCGACCACAATCCCGCGACGCTCGCCGCCGCCGTGGCCAACGCCTCCGCCGCCCAGCCGTCCGGCGCCGCCGGCCGGGCCTGGGCGGTCGCCGACGCCGGCCGGCTGCCGGTCGCCGACGGGCAGGCCGACCGCGTCCTGAGCAACCCGCCGTGGGGGCTCCAGGTCGCCCCGGGCGGCACCCTCGCCGACCGGCCCGCCGCGTACTACGAGGAGGTCCGCCGCGTCCTGAAGCCGGGCACGGGCCGCGCCGTCCTGCTCCTGCACGACCCGGACACCCACCTCGCCCTCGCCCGCGCGGCCGGGCTGCGGGTGCACGACAGCCGGCCGGTGAGCCTGTTCGGCAGCCGTCCGGCCGTGGTGACGCTCGGCGCGTGACGCCCGCGGCGGCATCGCCGCTGGTCACCGGCTGTTGTCAGTGCCCTCACCTACTGTTTCGGCATGGCGTTGGCAGACCTCACTCCCACGGCGGTGCTCCGGGCGATCGAGGAGTACGACCGCCTCGGTCAGGACGCGTTCCTGCGCAGGTACGGATTCCGGCGCGCCCTGCGGTACGTCCTCGTCCACGACGGCCGGCGGTACGACTCCAAGGCGATAGCCGGCGCCGCCCACGGCCATCTCGACGGCCGCGCCCCGCTGCGGCCACGGGACTTCTCCGGTGGCGCCGCGCACTGCGTCGGGCTGCTGCGCGGCCTCGGCTTCAAGGTGATCGACGACATCGCCGCGACCGACGGAGCGCTGAGCCAACTCCTCGACCGCACCGGCACCTTGCGGGTGAGCCGCGCCGCCGGGCGCCCTGCGCTCCATCAGCCGATCGTGCTGCTGTGGGCCGTCGGACGGGCCGGGCTCGGCAAGCCGCGGATCCTGCCCTGGGACGAGACGGAGCACACCCTCGGCGCCCTGCTGCTCCGCCACGGCCTGCCCGGCGAACGCCCGCGCCCCGACTACCCGCTCGCCGCCCTGCACCGCGCCGGGCTGTGGGAGCTGACCGGCCACACGGAGCCGGTCCCCCGCGCGCACGGCGACACCGCGCTGCGCAACTGGTTCCGGCGGCAGCAGCCCGCCGGCGGCCTCGACGCCGAGGCGCACGCCCTCCTCGGCCGGTCGGCCCGGGCCCGTAGCGCCGTCGTCGAAACCCTGCTGACCACGTACTTCGTGGATCTGGAGGCGGGGGCGCTGCTGGATGACGTCGGATTGGGGGAGCTCGCGTCGGGAGAACCCACGTCGAGGGGACTCGCCTCGGGGGAACTCGCATCGGGGGAACTCACGTCGAGGGAAGGCGCATCAGGGGAAGGCGACTTCGGCGCAGACAGGCGGAGCGGTGCCGACCCGCTCGCCCCCGACCCGCTCGCCTCCGATCCCCTCGCCCCCGACCTGCACGGCGCCATGCTGGCCGCCGAGTACGACCGGCTCTCCCGGATAGCCGAGCGGCAGCAGTCGGTGAACCGCGGCCGCCGGGCGCCCCGTTCGGCGGCGCCGGTGCGGTCGGCGGAGGCCCGGCGGGCCGTGCTGCTGCGCAGCGGCCGCCGGTGCGAGAACCCGCGGTGCACGGGCGCGCCCGATGACGTCACGGTCGCCGGCGAGCCGATACTCGAAGTCGATCACGTCCTCGATCTCGCCGCGGGCGGGCCCGATCTCCCGGACCACATGGTCGCGCTCTGTCCCAACTGCCATGCGGTCAAGACGCGGGGCCGCACCGGCGAGCAGCTCCGTGCCGTCCTCCTCGACGTGGCCCGCAGCCGCCATGCCCGGCTGCTGCGCGGCACGGACGGCTGACCGGCGCTCAGCCCGCGATCCCGTATCCCGCCGGAATCCGCTCCAGCACCCCGCCGGCGAAGACGTCGTACAGCGGCAGCGTCTCCAGGTGGACATAGCCGATATGGCAGTCGCAGCTGGTCAGCGGGCAGGGACGGGGTCGCAGGGCGGGGCGGAAGGTGTCGTCGTAGAGATTGCCCAGCTCGGTGGGGACGAAGTGGCAGCGGCGGACGGTGCCGTCGCCGTCCACGGAGAGGACGGACTCGCCGGTGCGGCAGGGCAGGCCGGCGCTGCGGTGCGGATGGCGGCTGTAGGGGAAGAGGGGGTCGAGCGCGGTCCAGGCGGCGGCCTCCGCGTCGGTGTAGGTGTGGCCCTCGGCGGCGTTGATCCAGAGGTAGACCTCGGCGGGCAGCTCGCGGCGGAGGCGGGCGGCGAGGGCGTGGTGCTCGGGGAGGCCGACGACGCCGACGCTGAAGCGGGCGCCGAGCGCGGCCAGTTCGCGGGTCTTGCCGAGGAAGCGGTCGTACGGGGTCTGGCCCGGGTGGAAGGTGCACCACAGGGCGAGGGTGTCGAGGTCGGCGCCGGCCAGCCAGTCGGTGCGGCAGCTGAGGTTGGTCTGGATGGCGACGCGGCGCAGGTGCGGCAGATGGGACAGCTCGGTCAGCGCCCGCCGGTACCAGGAGCGCACCAGGCCCTCGCCCCAGGGGGTGAAGAGGACCGACAGCCGGTCGCCGGTCGGCTGCTGCGCCGCCGCCCAGCCGGTGAAGCGCTCCAGCGCGGCGCGGTCGGCGCGCAGTTGCTCGCGGCTGTCGCGGCGCTTGGCGAACGGGCAGTACGGACAGTCGTAGTCGCAGGAGGCGAGCGGACCGCGGTAGAGGAGGGTCAGGTCCATCGGGGGCGGCTCACTTCGGCTCGTAGGCGGCCATCGCGGCGCGCACCGCGGGCGAGAACAGCTCCGGGCCCAGCGCATCGGAGTGGGCCAGGCCCTCGGGCGTCAGCCGCAGCAGGCCGTCGTGCTCGGTCAGCCAGCCGCGGGCGGTGAACGCGGCCAGTTCGGCGGGGAAGTCGTCGGCCGGGTGGCTGCCGAAGCGGGCGCGGTAGCCGTCGAGCGGCATGCCGGCGGCCTGGAGCACCGACTGGAGGAGGTGCCGGCGGCGGGCCTCGTCGCCCTCGACGTACCGGCCGACCTCGGCGCGGGTGAAGTCCTCGGTGGCGGTGTACGCGTCGATGAGGGAGCGGACCTCGCGCATGCCGACGGCGTAGTCGAAGGAGTAGTGCAGCCGGGAGGTGTACGACCGGGCGCCGCAGCCCAGGCCGATCATGCCGTCGGTCTGGCAGGCGTGGTCGTCGGGGCCCTGTGCCAGGGCGCCCGGGCGGCGGAACATCCGCATCGACACCTGCTCGTAGCCGTGCGCCAGGAGGTGGTCGCGGCCCTGCCGGTAGAGGGCGAGGCGCTGGGCGTCCCAGGCGGCGTCGCCGGTGGTGTCCGGGTCGCGGCCCGGTGCGCCCAGGGCCGTGAGGGGGCGGACGTACAGCGGGTAGAGGTACAGCTCCTCGGGCCGCCAGGCGAGGGCGGCGTCCAGGGAGGTGCGCCAGGTGGCCGGGGTCTGGCCGTCGATGCCGTAGATGAGGTCGATGTTGAGGACCGGTATCCGGGCGTCGCGGATGCGGCCGAGGGCGGCCTCGACGTCGGCGCGGCGCTGCGGACGGACGGCGGAGCGGGCCTCGGCGTCGACGAAGCTCTGCACGCCGATGCTCACGCGGGTGGCGCCGCGCTCGGCGAGGACGGCCAGCCGGTCGGCGGTCGCGGTGCCCGGGGACGTCTCGACGGAGAGGGGGACGGCGCGCAGGTCGGCGCCCATCCGCCGCTCGGCGATGTCGCAGAGCCGGCTCAGCTCGCCGGCGTCGAGGTAGGTGGGGGTGCCGCCGCCGAACGCCGCCGCGGCGAACCGCACCGGCCCGCCGTCGCCGAGCGCCTCCCGGGCGGCGGTGGCCTGGCGGTCGAGCGCGTCGAGATAGCGGGTGGTGAGGTCGCCGGGGGCGCCGATGCGGGTGAAGAGGTTGCAGAAGCCGCAGCGGACCTCGCAGAACGGGATGTGGAGGTAGAGCGACAGGGCATCCTTGGGCTCGCCCGCCCACAGGTCGCGCAGCGCGGGCCGGGGCGCCAGGGGCCGGTACGCGGTCTTGTGCGGGTAGGCGTAGACGTACTGGGTGTACGGGCGCGGGGTGGCGGTCCGGTCCGCCGGCGTCGCGGAGGGCGCTGCGGCGGGCCGGTCCGCGGGTGGTATCGGAGCCGGGGTGCCGGATTCCGGCGCGGCCGGGGTCAGGGCCGGGGCCTGGGCGGTGGGCTGCGGGGCGGAGGGCAGGGGTGCGGGGGTCATCGTGCGGCCTCGTCGAGGAAGAAGTGGGCGTACGGGACGGTCCAGACGGCCTCGTGGCCGAGGCGGTGGCCGGTGTAGCCGTCGTCACCGTAGGTGGTGCCGTGGTCGGAGCAGACGACGGCGAAGCAGCGGCGGCGGCTGCTCATGGCGGCGAAGAGGCGGCCGATGTGGCGGTCGACGTACTCCAGCGCCGCGGCGTGGCTGGCGCGGGTGTCGCCCGCCTCGCGGGTGGCGCCGGGCAGGTGGAACCAGTTGGGCTGGTGGAGCGCCGAGACGTTGACGAAGAGGAAGAGGCGCCGCGCCGGGTCCAGGGCGGCCACGACCTCCTCGGCGCGGGTGACCTGCGCCGCGAAGGAGTCCGGTGCGGCCACCGAGAACTCCGGCTCCCAGTGGCTCTCCTGGAACAGCGACGGCAGCACGGAGCCGAGCGCCGCCTGCTTGTTGAAGAAGCCGACGCCGCCGATGCAGACCGTGCGGTACCCGGCGGCGGCGAGCCCGCCGACCAGATCGGGGGTGTCGAACACCCAGGTGCGCCCGGCGGTGGTCTCACTGCCCGCGAAGCGCGCCGCGAAGAGCCGGGGGTGCGGGCCGGGCGCCGCCGGGGTGGGCAGGAAACCGGCGAACATCGCCTGGTGGGAGGCGTAGGTGAAGCTGCCCGGCGCATGCCGCCGCTCCCAGACGCCGCCCGGCAGATGGCGCGCCAGATGCGGGATGCGGCCCGCGGCGGCCAGCTCGGCGGCGACGTCGTACCGCAGCGTGTCGAGCGTGACGAGGAGGAGGTCGTCGCGGCCGACGACGGCGTTCATGTCGGGGTTCATGCCGGGGTCCGGGACGGCGGGCGGGGCCCCGGGCGTTCCCGGCGCACCGGCCGCCCCGGGCGCTCCCGCCGGCTCGGCGTCTCGGTCGGGCTCAGGCAGCCGCATGGTGGTTCTCGTCCGTTCTCTTCGCCACGGCGGCGATCTGCGCCGCGTAGGTGTCCAGGCCCTCGGCGCCGCTGCCGGGCAGGCCGGTCAGGCGCGGCAGGAGGTCGCCGAAGGCGTTGACCTCGCCGACCGCGAAGCGGCGCCAGCCGGGGCCGGGCAGCAGGTCGACGCCGACGCAGTGGGTGCGGGGGAAGCAGGCGGCGGCGCGTTCGCACAGCTCCAGGGCCTCGGCCCAGCGGCGCGGACCGGCCGCCGCCACCGCATCGGCCAGCACGCCCCGGGCGCCGCCGAGATGGAGGTTGGTCATCGGCACCCGGCCGGTGCGCACCACCGCATGGGTGGCCCGGCCGCCGGTCACCACGACCCGCAGATCGGCGATGCGGCCGCCCAGGGACGCCTTGGGCAGCCAGCGTTCGAGGTGCAGGCCGTCGGGGGCGAGGGCGTCGACGATCGCGGCGATCTCGCGTTCGTCGGTGCAGGTGCGCACCCGGAGGGAGTTGACGAGGGTGCCGTCCGCGGCCCGGGCGACCGAGGTGGTGGCGCGGATGCGGCCGGGCCCGGCGGTCTCCAGGGCCAGGACGCCGGAGGCCGACGAGCCGTGCGCGGGCTTGACGAAGACCCGCGGCAGCCCGTGCTCCCGCATCAGCGCGCGCACCTGTGCCCAGCTCCGCGCCCGGTCGGTGACGCCCGAGGTCGGCGACGCCGGGACCCGTACGCCCGCGCCGTCCAGGACGCCGTGGCAGCGCCGCTTGTCGAAGAGGACCGCCAGCTCCTCGGGGTCGTCGAGGCGCCGGCCGCCGGAGAGCGACCGGACGGCGGCGAGCAGCCCGGCGTACCAGCGGGCGGTGCCGGCCACCCGGGCCGGATCGCCGGGGCCCCGCAGCACGGCGTCGACCTCGGCGTTCTCCCCGGGTGAGTCGATCCGTACGGTCTCGTGCGCGGCGAAGCGGGCGCCGCCGTCCCTCAGGACGGTGCGCCAGGGCACCACGCGCGGCGCGGGCAGCCCGGCCGCCCGCACGGCCGCGGCGAAGAGCGTGACGCGGCGGTTCTCCGGGTTTCCGACGACCGCGAAGCGGAGGCCGGGGCCACCAGGGGCGGCGGGGCCGGACGCGGCCGCCGCGGCCCCCGGCGCCGAGACGACCGGACCGGACGCCCCGGGCGCGGCCTCGGCCGTGGTCACTCCGCGACCGCCACGTACCGGTCCCCGTCCTCGTCGGCGGTCTCCGGCTCGCTGAGGTCCACCTCGACGCCGGCGGGCGCCAGGGCGGCGCGCACCCGCTCCTGCATCTCCTCGGTGAGGTAGTGGTGGTGCAGGTCGAGCCGGGTGAGGTGGGTGAGCGGCTGCCCCGCCAGCAGCGCCGCGGCGCCCGTGTCGCTCAGCGTCCCCATCGACAGGTCCAGGCTGCGCAGCCGCGCGACGACCGGGGCGGTGGCCAGGGCGGCGGCGATGTCGTCCTGGATCTCGCTGTTGTGCAGCGCCAGATGGGTCAGCCGGGGCCAGCGGCCGCCGTCCAGGAACGGTGCGAGGTCCTCGACGGTGGTGTTGGCCTCGTACCAGGACGAGCCGAGCCAGAGGTCGAGGTGTTCCAGGGCGGGCAGGTCGCTCGCCGCGACACCGCGGATCACGGCGGCGTCCACCCCGCCGGTCTCGATCGTCAGCCGCCGCAGCGCCGGATGGGCGAGGGCGGGGAACGCCAGGGACGTGCCGCCGCGGACGCCGAACTCCTCCAGGGCGGGGAACGCCGTGAGCAGCGGGGTGACATCCTCCTGGACGATCCAGGAGATCTCGCACTCCTCGAAGGTGATGTCGCCCAGGAACAGCGCCCGCAGCCCGCCGAGCCGCTCCCGCTCCTTCACCAGCGCCTCGCGGACCGGCTCGGGGCTGTTCTCGTACGACTCGCCCCAGGTGCCGATGACCAGCGCCCGTACGCGGGTCAGATCGACCGCCGCGGCGAAGCGGGCGAACAGCTCCGGCCAGCTCTCCTCCGATTCCCACTCCTCGACGGCGAGCCGCCACGCCACATCCGCCGCGCCCGGCAGCTCCCCCTCCTCGCCGGGCTCCCCGAAGTCGTGCACGGGCAGTCCGTGGAAGCGCTCCAGGTGCCGCGAGATCGTCATGTTTCCCACCCCTGACATCGAGACGGCGACCGCCGGATCACGGTCGCGCGGTGTTCGATGCCCGTTCTACCAAGCACCACTGACAACGCCTCGGCCGCGGGAACGCCGCCGGCCCGCCACCCGGTGGGCGGCGGGCCGGCGGCGTGCGGTCATCGCGTCCTCAGTCGACGCTGCGCAACAGCGTCTCCACGCCCTTGATCCGCGCCTCCAGCTCGGCCAACTGCCCCCGTAGCGACTCCTGTTGGGCGACCGACTCCTCGGCGAGCCTGCGGTACTCGGCCATCGCCGGGGCGTCGGCGCGGTGGCGCTGCAGCCGGAAGTACGCGATCACGCTCCCGGTGATGCCGCCGACGACGATCAGGACGACGGCGATGGCGATGACGGCCCCGGTCATGTGCGTTTCCCCTCCACGTCTTCAGGCCCCGTCGGTCGGCCGGGGGGCCTTGCCACCCGCCCGCTCCGACGGCGCCGCGTCGTCCGCCGCCTCGTCGGCCCGCACGGCCGCGAGGATCGTATCGATATTCACCCGCAGGTCGAACGGGGCCAGTTCGAAGTACTTGAGCGCCTTGCCGTCGTCGGACAGCTCCAGATTCCCGGTCACCAGACCGGCCTTCTCCAGGCGCTCCAGGTGCATGTAGAGCAGCGGCCGGGAGATGCCGAGACGGCGCGCCAGCTCGCTCACGTACAGCCGGCCTCCGGACAGTTCGGTGAGGATGCGGAGCCGCTGCGCATGACCCACCGCGGCGAGCACAGCCAGAAGCTCCTCGCTGGTCACGGCCCACCTCTGACATCCGGCTGAATGGTGCACCGAGAATTTCCCACCCCTCGCGCACCTGTCAAACGATCCGCCGCGGGCCCTCCACGCCCGCGGCCCCGGCCCCCTCGATCAGCTCCCGGACGGCCCGCGGGCTCCAGTGGCCCGCCGCCCCCGGGCGCGCCGCGACGTACGACGCGACCGTCGCGGCGTCCCACGCCCCGGCCGCCAGCAGCCCCGTGCCGACGCACCGCACATACGCGGCGGACGGCACCGTCCACGCCACGTCCCGCATCCGCCAGGGCGCCGTGAACGTGAGCACGGGCGCGCCGTCCAGCCACCCCGCGCAGACCAGCGTCTCGTACCGGCCCTCCCCCAGCACCGCCCGGCCGTGCGCGAGCACCTCGGTCAGGTCGAGGTCGTCGCCGGGCGGCCGGAGCATCTCCTGCGCCGCGATGTCCGCGAACTGCCCGGCCGCCAGCAGATGCGCCCGCGCCAGGACCCGGCCGCCGGCCCCCGGGTCGTAGAAGGCGCAGCCGCCGCCCCACACCGGCGACCGGGTCGCGAGGTACATCTCCCCGGCCAGCTCCACCGCGGCCGACTCCGCGGGCATCCGCCGGTCCCGGCACCCGGGATACGTGCGCGCCGCCCCGGCGGGCCGGCCGCCCTCGACGTAGCAGGCCAGCCGCTCCCGCTGCACGTTCGACCCGTAGGCGGCGTACCAGACCCGCCCGGGGGCGCGCGCCGCGCCCGCCGCCGGCTCCGGAACCCGCACCGCGTCCATGGGGCCAGTCTCCCCGCACCGGCGCGGGCGCGCACCCGGCCGCCGCCGTCCCCGCCCGCGGCCGCCCCGCCGTACGGCACAATCCGCTCGTGACCATCCGTCTACTGATCGCCGACGACCAGGAAATGGTCCGCCGGGCCATGCGCCGCATCGTGGAGAGCCAGCCCGACATGGAGGTGGCCGGCGAGGCGGCGAACGGCGTGGACGCCGTGGCGCTGGCGCGCACCCTCGCCCCCGATGTCGCGCTGGTCGACATCCGGATGCCGGGGCTGGACGGCCTGGAGGTGACCCGTCGCCTCACCGACCCCGCCACCGGCTCCCGCGTCCGCGTCGTCGTCGTGACCACCTTCGACCTCGACGAGTACGTCTACCCCGCGCTGCGCTTCGGCGCCTCGGGGTTCCTGCTCAAGCGCTCGGGTCCGGCGCTGCTGATCGAGGCGGTCCGGGCGGCGATGGCGGGCGACAGCCTGATCAGCCCCTCGGTCACGGTGCGGCTGCTGGAACACGTCACCGGCCCCGCGGCCGGCCGCCGCCCCCGGCGCCGCGACCCGCTGCTGACGGAACGGGAGGCGGAGATCGCCGGCAAGGTGGCCGAGGGCCGGACCAACGCCGACATCGCCCGCGAACTGTTCATCTCCGCGGGCACCGTCAAGACCCATGTCGCCAGCATCCAGCGGAAACTCCAAGTGCAGAACCGCGTCGGCATCGCGGTCCGCGCCTGGGAACTCGGCTACGCCACGGGGCGCACACCGGGCTGACGCGCGCCCCCGGCGCGAACCGGCTCCCCCGCCCGCGAAAGCTCCGTAGCCTCCCCCCATGGACCACGGCATCTCTCCCCGGCAGCGGCGGCGCCGAGGGTGGTGGGCGGGGGCGGCCGCGGCGGCGGCGCTCGCCCCCGCCGCCCTGAACCCGCCGGGCGCGGCCGCCTTCGCGGTCATGGCCGCGCTGGCGCTGGCCGCGGCGCTCGCGGCCTGGCCCCGCGGGCGCGTCTCGCTGGCGCACGCCGCCGGAGCGGTGGCGGCGCTCTCCCTCGCCGTGGACGTGGGCGGCTTCGGCACACCGGGCCTGATGCTGCTGTGGTACCCGTTCGAGACGCTCGCCCTGCTGGTCCTGCTGGAGCGGGTGGTTCGCCGGGTGCCCGGGCCCCGGATGGCCCTGGTCGCCGCGGTGACCGGCGCCGCCGCGGTCCTGCTGCCGCTCCGCCTCACCCTGCACGCGCCCGCCACCGGCCCGAAGGAATCGGTGGTCGCCGCCGCGCTCGCGCTCTTCCCGGCGGCCGTCGCGGCGGGCATCGGGCTGTATCTGCGCACCCTCGACCACCGCCGGGCGCACGCCGTGGCGCTGGCCCGCCGTGAGCAGCGCCTCGAAGTCGCCCGCGATCTCCACGACTTCGTCGCCCACGAGATCACCGGCATCGTCCTGGAAGCCCAGGCGGCACGGTTCACCGCCGACCCGGTCCACGAGGAGCACCACGCCCTGCTGGAGCGCGTCGAGGCGGCCGGACTGCGGGCGCTGGACTCCATGGACCGTACGGTGACCGCCCTGCGCGGCGCCGGCCACCACCCGTCACAGCCGCCGCCCACCCGCCGCCACGGCCTGGCCGACCTGCCCGAACTCGTCGACCGCTTCGCCGCGATGTCCCCCGCCGAGGTCACCCTGTCGCTGCCCGGCGACGCACCGGACGTCCTCTTGCCGGAGGCCGGGGACACCGCGTACCGGGTGGTCCTCGAGGCGCTGACGAACGTACGGCGCCATGCGCCCGGGACCGGCCGGATCGAGATAGCCGTGGCCCGGACCGCCGCCCCCGCCGTGGCGGTCTCCGTGGTGAACCACGCGGCCCCCACGGCGCCCGCGGCCGCCCGGCGCGGCGGCGGCACGGGCCTTGCGGGCCTGGACGAACGGGTCGCCGCACTCGGCGGGACGCTGACGGCGGGCCCGCACGGCCCCGGCTGGCGGGTGCACTGCCTGCTGCCGGCGCCCGGCTCCGGCCCCGGCACCGGCTCCGGCTGAGCGATATCTGCCGATCGGCAGATGTGCCGGGGCCCCGCATCCGGCACCGTCCAGGGACACGCCACGTCGCCTCCCCACCGGGGGCGCACCGCTCGTCCCCCAGGAGGAACCGATGTTCTCAGCCACCCCCGCGAAACGGCCCGCCGCGCTCCTCGCCACCGCGGCGGTGGCCGTCACCGCCGTCCTCGGCCTGTCCGGCTGCTCCGTGGACGCCTCGAAGGCCACCCCGGCGTCGAAGACCTTCCCCTACAACGGCAGCACCCTGAAGCTGACCACCCATGAGGTCGCCACCAAGGTCGTCGCCACCGACCGCAGGGACATCAAGGTCACCCGCTGGTTCGACGCCGCCGCCGGCACCGAGCACCTGGTGTGGCGCCTGAAGGGCGACACCCTCGACATCGACTCCGGGTGCAGCGGCATCGCCTTCTGCGACGCCAAGTTCAGGGTCGAGGTCCCCAAGGGGATCACCGTGACCAAGGACGGCGTCACGGCCCTGGAGGGCCGGCGCTGACCGGGACGCCCGGCGCCCGTCAGGAACGTCCGGCCGCGCCGGACTCCCCGCCGGACGGCACGGAACCGGCCCAGGGATCGCCGGCGCCGCGCGCCACATGCTCCTCGTAGGCCGCGACCTTACGGGTGATCAGGTCCAGACAGCCGGTGAGTTCGGCGATCTGCGCGGTGACCTGCTGCTGGTGCCGGCGGAGGATCGCCAGCCGGTCCTTCTCGTTGCCCGGACCGCTGCGGACGAGGGCGGCGAAGCTCCGGATGGTGGCCAGCGGCATACCGGAGGCACGGAACTTCGTGCAGTGGAGCAGCCACTCCACCTCCCACTCGCGGTAGACGCGGCGGCCGCTCGCATTGCGCCGCACCTCGTCGACGAGCAGCCCCTCCCGCTCGTAGAGCCGCAGCGCATCGACGCTCAGACCGGTGCGCTCCGCGACCTGCCCGATGGTCAACTCCCTCGCGACGCCGTCCATGCGGGGATCGTAAGGCCCACGGCCGTAAGGCGTTGACCTGGACCGCGGTCCAGCTCCTAGCGTCCGGGCCATGGGAACACCTCAGCACACCATCGGATCGGGGTTCGGCGCCCGCAGCACGGCCGACGACGTCCTGCGCGGCACCGACCTCTCCGGAAAGCTCGCGATCGTCACCGGCGGCTACTCGGGCCTGGGCCTGGAGACGACCCGCGCCCTCGCCCGCGCCGGCGCGCGCGTCGTCGTCCCGGCCCGCCGCCGCGCCCCCGCCGAGCAGGCCCTCGCCGCGATCGACGGCGCCGAGGTCGACGAGCTGGACCTCGCCGACCAGGACAGCGTCCGCCGCTTCGCCGAGCGCTTCCTCGCCTCGGGCCGCCCCGCCGACCTCGTCATCAACAACGCCGGGATCATGGCCTGTCCGGAGACCCGCACCGGCCCCGGCTGGGAAGCACAGTTCGCCGTCAACCACCTCGGCCACTACGCCCTCGTCAACCGCCTCCGTCCCGCGCTGAGGCCCGGCGCACGCGTGGTCGCCGTCTCCTCCGCGGGCCACCAGCTCTCGGCGATGCGCTGGGACGACGTGCACTTCACCCGGGGCTACGACCGGTGGCTGGCGTACGGCCAGGCGAAGACCGCCAACGCCCTGTTCGCCATGCACCTGAACACCCTGGGCCGCGACGCCGGCATCCGCGCGTACTCCCTGCACCCGGGCGCCATCATCACCCCGCTGCAACGCCACCTCTCCCGGCCCGACATGATCGCCAAGGGCTGGATCGACACCCACGGCAACGTGATCCACCCCGGCTTCAAAACCCCCGAACAGGGCGCCGCGACCGCGGTGTGGGCGGCGACCTCCCCCCTCCTCACGGACCACGGCGGCGCCTACTGCGAGGACTGCGACCTCGCGGCCCCCACCACGAGCAACGAGGCCTGGTCCGGCGTACGCGACCACGCCCTCGCCCCGTCCCAAGCCGCCCGCCTGTGGACCCTCTCGGCCGAACTCACCGGGGTGGACGCTTTCGGACCAGCGGGGGCCTAGCCACACCGATGGGCGGCCCCGCGTGGCCCGCTCCCCCAAACATCAGAAAACCCCAGGTCACAATGCATGTGACCTGGGGTCCCCATCTGAGCCGCCTAAGGGAATCGAACCCTTGACCTACGCATTACGAGTGCGTCGCTCTGGCCGACTGAGCTAAGGCGGCGTGGTGCGCGGCCCAGTCTACACATGCCGGAGGGGTGCTTCGTACTCGGTTGACGGGCTGGTCAGAGGGTGGGGGCGGGGTCAGGTGCAGCGCTTGTTCTTCGGGGGGACGGTGCCGTCGAGGAGGTAGGTGTTGACGGCCTTGTCGATGCAGCTGCTGCCGCGGCCGTAGGCGGTGTGGCCGTCGCCCTCGTACGTCAGCAGGGTGGCGCTGGAGAGCTGGTCGGCGAGGCCCTTGGCCCAGGCGTAGGGGGTGGCGGGGTCGCGGGTGGTGCCGACGACGACGATGGGGGCGGCGCCCTTGGCCTCGATGCGTTCGGGGGCGCCGGTGGGCTTGACCGGCCAGTACGCGCAGTTCAGGGAGGCCCAGGCGAACTCGTCACCGAAGACCGGGGACGCCTTGCGGAAGCGCGGCAGGTCGGCGCGGACCTGGTCGGGCGAGGTGTACGCCGGGGGCAGGTCGAGGCAGTTCACGGCGGGGTTGGCGTACATCTGGTTGGCGTAGTGGCCGTCCGGATCGCGCTCGTAGTAGCTGTCGGAGAGGGTCAGCAGGCCGCGGCCGTCGCCCTTCTCCGCCTGGGCGAGGTACTCACGCAGGACCGGCCACGCCTTCTCGTCGTACATCGCGGCGATCACGCCGGTGGTGGCGAGCGATTCGGTGAGGTGGCGGTCCTCGCCGGTGGGGAGCGGATGCGCGTCCACCTTCTTGAACAGGGCGGAGAGCCGCTTGCCGGCGTCCTCGGCGCTCTTCGTGCCGAGCGGGCAGTCGGAGTGTTCGACGCAGTCCTTGGCGAAGGCGGTGAAGGCGGTGTTGAAGCCGGCGGTCTGCTCGATGTTGACCTGGCGGGGGCCGAGCGAGGGGTCCATCGCGCCGTCCAGCACCACCCGGCCGACGTGGGACGGGTACAGCCCGGCGTACGTCGCGCCGAGGAAGGTGCCGTACGAGGCGCCGACGTAGTACAGCTTCCGGTCACCGAGGACGGCGCGCAGGACGTCCATGTCGCGGGCCGCCTCGACGGTGGAGACATGCGGCAGGAGCTTGCCGGAGCGCGCCTCGCAGCCCTTGGCGAACTTCCGGTAGGCGTTGGCGAGTTCGGTGACCTCGGCGGCGTCGTCGGGCGTCTGGTCGGTCTGGGTGAAGCGGTCCATCTCCTTGTCGGAGAGGCACTCCACCGGTGCGCTGCGGGCCACACCGCGCGGGTCCATCGCCACCATGTCGTAGCGGGCGCGGACGGCGGCGGGCTCCGGGGCGTACTGCTGGAGGTAGTCGATCGCGGAGCCGCCCGGGCCGCCGGGGTTGACCATCAGGGAGCCGATGCGCTTGCCGGGGCCGGTGGCCTTCTTCCGGGCGACGGCGAGCTTGAGGTCGCCGCCGGCGCCTGGCCGCTCGTAGTCCAGCGGCGCCTTCATCGTGGCGCACTCGAAGCCGCTGACGCCGCACGCGTGCCAGCTGAGCTTCTGGTCGTAGTACTGCCGCAGGTCGGCGGGGACGGCGGTGGGCAGCGGGGCGAGGGCGGACTTGGGGGCGCGGCCGGCCCCGGACGCGTCGGCGTCCTCGCCGCGCCCCGGGCCGGCCGCGCCGGGGGTGGACGACGGTCCCGAGGAACAGCCGGAGATCAGCAGCGCGGTGGCCGCGAAGAAGGCGGCGGAGATACGGAACAGACGGCTGGTGGCCATGGGCGGTCCCTTGTCCCTGTGGGCCCTGTGGGCGTACGGAGTACGAAGTGCTGGCGGTACGGGGCGGCGCCGCGCCCGTCGGATGGGTGGCCGGGCGTGGTGCCGGGGTCGGTGGCCGGTGCGGGGTATGGGCGCGGTGCCCGAAATCTTATGAACGGAGGGTAGCGGGGCGAGGGCGGTGTGTGCTGTACGTCGGGGGGAGTGGACGTGGCGGTGGCCTTCTGCGGCTCGGGGAGTCCGGGGATCCGGGCCTGGCGATTTCCTCGCCGGGGGCTGAGGGCTGCGGATGTGGCGTTGCCCGGCTCGGCGCGCACCGCTCCCCCGGCCGGTGTCCGGCTCAGGCGGAGCGTACGGGTCGGTTCACCGCGCCGGGACGGCCGACGCCACCCGGCTACGGCTGCCGGCCCGCGCGCCGACCCCGGCCCCAGGACCGGAACCGGGCCGAAAGAGCGCCCCGCCCCTCACCCCGCCCGCAGCGCCGCCGTCATCGCCTCGACCGCCAGCAGGGGCGCGACGTTGCGGTCCAGCGCCTCCCGGCAGGCGATGATCGCCTCTATCCGGCGCAGGGTGCGGACCGGCGTCGAGGCGCGGGCGATGCGGTCGAGGCTGTCGCGGACCTCGTCGTTGGCGAGCGGGACGGGGGCGCCGAGCTGGAGGGTGAGGACGTCGCGGTAGAAGCCGGTGAGGTCGACCAGGGCGAGGTCGAGGCTGTCGCGCTGGGTGCGGGTGGCACGGCGCTTCTGGCGGTCCTGGAGCTCCTTCATCACGCCCGCGGTGCCGCGCGGCAGCCGGCCGCCGGTGCCCGCGGCCGCGCCGAGGGCGGCCCGCAGCTCCTCGGTCTCCTTGGTGTCGACCTCCTCCGCGACCTGCTTGGCGTCCTCCCCGGCAGCGTCGATCAGCTCCTGGGCGGCCTTGAGGCAGCCGCCGATGTCGTCGATGCGCAGCGGCAGCTTGAGGACCGCGGCCCGGCGGGCGCGGGCCCGCTCGTCGGTGGCGAGGCGGCGGGCCCGGCCGATGTGCCCCTGGGTGGCGCGGGCGGCGGCCGCCGCGGCAGCCGGCTCGATGCCGTCGCGGCGCACCAGGACATCGGCGACCGCGTCGACCGACGGCGTACGGAGCGAGAGGTGGCGGCACCGGGAGCGGATGGTCGGCAGGACGTCCTCGATGGAGGGGGCGCAGAGCAGCCAGACGGTGCGGGGCGCGGGCTCCTCGACGGCCTTGAGCAGGACGTTTCCGGCGCCTTCGGTGAGGCGGTCGGCGTCCTCCAGGACGATCACCTGCCAGCGGCCGCCCGCCGGCGAGAGCGACGCCCGGCGCACCAGGTCGCGGGTCTCCTTCACGCCGATGGAGAGCAGATCCGTACGGACGATCTCGACGTCGGCGTGGGTGCCGACGAGGGTGGTGTGGCAGCCGTCGCAGAAGCCGCAGCCGGGGGCGCCGCCCAGCGCGCGGTCCGGGGAGACACATTGCAGGGCGGCGGCGAAGGCGCGGGCGGCGGTGGAGCGGCCCGAGCCGGGCGGGCCGGTGAAGAGCCAGGCGTGCGTCATCCGGGAGGCGCCCCCGGGCTCCGCGGCGGCCGGCTCACCGGGCGCGGCGGGGGCCTGCTCGGCGGAGACGAGGGCGTCCGCGTCCCGTGCGGCCGCGGCGAGTTCCTGCGTCACCCGCTCCTGGCCGACCACGTCGTCCCATACCGCCATCGCTGACCGCCGTCCCTCTCCCGCTCCGCGCCCGGGGCCGCCGGTCGCGGCCTCCGTACCTGCTGGTCGTGCGCCACCGCGCCGGGGTGCGGCTGCCGCCGCACGCGCCGCCGGGCCCGCGCTCGTTCCATTGTGGTGCACCCCACCGACAATCCGGTCCGGGCCGCCGCCCGCCCCGGTACGCGAAACGCCCGCGGCCCGCAGCGGTGAGGCTGCGGGCCACGGGCGCCGGCGGCGGTGGGAGGGGTCAGCCGCGGCGGCCCCGGCGGTCGTCGCCGTCCTCGGAGCGGCGGCCGAACAGCTCGTCGGAGAGGGTCGGCAGATCGTCCAGCGGGGTCTCCTCCGCCCACTCCGGGCGGCGCCGGGTGCGCTGCGGGGGCTCGACCGGGCGGCCGGTCTCCGGGTCCAGCTGCGGCAGCTCGCGGGTGCGCTCGGCGCCGGACTCGGCGGGCGCCGGGTGCTCGCGCGCGGTGGTGTGCGCGCCGCCGCGCTCCTCGTCCCGGAAGAGCCAGGACGGCACCCGGTCCTCGGGGGCCGCGCCGCGCTCCTCGGGGCGGACCGCCGGGAGGACGCTGGTCTCCTCGGAGTCCGGGTCGAACGTGGCGCGCGGCAGCACCGCCGTCTCGTCCGCCGCACCGGGCAGCGGCAGCGCGGCGGTCCGCTCGTTGTCGGCGTCGCCGGCCGAGTCCGTGGCGGAGCCGTCGCCGGAGCCGGGACGCGCGCCCCGGTCCGGGCCGGAGCCGGACGGCTCGGCCGACGAGCCCGTCGACGTACCGCCCTCGTGCGCCGTCCGCTTCCGCAGATCGGCGACGGGCGTCTCCGTCGTCGGCGCGTCGGCGGCCTCGGCCGCGGCCCGGGCCTGCGCAGCCGCCTTCGCCTCGGCCGCGGCAGCCGCCTCGGCCGCCGCGATCCGGGCCTGTTCGGCGCGGAGCAGCGCCTCCTCGGCCTTGCGCTGCTTCTCCTTGCGGCGCTCCTCCGCCTCGGCGCGCAGCCGGGCCTCCTCCGCGGCACGCAGCCGCAGCCGCTCCTGCTCCTCGGCGCGGGCCCGCTCCTCGGCCTCGCGGCGCCGGCGCTCCGCCTCCGCCGCGAGCCGCGCCTCCTCGGCGCGCTGCCGGGCCTCCTCGGCCAGCCGGGCCTCCTCGCGGGCCTTGGCCTCCTCGGCCTCGCGGCGCTTGCGCTCCTCCTCCTCGGCGCGCAGCTTCGCCAGCTGCTCCTGGCGCTCGCGCTCCAGGCGCTCCTCCTCGGCCTTGCGCGCGGCCTCCTCCTCGGCCTTGCGCCGGGCCTCCTCCTCGGCCGCCTTGCGCGCCTCCTCCTGCGCCTTGACCTCGGCCGCCGACAGCGGCAGCACCTGGTCGAGGCGGTGGCGTACGACGGTGGTGACGGCCTCCGGCTCCTGGCCGGCGTCGACGACGAGGTAGCGGGCCGGGTCGGCGGCGGCCAGGGTCAGGAACCCGGCGCGGACCCGCTCGTGGAACTCCGCGGGCTCCGACTCCATCCGGTCCGGCGCCTCGGTGAACCGTTCCCGCGCGGTCTCGGGGGTGACGTCCAGCAGCACCGTCAGATGCGGCACCAGGCCGTCGGTGGCCCAGCGGGAGATCCGGGCGATCTCGGTGGGCGCGAGGTTGCGGCCGGCGCCCTGGTAGGCGACGGACGAGTCGATGTACCGGTCGGTGATGACGACGGCGCCGCGCTCCAGGGCGGGGCGGATGACGCTGTTGACGTGCTCGGCGCGGTCGGCGGCGAACATCAGCGCCTCGGCGCGGTCCGACAGGCCGGAGGTGGAGACGTCCAGGATGATCGAGCGCAGCCGCTTGCCGATGGCCGTCGCGCCCGGCTCGCGGGTCACCACGACCTCGTGGCCCTTGGCGCGGATCCACTCCGCGAGCGCCTCGACCTGCGTGGACTTGCCCGCGCCGTCGCCGCCCTCCAGGGCGATGAAGAAGCCGGTGGGCGCGGGCGCCTGCGCCGGGTCGCCGCCGCGCAGCGCCTCGCGCAGATCGCGCCGCAGCGGCACCCCGTGACGGTCGTCGACCTTGCCGAGGACCCAGGCGGCGACCGGCAGCAGCAGCGCGCCGACCAGCATCAGCGCGAACGCGGCGCCGCCGTGGTCGAAGGCGAACGTGCCGCTCCCGACCCGGTGCGGGCCGATGACCGCGGCCAGCAGCGGCGCGACGATCGCGGCCACCGCGACCGCGAGCCGGACGACGGCGTGCAGCTGCCCGGTGATCCGGGCGTGGTCGCTCTCCTCGGCCTCCTGCTCCAGCAGGACGTGGCCGGTGTTGGCGGCGATCCCGGCGGCCACGCCGGCGACCAGCGCCAGCAGCACCGCGGTCGTCGCGTCCGTCACCAGGCCCATGACCAGCAGCGCCAGGCCCGTCGCGGCGACCGCGAGGGCCAGCAGACGGCGGCGGGAGAGCGCGGGCAGCACCCGGCGGGCGCCGCGGATGCCGGCGACCGGGCCGCCGGTCAGCACCAGCACCAGGAGCGCGAAGAGGACCGGGCCGCCGCCCAGGTCGGCGGAGTGCAGCACGGTGAGGGAGACCGCGGCGGCGAGGGCCGCGGCGACCGAGGCGCAGGCGAGCACCAGCAGCGGGGCGGTGCCGGTGCGGCCCTTGTCCGCGCCGGCGGCCTTCGGGCGGCGCAGCCCCTCCAGCGGGGAGCGCGGCCGGGGCGTTGCGCCACCGGGCAGCTCGATGAAGTACAGGACCGACACGGACGCGGCGAACAGACCGGCCGCCACATAGGAGCCGAGGGCGGCCTGGTGGCTGTCGAACCACGCCACGCCGGCGCCCAGCAGCTTGCCGATGAGCGTGACGACGACGAGCGCGGCGGCGGCGAGCGGCAGCGAGACGAAGGTGGTGCGCAGCGACAGCCGCCGCAGCGCGGCCATGTTGTCGGGCAGCGGCCGGACGGTGGCGCCCTCGGGCGGCGGCGCGGGCAGCAGCCCCGGCGCCGCGCTCTCCCGGGCGACGGTCCAAAAGCGCTCGGCGACGCCGGTCAGGAACACCGTGACCAGCAGCCAGGCGAGCGCGTTCGCCCGCGTCCAGTCCAGCCACAAAGGCGCGACGACCAGCAGCGCGACCCGGACGACATCGGCGACGATCATCGTCCAGCGGCGGTCGAGCGGCCCGGAGGGCGCGGTCAGCGCCGACAGCGGGCCCAGCAGGACCGCCCCGAAGAGCAGGGTCGCCAGCATCCGGGCCGCGAAGACCACGGTGACCGCGAGGGCCGCGCCCCGGTAGCCGCCGCCGAACACGGCCTGGCCTCCCAGCGGCACGTACAGCGCCGCCTGGAGGGCGAGAAGGACGAGGACCAGCATGGACAGGGCATCACCGATGGCCCCGACGAACTGGGCGCTCCACAGTCGCTTCAGTGGGGGGAAGCGCAACAGGGCTCGTACGGCGCGCTCGCGGGAATCCGCGGCAAGGGCGCCTGAAGTGGGGGTCTGGGCCGTTGGCTGCTCGGCACGCGTCATCCGCCCAGCCTATCGGCAGGCCGTCCGCCTGCGGGCCCCGCCCGAACAAAGGGGCGGGCCCGACGGGCCACCGCCCGCCTTGCCCGCCCTTGTCCTCGTACGGCGCGACGGCCGCTTCGAGGGCGCGCGGTATGCGGCCGCGCGCCGGGTTACGGCGGGGGCGGCGGACCGTGCCCGCCGCCCCCGCCGCTCACTCCTCGCCGGGCGCCTCGGCCACGGCGGTCTTCTTCGCCGCGGTCGTCTTGGCCGCCGCCGTCTTCTTCGCGGCGGTGGTCTTCTTCGCCGCCGTGGTCTTCTTGGCCGCGGTCTTCTTCGCCGCCGCCTTCTTCGCGGGCGCCTTCTTGGCCGCCTTCTTCGCCGGAGCCTTCTTGGCGGTCTTCTTCTTCGCCGGGCCCTTGGCGCGCTTCTCGGCCAGCAGCTCGTAGCCGCGCTCCGCCGTGATCGTCTCGACGTCGTCGTCGCGGCGCAGCGTCGCGTTGGTCTCGCCGTCGGTGACGTACGCGCCGAACCGGCCGTCCTTGACCACCACCGGCTTGCCGCTGACCGGGTCGGTGCCCAGCTCCTTCAGCGGCGGCTTGGCGGCGGCCCGGCCACGCTGCTTGGGCTGGGCGTAGATCGCCAGCGCCTCCTCCAGCGTGATCGTGAACAGCTGCTCCTCGCTCTCCAGCGAGCGCGAGTCGGTGCCCTTCTTCAGGTACGGGCCGTAGCGGCCGTTCTGCGCGGTGATCTCCACGCCCTCGGCGTCCGCGCCGACGACGCGCGGCAGCGACATCAGCTTGAGCGCGTCCGCGAGGGTCACGGTGTCCAGCGACATCGACTTGAAGAGCGAGGCGGTCCGCGGCTTCACGGCGTTCTTGCCGGTCTTCGGGGTGCCCTCGGGCAGGATCTCGGTGACGTACGGGCCGTACCGGCCGTCCTTGGCGACGATCTGGTGGCCGCTTTCGGGGTCGGTGCCCAGCTCGAAGTCGCCGCTGGGCTTGGCCAGCAGCTCCTCGGCCAGCTCCACGGTCAGCTCGTCGGGCGCGAGGTCGTCCGGCACATCGGCGCGCTGATGGCCCTCGGCGTCCTTCTCGCCCCGCTCGACGTACGGGCCGTAGCGGCCGACCCGCAGCTTGATGTCGTCGCTGACGGGGAACGACGAGATCTCCCGGGCGTCGATCGCGCCGAGGTCGGTGACCAGCTCCTTGAGGCCGCCGAGGTGGTCGCCGTCGCCGTTGCCGGCGTCCGAGGCGGCGCCGGAGGCGCTGTCCTCGCCGCCCTCGCCGAAGTAGAAGCGCCGCAGCCACGGCACGGACTGCGCCTCACCGCGGGCGATGCGGTCGAGGTCGCCCTCCATCCGGGCGGTGAAGTCGTAGTCGACGAGCCGCCCGAAGTGCTTCTCCAGCAGGTTGACCACGGCGAAGGAGAGGAAGGACGGGACGAGCGCGGTGCCCTTCTTGAAGACGTAGCCGCGGTCCAGGATCGTGCCGATGATCGACGCGTACGTCGACGGACGGCCGATCTCCCGCTCCTCCAGCTCCTTGACCAGCGTCGCCTCGGTGTAGCGGGCCGGGGGCTTGGTGGCGTGGCCGTCGGCGGTGATCTCCCGGGCGCCCAGCGCGTCGCCCTCGGCGACCTGCGGCAGCCGGCGCTCGCGGTCGTCCAGCTCGGCGTTGGGGTCGTCGGCGCCCTCGACGTACGCCTTGAGGAAGCCGTGGAAGGTGATGGTCTTGCCGGACGCGGTGAACTCGGCGTCCCGCCCGTCGGCGGCACGGCCACCGATCTTGACGGTGACGGAGTTACCGGTCGCGTCCTTCATCTGGGAGGCGACGGTCCGCTTCCAGATCAGCTCGTACAGCCGGAACTGGTCGCCGGTCAGGCCCGTCTCGGCCGGGGTGCGGAAGCGGTCGCCGGAGGGGCGGATCGCCTCGTGCGCCTCCTGCGCGTTCTTGACCTTCCCGGCGTAGCTGCGCGGCTTCTCCGGCAGGTAATCGGCGCCGTAGAGCTGCGTGACCTGCGCACGGGCGGCGGAGATCGCGGTGTCGGAGAGCGTCGTGGAGTCCGTACGCATATAGGTGATGAAGCCGTTCTCGTACAGCTTCTGGGCCACCTGCATCGTCGCCTTGGCGCCGAACCCGAGCTTGCGGCTCGCCTCCTGCTGGAGGGTGGTCGTCCTGAACGGCGCGTACGGGGAGCGGCGGTACGGCTTGGACTCGACGGAGCGCACCGCGAAGGCGGTCTCGGCGAGGGCGGCGGCCAGCGCGCGGGCGTTCGCCTCGTCGAGGTGGAGCACCGCGTCGCTCTTGAGCCGGCCGTCGGCGCCGAAGTCGCGGCCCTGCGCGATGCGGCGGCCGTCGACGGTGGCGAGGCGGGCGGTCAGCGTCGACGGATCGGAGCTGTCACCGGCCCGGCCGGTGGCGAAGGTGCCGGTCAGGTCCCAGTACTCGGCGGAGCGGAAGGCGATGCGCTCGCGCTCGCGCTCGACGACGAGACGGGTGGCGACGGACTGCACCCGGCCCGCCGACAGCCGCGGCATGACCTTCTTCCACAGGACCGGCGAGACCTCGTAGCCGTAGAGGCGGTCGAGGATGCGGCGGGTCTCCTGGGCGTCGACGAGCTTCTTGTTCAGCTCGCGGGGGTGCGCCACGGCGTCGCGGATGGCGTCCTTGGTGATCTCGTGGAAGACCATGCGGTGGACGGGGACCTTGGGCTTGAGGATCTCCTGGAGATGCCAGGCGATGGCCTCGCCCTCGCGGTCCTCATCGGTGGCGAGGAAGAGTTCGTCGGACTCGGCCAGCAGCTGCTTGAGCTTCTTGACCTGGTCCTTCTTGTCGCTGTTGACGACGTAGATGGGCTGGAAGTCGGCGTCAACGTTCACGCCGAGGCGGGCCCACGGCTCGCCCTTGTACTTCGTCGGCACCTCGGCGGCGCCGTTGGGGAGGTCACGGATGTGCCCGACACTGGCCTCGACCACGTATCCGGGGCCGAGATAGCCCTTGATCGTCTTCGCCTTGGCGGGCGACTCGACGATGACGAGGCGGCGGCCGCCGCCCTCTGCGGTCTCGCTGGTCGGGGACAACTTGGCTCTTCTCTCCGGTCGACGCCTGGATACCTCCAGGCGATAGCGCTGGAGGCGGACACTGCGGTGTCGCTTGACGCTGCGGAGTGTGACGGTACCTCCCGCCCCCGTGTCAAACGGAAAATCCCCGCAACGCCACTCGAACGGTAACCCGACTACATGCCTTCCTGCCGCCCGGACCGTTTTCCCCGGCGGCGCCGGTGTGCCGTCGCGATGTCCGGCGGCCGGGCTCCGTACGGCGGCCTACTGGCAGGATGACCGGGTACGGCTCCTCTTACGGACCGCCCGCCGCCGCCAGCACGCACACTCGGGGGACAGATCACTCATGGCGAACCAGCATCCCGGCCCTCCCCAGGACGAACCCAACCCGTACGCCACGCCGGCGCCACCGGCCCCGCCCGCCGCGCCGGACCCGTCGGCGAAGGCCGATCCGCTCGCGAAGCCGCAGGGGGACGCGGCGGGCGCGCCGGGTGCGGCCGCGGCCGGGCCCGGTGCGGCGCCCGGGGTTCCGCCGCAGCCCGCCACACCGCCGCAGCCCGGTGCCGCACCGGCCGCGTCCCCGTACGGATATCCGCAGGGTGGCGGCCCCGGGCAGCCCGGTTACGGCTACCCGCAGGCCGCGCCGCAGTCCGGGTACGGCTACCCGGGCGGCGCCACACCCCCGGCCTCGCCGACCGCTCCGCCGGTCGCTCCGCCGCAGCCGCAGGGCGCGCCGGGCTTCCCGCCGCCCGGCGGCGGCTTCGCGCCGGGGCCGCAGCCGGGCGCCGGGGTCGCCTTCTCCATCGGCGACATCGCGATCAGCGGCGACACGATCATGACGCCGTCCGGGCCGATGCCGCTGAAGGGCGCGATCTGGACCGCCACGGACATGTCGCGCACCGAGGAGAAGATCCCGACGCACGCGATCGTCCTGGGCATCGTCTTCTTCTTTTTCTGCCTGCTCGGACTGCTCTTCCTGCTCATGAAGGAGCGGGTGACCACCGGCTTCGTGCAGGTCACGGTGGCCAGTGGCGGACGTCATCACGCCACGATGGTCCCCGTGCAGTCCCGGGAGCAGGTCATGTACGTGCTGAACCAGGTCAACCACGCCAGGTCGCTGAGCCTGTGACCGGTCGGCCCGCGACAGGCACGCCCGTGACCTGCGGTTCCTTGTCCTGTGAGCCGGTGGCATGACCGCCACCGGCCCCGTACCGCACCCCGCCGGACCGTCCGGAGAGCCGGACGGCCCCGGCATCCGCGCAGCCACGCTCCGCCGCGCGGCCCTGGGCCTCGGCATCGGCGCGGCGGGCGCCGTCTACCTCTGGCACACCAACCCGCACGAGCCGGGTCATCTGCTCCCCGGCTGCCCGCTCCGGTGGGCGACCGGCCTGCTCTGCCCGCTGTGCGGCGGCACCCGCCTCGCGTACGACCTGCTGCACGCCGACGTCGTGGCGGCGTTCCACGACAACGCCGCCGTGCTCGTCCTGGGCGTACCGGCCGCCGGCTACGCCGTCGGACGCTGGCTGATCACCGGGCTGCGCGGCCGCCGCTACCGCCTGCGCCTGTCGAGCCGCGCGGGCGCCGCGGTCCTGGGCATCGCGATGGCGTGGATGCTCGTCCGCAACCTCGTGGGCTGATCCGCAATCCCGTGGGCTGAGCGGTCGGGCCGCATCCGCCGGCCGTCGCCGCGGCCGGCCGTGCCCGAGGGACGACCGGCCGCGGCGACGGCACCGTGGGCATACGGCAGCCGCGTCAGCGCACCGTGACCGTGAGCTCGGGCGAGACGGTGGTGTTCACGGCCATCCGCAGGTGGTTCACGCCCTTGATGCCGAGCTTGACGCGCACCGAGTAGGCGCCTGTGGCGTTCACCGGGGTCTGCGCGGGCAGCGAGACCCAGCGGGTGCCCTGCTTCTGCTGGACGGTGACCTTGGTGCCCGCCGCGATGCCGTGCGAGGTGCCCGTGATGCGGAACTCCTCCCACGCGCCCGCGGAGGAGACGCTCGCCTTGGCGGTGAGCGACGCCGTGGCCGGTGCCGTCGCCGAGACGGGGGTGGGCGAGTGCAGCTGGGCGGGCGCGGCGAACGCGGCGGCCCCTCCCCCGACGAGCAGGGAGGCGGTGATCACGCTGACGGCGGTCAAACGGAGTGCTCGGTTCATGACAGTCCTCACTGGCTGGGCTGATGGATCCGACAACCGGACTCACGGCGGAGGCCCGTCGCCTGCCCGGCGCCCCCGCCCGTCCTCATCCCGAGTGAGGGGCGGAAGAGGCGGCCGGGTTCCCCCGCCGCCTCCCGAATTCGGCGTCTCTTCCGATTTGGCCGGATCCGACCCCTCGGCGGGCGACACCGGAACGCGGGGCGGCGGCACCGGGCGCACCCTCCCGCCACGGCCACGCCGAGCACCCGGCGCACCTCACCGCCGGGCGCGCCTCACCCTCGCCGCGCCCCCGGACCCGTCAGCCCCGCGCCCCCTCAGCCATCCGTCCCCACCGGCTCCAGGAACCCCTGCTCCACCAGCATCCGGATCGCCTCCGGCGTGCGGTCGCGCAGCAACACCGGGTCCTCGCCCATGAGTTGGGCGATGGCGTCCAGGATCCGGCCCGCCGGCAGCGAGCCGTCGCAGACCCCGGCGAACCCGGCACCGACCGTGTCCACCTTGGTGGCGCGCCGCATCCCGCGGTTCTGCCGCAGCACCACATGCTCCGGGTCCTCCGCGCCCGGCAGCCCGACCTGCTCCTGCACCACCTCGCCGGCCAGCCGGAAGTGCCCGGCGAGCAGCGCCGCGTCGTCCGTCCGGCGCAGATAGTCCTGGCGCGCGAAGTGCCCGACGACGGTCTCGCCCAGCGGCTGCTCCACCGGGTGCGGCCACTCCTCGACGATGACCGACGGATCGTCCGCACCGGACTTGCGCAGCGTGATCCAGCCGAAGCCGACGGCCTTGGTGCCGCGCGCCTCGAACTCGTCCAGCCAGGCGTCGTACCGCGCGGCGTACTCCTCGGGGGAGGTCCGGTGGTCGCCGCCGTCCCGCAGCCACAGCTCGGCGTACTGGGTGATGTCCTGCACCTCGCGCTGGACCACCCAGGCGTCGCAGCCGCGCGGCACCCACGAGCGCACCCGGTCGGTCCACTCCTCGCCCTCGACGTGCTGCCAGTTGGCCAGCAGCTGGCAGTACCCGCCGTCGTTGAGATGCGCGGCGGCCTGCTGCACCAGGGTGCGGCACAGGTCGTCGCCGCCCATCCCGCCGTCGCGGTACGTCAGCCGGGCGCCGGGCGAGATCACGAACGGCGGGTTGGAGACGACGAGGTCGTACTTCTCCTCGCCGACCGGCTCGAAGAGCGAGCCCTCGCGCAGCTCGGCGGGGGCCGCACCGGAGAGCGCCAGCGTCAGGGCGGCGATCCGCAGCGCCCGGGGGTTGAGGTCCGTCGCCGTGACGTGGGTGGCGTGCCGGGAGGCGTGCAGCGCCTGGATGCCGGAGCCCGTGCCGAGGTCGAGCGCCCGGCCCACGGGCGTGGGGACGGTGATCCCGGCGAGCGTCGTGGACGCGCCGCCGACGCCCAGCACCAGCGCGGAGCGGTCCACCTGCCCGGCGCCGCGGATGCCGCCCGCGCCGCCGACCGCGCAGCCCAGGTCGGAGACGACCCACCAGTCCTGCCCCTCGGGACCGCCGTACGGGCGGACGTCCACCTGGGCGCGCACCTCGTCGCCGTCCTGGACGAGCCAGCCGTCCGCGAGGCAGTCCGCCACCGGCAGCGCCGCCTCGGCGCGGGCGCGCGGCTCCGGGCGCTGGAGGAGGAAGAGCCGCACCAGCGTCTCCAGCGGACTCTCGCCCCGGGTGGCGCGCAGCGCGGGCACCGTCTCGCTGCGGGCCAGCGCGGCGTAGGCGGGCGCGCCCAGCAGCTCCAGCAGGCCGTCGGCGGTGAAGTCGGCGGCGAGCAGCGCGGCGCGCATCCGGTCGGTGCGGGCGCGGCTCTCGGCGTCGCGGACATCTGTGGTGGGGAGGTGCGTACTCACGCCGTCCATTGTCGACCCCGCCACCGACAATCGGCGACGGCCCGGCGCCGCGCGCCTCGCGGGCGCGGCGCCGGGCCGTGGACCGGTTCCGGGTACGGGCCGCGAAACGGCCCGCCGGCTACGACTTCTTGGACGCCTCGCCCGAGGGGGAGGCGGGCGCGTTCTGGCTCTGGCAGCCCTTCTGACCGGCCATCGCCTTGCCGACGTCGCCGGACTCCAGCTTCTTGAAGGCGGCCTCGCTCTGCTTGTTCAGCTTGTTGATGCCGTTGGAGAGGTCGCGCAGCCCGTCGGCGAACTTCAACTTGTCGCCGGTGTCCAGGCCGTCGACCTGCTTCTTGAGGTCCGCGTACCCCTTGGAGAGGGCGTTGAGCTCCTTGACCGCGTCCTTCTGGGCCGCCTCGCCGTTGTCGCTCGGCGGGGGGCCCGCCTTGCTCAGGGAGGAGGCGAGGGACTTGTAGGCGTCGGAGATCTTCTGGAAGGCCGCCGAGTCGGTCTGCTGGACCTTCTTGGAGTCCGTGGTGCCGTCATCGGCCGTCTGCATCGCGGCGTTGGCATCCTGAATCTTCTTGAACTGGGCCTGCGCGGGGTCGCAGAACGTCTTGGCCCAGTCGTCGAGCTTCTTGCTGCTGTCGTCGCTGCACCCGGTCAGCGCGAGCATCAGTGCCGCACCGCCGGACAGCGCGGCCACAAGCTTCTTGTTCACCGGATCGGTCCCTTCCATGGCTCTCGGCCCCGGAACATACACGGCCAAAGGGCCTGGCCTGCGAGCGGGCCATCCGCTACGTACCGCATTGAAGCCATTTGCACCAAGGAAGGTGAGGCCTTCCGCACTCGTAAGACGACGGGTGGCGGGCGCCCTCCCCGAGCACCCGCCACCCGTCTGTCACGCCGTCAAAGACGCTTTCCCCGTCAGGACGCGGCGACCGTCTTCGCGGTCTCGGCGGCCTTCGCGGACTTCTGGGAGTTGTCTTCGTCACCCACGGCGATACCGCGCCGCTTGGAGACGTACACCGCGCCGACGATGATCAGCAGGGCGAGCGCCGCGGCGCCGATGCGCACCCCGATGTTCTTGTCGGCGCCGAAGCTGAACTTCACGACCGCCGGGGCGATCAGCAGCGCCACCAGGTTCATGACCTTGAGCAGCGGGTTGATCGCCGGTCCCGCGGTGTCCTTGAAGGGGTCGCCCACGGTGTCGCCGATGACCGTCGCCTCGTGCGCCTCGCTGCCCTTGCCGCCGAAGTGCCCGTCCTCGACGAGCTTCTTGGCGTTGTCCCAGGCGCCGCCGGAGTTCGACAGGAACACCGCCATCAGCGTGCCCGTGCCGATCGCGCCGGCGAGGAACGAGCCGAGCGCGCCGACGCCGAGGGCGAAGCCGACCGCGATCGGGGTGAGCACGGCGAGCAGCCCCGGGGTGGCCAGTTCGCGCAGCGCGTCCTTGGTGCAGATGTCGACGACCCGGCCGTACTCGGGCTGTTCGGTGTGGTTCATGATCCCCGGGCGCTCGCGGAACTGCCGCCGCACCTCGAAGACGACCGCACCGGCCGACCGGGACACCGCGTTGATGGCCAGCCCCGAGAAGAGGAAGACCACGGAGGCGCCGAGGACCAGCCCGACCAGGTTGTTCGGCTGCGAGATGTCCAGGCTCAGCCCCATCCCGCTCGCCGCCTTGCCGACGGCCTGCTTCGCCGTCGCGAGGGCATCGCGGTACGAACCGAACAGCGCGGCCGCGGCCAGCACCGCCGTCGCGATGGCGATGCCCTTGGTGATCGCCTTGGTGGTGTTGCCGACGGCGTCGAGGTCGGTGAGGACCTGCGCGCCGTCGCCGGTGACATCGCCGGACATCTCGGCGATGCCCTGCGCGTTGTCCGACACCGGCCCGAACGTGTCCATCGCGACGATGACGCCGACGGTGGTGAGCAGCCCCGTACCGGCCAGCGCCACGGCGAACAGCGCCAGCATGATCGAGGCGCCGCCGAGCAGGAACGCCCCGTAGACCGCGAGGCCGATCAGGACCGCCGAGTAGACCGCCGACTCCAGGCCGATCGAGATGCCGGAGAGCACGACGGTCGCGGGGCCGGTCAGCGAGGTCTTGCCGATGTCCTGGACGGGCCGCCGGCCGGTCTCGGTGAAGTAGCCGGTGAGCTGCTGGATCAGCGCGGCCAGCACGATGCCGATGGCGACGGCGACCAGCGCGAGGATCCGCGGGTCACCGGCCCGGCCCAGGATCTCCGGGTCGGTGACGCCCGCCAGCCCCTGATACGTCGACGGCAGGTAGGTGAACGCCGCGGCCGCCACCAGGATCAGCGAGATCGTCGCGGAGATGAAGAAGCCGCGGTTGATGGCGGTCATCCCGCTGCGGTCCGCGCGGCGCGGCGCCACGACGAAGATCCCGATCATCGCGGTGACCACCCCGATCGCGGGCACCAGCAGCGGGAAGGCCAGCCCGGCGTCGCCGAAGGCCGCCATGCCGAGGATGAGGGCGGCGACCAGCGTCACGGCGTACGACTCGAAGAGGTCGGCGGCCATTCCGGCGCAGTCGCCGACGTTGTCGCCCACGTTGTCGGCGATGGTCGCGGCGTTGCGCGGGTCGTCCTCCGGAATGCCCTGCTCGACCTTGCCGACGAGGTCCGCGCCGACGTCCGCGGCCTTGGTGAAGATGCCGCCGCCGACCCGCATGAACATCGCGATCAGCGCGGCGCCCAGGCCGAAGCCCTCCAGCACCTTGGGCGCGTCGACCGCGTAGACGAGCACCACGCAGGACGCACCGAGCAGGCCGAGGCCGACGGTGAACATGCCGACCACGCCGCCCGTACGGAAAGCGATCTTCATGGCCTTGTGCGAGACCGCCGTAAGATCCTTTTTCCCGATCCCGTCGCCGTTCCCGCCCGCGGCCGGAGTGGCTTCCCGGGCCGCGGCCGCCACCCGCACATTGCTGCGTACGGCGAGCCACATGCCGATATAGCCGGTGGCCGCCGAGAATCCGGCGCCGATCAAGAAAAACACACTGCGGCCCGCCCGCTGCGTCCAATTGTCCGCGGGCAGCAGCATGAGCAGGAAGAAGACCACCACGGCGAATACGCCGAGGGTCCGCAACTGCCGTGCCAGGTACGCTTTCGCGCCTTCCTGCACCGCCGCGGCGATCTTCTTCATACTGTCGGTTCCCTCGCCGGCCGCGAGCACCTGACGTACCAGCACCGCGGCGACGACCAGCGCCGCCAGTGCGATGGCGGCGATCACCAGCACGATGCCGCGGTTGCCCGCCGTCAGCGATGGTCCGGCGAGAAGGGAGGGGGAGTTCAGCGACTGAGGGGTGTATGGCCCCGCCATTCGTCCTCCTTGACGTTTGGCACATGGGCGCGCGCAAGCACGCTCAGGCGAACTGAGCAAGATGTGGACGGATTGTAGGGAGCCGCACGGCATCAAAACAGTGCGCCGGAAACGGAATTCGGCCGCAGCCGGGAAGATCAAAAGGACCGCGCCCGAAGAATTAGCCCGGACGATGGAAAGCGGCTAATTCGCTGACCACTGAACGATGATCTCAGTTTCCTACTGATCCCCGCTGCTCAAAGCCGCCACTCCCGCCCCGGAAGACCATTACTTCCCCCTCCGCACGGCCGTAAGGAACGTTTCTCCGATCACCGATACGACGTCCTCGCACACGGGGAGCCCTGCCTGACGTCACGTCAGATTGCGGCTGGATCGAAGCGCCGGCCGCCGGTGTGCAGCGGAGGGCGACGAGGGCCTGTGCGGGGCGGTGAAACGCGCCTGCGGCGGCGCGGAACATGACGGCAGAGCGCGGGCAGACCTCGCGTCTCAAGCCCCGGACGGACCGGAAGCCACCGAGGCCCCCGGAGAGCGGCGCAGCGGATGACCCGGCGAGTGGACGGCAGATGGCCCGGCAGGCGGCCCGGAAGGCGGGTCGTGAAGCGGCCCGAGAGGCAGATAGGCAGATAGACAAGCGCTCCGAAGCGCCGCCTCGAAGAGTCCGGCCGCGGAGTGCTACGGGGCGGCTGTGGCCGCAGCGGTCGGCCAGCTCATGCGGATCAGGCCGCCGTTCGCGCCGGAGGTGACCTCGACGTCGTCGACCAGCCCGCTGATGACCGCGAGGCCCATCTCGTCCTCGCCGTCCCCCTCGGAGCCGTCGTCGGACGCATGCTCCCCGGGGCCGCTCGGCACGTCGTCGCCGACCTCGATCGCGAACTTCTTCTCGTCCTCGATCAGGGCGACATGGACCGGCGCGTCGATGCCGTGCGCCAGATGCAGACCGACGGCCCGGCTGCACGCCTCACCGACGGCGAGCCGCACCTCGTCCAGCACGGCCTCGTCCACCCCGGCGCGCCTCGCCACCGCGGCCGCGACCAGACGCGCGGTCCGGACGTGCTCGGGCAGGGCGCTGAAACGGAGTTCGACGGTGGCCATGCCATCCCCCTCGATTTGCGGACGTGCAACGCAGGGGGCCGGACGGCTTCGCCCGGTACCCCCCACACTTCTTCCTCACCCACGCCTGGGCGCGGGCACCGCGGAGCCGTCAGTCGGTCGCTGCGACGGCGTCGTCGACCGAGGTGTGAATCGGGAACACCTTGGTCAGTCCGGTGATTCGGAAGATCTTGAGAATGCGCTCCTGGTTGCAGACCAGGCGCAGCGAGCCCTCGTGGGCACGCACACGCTTGAGCCCGCCCACCAGGACGCCGAGCCCGGTGGAGTCCAGGAAGTCGACACGCTCCATGTCCACCACGAGGTGGTAGCTGCCGTCGTTCACAAGCTCGACCAGCTGCTCGCGCAGCTTGGGCGCGGTGTATACATCAATCTCGCCACCGACCTCGACGACCGTACGGTCGCCAACGGTCCGGGTCGACAGGGACAGGTCCACGGATCCTCCAGCACCTTGCTATCGAGCGGTCGCCCCCCTGGGGCCTCCCCACCGAAGGTAGGGGACGGATCGGCAGCCGCGAGGGCATTCAATCACTTACCAGCAGGCGTGCACGACGCCCTTTCAGCATTGTCCGTCACACCGGTGACAGACTCGGTGCCGATGGCCTCCAATCGACTCCCGACGGATGCGGGCGCAAACCCCTCCCCCGGCATCATTCTCGACCGTCTCGCCAGGGGCGCGACCCGCGCTGCACGCATCACTCATACGGAGCACCTGCCCCCGCGTCCGGGCAGCCATGCCGACTGGCCGGAACGGATCAGGCCGGAAGTGATCGCCGCCCTCCGGGACGCCGGGATCGACCGCCCCTGGACCCATCAGGCCGTCACCGCCGAGCACGCGCTGAACGGCACCTCCGTCGTGATCGCGACCGGCACCGCCTCGGGCAAGTCGCTCGCCTATCTGACGCCGGTGCTGTCCACCCTGCTGGACGGCGCCCGGCCCACCGCGACGGGCCGGCTGCCGCGCGATGGCGCGCCACCGGTGGGCGGGCGCGGCGCCACGGCGCTCTATCTCGCCCCCACGAAGGCGCTCGCGGCCGATCAGCGACGCGCCGTACGGGAGCTGGCCGCCCCGCTCGGCGACGCGATCCGCCCGGCGGTCTACGACGGCGACACCCCCGTGGAGGAGCGCGAATGGGTGCGCCAGTACGCGAACTACGTGCTGACCAACCCGGACATGCTGCACCGCGGCATCCTCCCCGGGCACCCGCGCTGGGCCTCCTTCCTGCGCGCGCTGCGCTATGTCGTCATCGACGAGTGCCACACCTACCGCGGCGTGTTCGGCTCGCACGTCGCCCAGGTCATCCGGCGGCTGCGGCGGCTGTGCGCCCGCTACGGCTCCGAACCGGTCTTCCTGCTCGCGTCCGCGACCGCCGCCGAGCCCGCCGAGGCCGCCGGCCGGCTCACCGGACTGCCCGTGGTGGAGATCACGGACGACTCCTCGCCGCGCGGCGAGACGGTCTTCGCGCTGTGGGAGCCGCCGCTGACCGAACTCCACGGTGAACAGGGCGCGCCCGTCCGCCGCACCGCCACCGCCGAGACCGCCGACCTCCTGACCGACCTGGCCGTCCAGGGCGTCCGCAGCGTCGCCTTCGTACGGTCCCGGCGGGGCGCCGAGCTGATCGCGCTGATCGCACAGGAGCGGCTCGCCGAGGTGGACCGCACGCTGCCCGCCCGGATCGCGGCGTACCGCGGCGGGTATCTGCCCGAGGAGCGGCGCGCCCTGGAGCGGGCGCTGCACGGCGGCGAACTGCTCGGACTCGCCGCCACCACCGCGCTGGAGCTGGGCGTGGACGTCTCCGGTCTGGACGCCGTGCTGATCGCCGGCTATCCGGGCACCCGCGCTTCCCTGTGGCAGCAGGCGGGACGGGCCGGGCGTGCGGGGCAGGGGGCGCTGGCGGTGCTGGTGGCCCGCGACGATCCGCTGGACACCTATCTCGTCCACCATCCCGAGGCGCTCTTCGACCAGCCGGTCGAGTCGACGGTGCTCGACCCCGACAACCCCTACGTCCTCACCCCGCACCTGTGCGCCGCCGCCGCGGAAATCCCGCTCACCGAGGCGGATTTCCCCCTCTTCGGCCCCACGACGGCTTCTCTGATGCCGCAGCTGGAGGCGGCGAACCTGCTGCGGCGGCGCGCCCGGGCCTGGCACTGGACGCGCCGCGAGCGCGCCTGCGATCTGACCGACATCCGCGGGCAGGGCGGCTCCCCGGTGCAGATCGTCGAGACGGGTACGGGGCGGCTGCTCGGCACGGTGGACGCGGCCGCGGCCCACACGACGGTCCATGACGGCGCCGTCCACCTCCACCAGGGCCGTACGTACGTGGTCGAGCGCCTCGACCTGGCGGACGACGTCGCGCTCGTCTCGGAGGCGAATCCGCCGTACTCGACGACCGCCCGGGACACCACGGCCATCTCCGTCCTCGAAACGGAGACCGAGGTGCCCTGGGGCGCGGGACGGTTGTGCTTCGGCTCTGTCGAGGTCACCAATCAGGTGGTCTCCTTCCTGCGGCGCAAGCTCGTCACCGGTGAGGTCCTGGGCGAGAGCAAGCTGGATCTGCCGCCGCGGACGCTGCGGACCCGCGCGGTGTGGTGGACGGTGACCGAGGACCAGCTCGACGCCGCCCGCGTCAATCCCGAGCAGCTCGGCGGTGCGCTGCACGCCGCCGAGCACGCCTCGATCGGTCTGCTGCCGCTCTTCGCGACCTGCGACCGCTGGGACATCGGCGGCGTCTCCGTACCGCTGCATCCCGACACCCTCCTTCCCACGGTCTTCGTCTACGACGGCCACCCGGGCGGCGCCGGCTTCGCCGAGCGTGCCTTCCACACGGCCGCCGACTGGCTCACGGCCACCCGCGACGCCATCGCCGCCTGCGAATGCGAGGCCGGCTGCCCGTCCTGCATCCAGTCCCCCAAGTGCGGCAACGGCAACGAACCGCTCCACAAACGCGGCGCGATCCGCCTCCTGACGGAACTGCTGCGCGGAGCGCCGGAGGGGGCGGCGGCATCGGAGGGATCCGAGGCGGCGGGAGGCGGCGGGTAGCCGGGGCGGGGCTGCGGCTTGCGGGGTACCTGCGCGCGGGGCGGGGGCGGGCTCCTCGTGGTCCTCGTGGTCCTCGTGGCCCTCACGGCGGAGCGAGCCTGCGCGCGGGGCCGGAGCCGGGGCCCAGCCGTTCCGGGGCCGGGCCCGGTGACGACGGACGGTCCATGGCGGGCTCGCCCCGGCGTCGCCGTTGCGACCGGCGGCGCGGGCTTCCCTGGGCGCCCCGGCCTCAAGCGACGTTGCCCCAGGAGACACCGCCTCCACCGCAGCATCGGCCTCGCGCGGTACCTCCTCATGCGGTCCGACCCCAGCTGGCCCAATCCCAGCTGACCCGATCTCCTCCGGATCAACCGCGCACGGCCCCTCCTTGGCCGACCGGCCGCCTCCCATTCGGTCCCCTACAGCCCCTCCGCCGACGGCCTCTCCGTCGACGGTCCTGCCTCCGGCGGCCCGGCCCGGGAGCGGACCCGGGCCGTGAAGGGGGCGTCCCCCGCCTCGGCCGACACATCGGCGATGGCCGCGGTCAGCGCGCAGCGCACCAGGCGGGCGTGTTGCGCCGCCGCCACCCGCCGGGCCTCGGCGCAGGCCACCGCCGGTCCCCGCGCCGCCCGGTCGGCCGCGGCCAGGGCCGCCAGGTCGGCGGCGCCGCCCGCCCGGTGCCGGGCCACGACGGCCTGCCCCAGGGCGAGCAGGGCGATGAACACCGCGCACAGCGCCGCCGCGGCGAAGACCGTCCACACCGTCGCCGAGCCCCGGTCATCGCACCGTGTCCTCCGCAAGAGCCACCGCCTCTCCGCCGATCCGCACCGTCAGCCGCCCGATTCCCGGCAACTCCGCCGCGACCCGCACCCGCACCAGATCGCCTTCGCGGGACACCACCACGCGGGCATCCGCCGGTGCCGTGCCGCGGGCCGCCCGGAGCACCGCGGCGTGCGGCTCCGAACGGGCCGCGGCCCGCGCTCCGGCCCTCGCGGCATCCACACACTCGATCCGGGCACAGGCCGCCATCAGCCCCCAGATGAGCGCCGCCACGACGGCCACCAGTACCGGCATCACCAGCGCGGCCTCCGCCGTGACGAAGCCCGCGTCCTTCCCCGGCGGGCGCCTGGGACGCAACGACCGGTACGGCGCGTCCGGAAAGGGCGGGCCGCCCCGGGAGGCCGGTTTCCTGGGACGCCGCTTACGCTCCCCGCCCGCGGTGTACCGCAGTCGTGCGGTCTCCCAGGCCCGTGACCAGCCGTCGGCAGCCCGCTCACCGGCGGCCTCACCCCGCGCGCCACCCGCCGACCTGGGCCCGTCCCTCCCGGCGGCCCTGCCCATGTTCCTGCGGGCCGTGCAGCAAGGAGCGGCCGGCCCGGCGCGGCCGTCCCGCTCCGGCTCCTGCGCCCGCCGGGCGACGCCCCTTGGCGTGCCTGCCCCCGGGGCGAAGGCGCGGCCATCCGCCCCGAAGGCGCCGGCGGCTCCCCTTCGCGGCGGACGCGTGCCGTTCCCCGCCTGCCCGATGCCGTTGGCTCGTCCTGACCATGTCCGTCCCCGCTCTCCCCGGGCCGCCCGGCGGCCGTTCACGCGTCGTCCATTCGTCGCGATTCGCGGCCCGTCCGCCGCGCGCCGCGTTCCTTTCGCGGTGCGTTGCATTCCTTTCGCGGTGCGCCGTATTCCCGTTCCTGCCGCCGCGCGTCGCCGTGTGCCCCGGCGCGCCTCAGAACTGAACATCGAGCGCCCTCTCGATCACCGACCGAAGCGCCGACTGCACCGCCCCGCTGGTCACCACCTTGTAGAGCACCGCTGCCAGTGCGCACGCGGCCAAGGTCCCCACCGCGTACTCGGCCGTGGTCATCCCGCGATCGCGACACCCACGCACCGCCGCCCGAAACCTTCGGAACATCTCTGCTTCCTCCTTGTCTCCATGCCTTGTGGAAAAGACCGCTTGCGAAAAACCGCTTGTGGAAGGTCGCTCGCCATACGAGCCACTTGCCGACGAGCGCAATTGACGAATTGGTGAGGTGAAGGGGATTGCTGAAGGGAGCGGATGGCGGGGACGGGTGAGCGGCGATCCGAGCACCGCCGTACCGGCCCCGCTCCGGGAGCACTCCCCGGGCATCGGCTCACCGCCGCCGCACGGCCCCGCCCCGCCGGCCCCCGGCAGGCCCCCTCCCGGGAGGCCTCACCGATGCCCCAACAGGCCCCCGGCGAGCCCCATCAGCACCGGTGCCACGCCGAGCGTCAGGAACGCCGGGAGGAAGCACGCGGCCAACGGCAGCGTCACCAGTACGCCGGCCCGTCGGGCCCGTGACGCCGTGGCCCGGGCCGCTTCCGACCGCAGTTCGGCGGCGAGCCGGGCGACCGAGTCCACGGCGGGCGCGCCGGATATCCCGGCGCGCGCCATGCACCGCGCCAGCCCCTCGGCCCCGGGGAGCTCCGCCAACCGCTGCCATACGGCTGCCGGTTCGCCGCCCAGGCGCAGTTCGGCCGCGACGCTGCGCAGCCGCTCCCCGACCGCGCCGTCCAGCGAGCGGCCGACCGCCTCCGCCGCCTCCCGCGGCCCCGCGCCTGCCGCCAGGCACGCGGCCAGCAAATCCCCCGCCGGAGCCAGTTCGGCCCGCACCGCGTATCGGGTCAACCGGTCGGCGTCTGAGGCGCGTTGCCGCAGCTGCCAACGGTGGGCGGCGTACCCGGCGACAACACCCGCCGCGACTCCGGGCATCCCGTCGACGATCAGGATCACGAAGCACGCCACGCCCAACGGCCCCAGCCACTCCCCGATCCGCCCGGGCCCCGGCCTCCACCGGCGGCCGCGCCCCGCAGGGCCCCGTCCACCGGGGAGCCGGTGCCCCAGGGCGATCGCCCTGCTGCGTACGATCCGCCTTCGGCGGGTGTGACGAAGGCAGGCCCACGATCGCTCTGCCGCGAGGACCACAAGCGCCACCGCAACAATCATCCACAACCTGTGGACAACTTCCGTACTCACGCCGGAACTCCTTCCGTACGCCGCGCCTGCGGTGCCGCGCTTTCCGACAGCAGGCTGTAGCGGACGCCAGGCCTCCGCCCGGCGGGCCGGCCCGCCGACGCCGCGCTCCGCCGTCCGCTTCCCTGCCGTACCCCGGTGGGCGGCAGCGCTCCGGCGACGATGCGGGCAGTCCAGGCGATGCCGGCCCACTCCAGGAGACCGCCGACCACCAGACAGACCCAGCCGAACGGGGTGTGCAGCAGGACCCGAACAGGGTCGGCGCCGAGGGCCGTTCCCATCAGAAGCCCACAGGCGGGGAGCAGTGCGAGCATCAGCGCCGTGGCGCGCGGGCCCGCCAACTGGGCGTTCAGCTCCTCCCGTTGATCGCGACCGGCCCGGAGCGCCGCGGCGATGCGTTCCAGGCCGTCGGCCAGTCCGGCGCCGCCCTCGACCGCGACCCGCCAGCACGCCGCGACGCCGTTCAGCCCGTCGGCCCCCGGAAGCGCCGCGGCGGCCCGGAACGCCCGGGGCACATCGCCTCCGTACCGGGCGGCGGCCATGATCGCGGAGCCCGCCTCGCCCAGGTCCGGCACCCCGGCGGCGAGGAGCGCACGGTTCGGCTGGCGTCCGGCGCGCAGCTCGGTCGCCGCGGTCGCGCAGAGCGTGATCACCGCCGCCGCGCGCCGGTCCCGCGCCCGCGCCGCCTGCCGTGCCGCCAGGATCCGGCGCACCACGAACACCGCCCCCAGGGAGGCGAGCACCGGCAGCACCGATCCGCCCACCGCCCCGAACAGCAGCCCGCCGGGCAGGCACCACAACTCCCGCCCCGCGCCCGGCCACGACGGGTGCCGCCCCGCCCAGGGCCCGCCGCTCCACCACTTGGCGTCCGCCTCCCGCGCGCGGCCCGATGGCGCCCACGCGCCGCCGAACCGCCTGCGAGCAGCCGCCACCGGAGCGTCCGCCCCGGCCACCGCTGCCAGCCACCGGACCCGCCGCCGCAGCTGCCGCCGCCGGGCAACCGCCGGCCACCAGGCGGTGCACGCCCACCACACCAGTGCTCCCACCGCCACGGAAGCGATCACCGCGTCCCCCACGTCCCCCGTCACCGTGCCACCTCCGTCACCGGCGCGCCGTCCGCCGTACGTGCCCCCATCGGGCCTTCGATCGACCGGGCGCGCGGCCCGCCGCGCTCGCAGAGCCGCATCAACCGGCCCCAGCCGTCCGCCGCCACGAAGCCGTCCGGGCTCCATACGGCGGCCGGTCGGGTCACCACGAAGCCGTCGCGGTCCCGCTCCAGGACATGGATCTCGGCGATCCGCCGCCGCCCTTCCCGGTCCCTTACGAGGTGCAGCACCACCGACAGCGCCGCCGCCAACTGGCTGTGGAGCGCGGCGCGGTCCAGTCCCGCCGTGGAGCCGAGCGCCTCCAGCCGGGCGGGGACGTCGCAGGCGGCATTGGCGTGGATCGTGCACGACCCGCCCTCGTGGCCGGTGTTGAGGGCCGCCAGCAGGTCGGTCACCTCGGCGCCGCGCACCTCCCCGACGACCAGCCGGTCCGGTCGCATCCGCAGCGCCTGGCGGACGAGGTCCCGCAGCGTCACCCGGCCGACGCCCTCCTGGTTTGCCGGGCGGGTCTCCAGCCGCACCACATGGGGATGGACCGGCCGCAGCTCCGCGGAGTCCTCGGCCAGCACGATCCGCTCGGCCGGACCGACCAGCCCGAGCAATGCGCACAGCAATGTCGTCTTGCCGCTGCCCGTACCGCCGCTGACCAGGAAGGACACCCGGGCCGCCAGCAGCGCCCGCAGCAGCGCGTCGCCGCCCGGCGGCACCGTCCCGGCCGCCACCAGCTCCGCCAGCCCGAAGACGCGCGGCCGCAGGACCCGTAGCGACAGGCAGGTGCCCGCCACGGCCACGGGCGGCAGCACCGCGTGCAGCCGGGTGCCGTCCGGGAGCCGGGCGTCCACCCAGGGCCGCGCGTCGTCGAGGCGCCGCCCGGCCACCGCGGCCAGCCGCTGCGCGAGCCGCCGCACCTCCGACGCGTCCCGGAAGCGCACCGGCGTCCGCTCCAGCCCGCCGCCGCGGTCCACCCAGACCTCGTCCGGGCCGGTGACCAGGACGTCCGTCACCTCCGGCGCGGCCAGCAACGGCTCCAGCGGGCCGCTGCCCACCATCTCGGACCGCAGGGCCGCCACCACGCCCAGCACCTCGGCGTCCCCCAGGACCCGGCCTTCCTCCCGAAGGGCGAGCGCCACCCGGGCCGCCGTAGGCTCCGCACCCGCCTCCGCGAGCCGCCGCCGCACCGCGTCCAGCAGTACGTCACTCATCGCCGTCCCTCCCCGCATCCCGTGCCGGCCCCGGAGCGCCGCCCGCCTCCGGCAACGCCCGCTCCCAGAACGCGGCGCAGAACCGGGCGAGCGGTCCCCGGGCGCGGGCCCCGGGCGGGACGCCGCGGGCCGTGCCGTCAACGGGATCGGGATCCCACGGCAGTTCGCCCAGCAGCGGCAGGTCCACGAGGGCGGCGATCTCCTCGTCGCCCAGCCCCGGCGCCGCACCGGACACGCCCCGGACGACGACCCGCAGATCCCGCGGCACCCCGGCCGTGCCCGCCACCACCCGCCGGGCCGCGGCGACGGCCCGCAGCTCCGCCGGCACCACCAGCAGCCCCAGATCCACCTGTTCCAGCGCCTCCGCCACCGCCTCGTCGACCCGGCGCGGCAGGTCCACCACCACGACCCCACCGCGTCTGCGGGCCGCCGCCAGCACCGCTCGCATCGCCGCGGGCCCGATCGCCACCTCGGCGCCGCGGTCCCAGCTGAGCACCCGTAAGGAGTGCGCCCGGGGCAGCGAACCGGCCAATGCCCCGGACGCGACCCGGCCGCGGGACTCGCGGAACGCCGGCCAGCGCAGCCCCTCCTCCCGCTCGCACCCGAGGAGGACGTCGAGACCGCCGCCCAGCGGATCGGCGTCCACCAGCATCGTGCGCAGGCCCTTGCGCGCCGCCGTCACCGCGAGTGCGCAGGCCAGGGTGGACGCCCCGGCGCCGCCGCGACCACCGAGCACGCCGACGGTGAGCGCGGCGGGCCCGGTGCCCTCGACCGCGTCGGCGATCCGGTCGGCGAGCCACCGCTCCCCCTCGGGCAGCGTGATCACCCGCTCCGCTCCCAGCGCCACGGCCGACTGCCAGACCTCGGCCCGCTCCGCGTCCCGTGCGACGAGGACGACGCCGTCGCGGCGCCCCGCCCCGCGCAGCCGTGCCGCGCTGTCCTCCCCGATGATCACCAGCGGCGCCTGCGGCCACCGCTCCCCCCGTGCCGGCAGATCCGGCCACGCCTGCGGCACCACATCCGCCGCGGCGCAGAGCCGCACGAGGTCGTCCAGCAACTGCTCGTCCTCGGTGACGAGAAGCGGTCCCGGACGCTCCTCGTCCGTTACGCCTGCCTCACCGGCCACCATGGATCCAGGCATGTTCCATCCCCCTTGTCGCCTCGCGCAGCGCTCTTCCGCGCTGTCGCGGACTTTTAGCGTGCGGCGATCGGGAAATCCGCGGGGATCTTGGTCAAAACCTGTGGACAACTCCGTGTTGTGAATATTCCCGTCACCTATTCCGGCGACCGCGCGCTCGCCTTGCGGCGGATTGGTGAGCATCCACAGAGCAGCACGGCGGATACGAAGAGTGACCGGCGAGGTGCGTCGGCCGCGCAGGCCAGGCAGCGTGAAGAAGAGGGGGAATGAAGAGCGGCGCCCCGGCCGGGTGCCGAGAAATGCATCCGGACATGCGACGACCCCCGCCGGGGGGGAGAGCGGGGGTCGTCTTCCTCGGCCGACTCGGGGGGGGAGGAGCCGGACCGGGTTAGCACGGTCGCGAACGATCCGTGACTTCCATGGTGTACCCGAGAGCCTTCTCAAGCAAACCCACGCGCAGTCCTTACCCCCGAATGGAGGGAGCCTATGCTCGGCCTGTGGAAAACCCCTCCGTGCGCCACTCGATGCCCCGTACCGCCGCCTTCTTCGACCTCGACAAGACGGTCATTGCAAAGTCCAGCACGCTGACGTTCAGCAAGTCCTTCTACCGCGGTGGCCTGATCAATCGCCGGGCCGCGCTGCGTACCGCATATGCCCAGTTCCTCTTCCTCGCGGGCGGCGCGGACCACGACCAGATGGAGCGGCTGCGCGCCTATCTCTCGTCGCTGTGCCGCGGCTGGGACGTCGCCCAGGTCCGCGAGATCGTCGCCGAGACGCTCCACGACCTGATCGACCCGATCATCTACGACGAGGCCGTCTCCCTGATCCAGGAGCACCACGCGGCCGGCCGGGACGTCGTGATCGTGTCCACCTCGGGCGCGGAGGTCGTCGAGCCGATCGGTGAACTGCTGGGCGCCGACCGGGTGGTGGCGACGCGGATGGCCGTCGGCGCCGACGGCCGGTTCACCGGCGAGATCGACTATTACGCCTACGGGCCCACCAAGGCGGAGGCGGTCCGGGAGCTGGCCGCGACCGAGGGGTACGACCTCGCGCGGTCGTTCGCGTACAGCGATTCGGCGACGGACATTCCCATGCTGGAGGCCGTCGGCCGGCCCTTCGCCGTCAATCCGGACCGGGCGCTGCGCCGGGAGGCGGCCGCCCGGGAGTGGCCGGTGCTGTCGTTCAGCCGCCCGGTGCCGCTCACCCGGCCGCTGCCCGCACTGCCCTCGCGGCCGGTGCTCGCGCTGGTCGCGGCGGTGGGCGCGGCGGCGGTCGGCGCGAGCCTGGTGCGGTACGCGGCGCGGCGGCGCCGGAGCGACGTGGCCTGAGCTGCCCGGGGCGCGAAGGACCGGGAACCCCGACGCGCCCCGGATCCGGCCCGGAAAATCCCCTGACGCCTTCACGGCCGGACCCCGGACATCTCCCGGAAAGGCCGCGCCGGGCCGGTGGAATCCCCGGCGGACGGGGCACCGTATATCCGACAGGCCACCATCCGCTTTACCCTCATTGCCCGTTATTGAAGGCAAAAGTAAAGATCCGAGGTGAAGGGTTCCACTTGTCCGGGGGCTGGGGTACAAAGGAATCACGGCCCGCGAGACCAAGGACGTCCGAGAGGATCACCTGTAACGCAGCAAGGCCCACGGACCGATGCATGAATGCCGCGCACCCACGCGACGCCGACCCGTCGATTACGGGCCAGCCGCACCAGGCGACGGACAGAGTTCTCCGGCCTGATGGGCAAAGCAAGTGCACGCATGGTCACGCGGCGGACGTGCCAGCGGCGGTACGTATCAGCACCACGTACCGCCGCAACTCCTGCCCGGCCCGGCCACCGGCGCCGGACATCCCGGCAGCGGCAGGGCCGCCGCGGCTCAGGCGGCGCCGCGCTGCAGCGCCTCGCAGACCGCCGTGGACTCCCGGACCCCCAGCTCCACCGCGCGGCCGCAGTGCGCGATCCACGCGGCCACCCCGTCGGGCGTTCCGGAGACGTACCCCGCCAGCGCAGCCGCGTAGGCGGCCCGGCCCTGTTCCGCGTGGCCGACCTCCGCCGGGCAGATGGACTTGGGGTCGAGACCGCTGCCGATCAGCACGATGCGCTCCGCGGCGCGCGCGACCAGGCCGTTGTGCGAACCGAAGGGTCGCAGCGCCAGCAGTTCGCCGTGGACCACGGCGGCGGTGACCAGCGCGGGTGCCTCGCTGCCCGCGAGCAGCAGCCGCGCCAGGCCGTCCAGCCGCCCCGCCACCTCGTCCGCGCCGGGCAGCGGCAGTTCGATCAGCGGCTCGTCGACGCCCTCCCCGGCCAGCCGCGGCCGGCCGACGGTGTCGTCCGCGCCGCCGCCACCGGCCGCCACCAGGTGCAGCCGCGCCAGCACCCGCAGCGGCGACTGCCGCCACACGCTGAGCAGTTGGCCCGCCTCGGCGGTCAGCCGCAGGGCCGCGCCGACCGTCGCCGGTTCGCCGTCCGCGCTGAAGTCGGTGCGCCGCCGGACCTCCTCCAGTGCCCAGTCGGCTCCGGCGAGCGCGGCGGAGCCACGCGCTCCGCGCAGCGCCGCCTCGGAGGTGACCTCCACGCTGCGGCGGCGCATGATCCGGTGACCGTAGAGCCGGTCCACGCCCTTGCGTACGGAGTCCACCGCGTCGACGACGCCCGGGAGCGACGCGAGAGCCGCCAGCGGATCGCCGCCCGCCTGCGGGGTTTTCGGGGTCGTGCCCCGGGTGTCTGCAGCCATGGGTACGACCCTACGCACCAGGTGGCCACGCCCCCCGATGGAGTGGTCTTCTTCACGTGGGCTTCTCACTGAGCGCGATAAGCAGATTACTGTTGGTGAACATGAAGATCGCTTTCGTAGGAAAGGGCGGCAGCGGCAAGACCACCCTGTCCTCCCTGTTCATCCGCCATCTCGCGGCCGCCCGCGTCCCCGTGATCGCCGTGGACGCCGACATCAACCAGCACCTCGGGGCCGCCCTGGGCCTGGACGAGGCGACCGCCGCCGCGCTGCCCGCGATGGGCGCCCATCTGCCGCTGATCAAGGAGTACCTGCGCGGCAGCAACCCGCGGATCGCCTCCGCCGAGACGATGATCAAGACGACGCCCCCCGGGGACGGCTCGCAGCTGCTGCGCGTCGGGGGCGACAACCCCGTCTACGACGCCTGCGCCCGCACGGTGCCCCTCGACGACACCTCGGTGCGGCTGATGGCCACCGGCCCGTTCACCGAGTCCGACCTGGGCGTCGCCTGCTACCACTCCAAGGTCGGCGCGGTCGAGCTGTGTCTGAACCACCTCGTGGACGGCCGGGAGGAGTACGTCGTCGTCGACATGACCGCAGGCTCGGACTCCTTCGCCTCCGGGATGTTCACCCGCTTCGACATGACGTTCCTGGTCGCCGAGCCGACCCGTAAGGGCATCGCCGTCTACCGCCAGTACAAGGAGTACGCACGGGACTTCGACGTCAGCCTGAAGGTGGTGGGCAACAAGGTGCAGGGCCCCGACGACCTCGCGTTCCTGCGCGCCGAGGTGGGCGACGACCTGCTGGTGACCGTCGGCCACTCGGACTGGGTGCGGGCCATGGAGAAGGGCCGCACCGCGCCCTTCGCCGAGCTGGAGGACGCCAACCGCCGCGCCCTTGCGACCCTGCACGACGCCGCCGACGACACGTATCCGCAGCGCGACTGGCAGCGTTACACCCGCCAGATGGTCCACTTCCATCTGCGGAACGCGGAGAGCTGGGGCAACGCGAAGACCGGCGCGGATCTCGCCGCTCAGGTCGACCCGGCATTCCTCCTCTCCGAGGGGACGGCGGCCCCGCAACCGGTCTGATCCCCCGCCGGCGGTGGCAACCGCGTCACCGCCGGCCGCACCCGCGCCTTCACGGACTCCAGCCGGGCGCAAACAGCCTTGACCGGCTTTACCGGAAGAAACCCTTCAGGGCCGGAACTCACCGAATTGAGGGAGCAAAAGGCAAGGCGACGCCACGCATATTCACCCACCAGGGTGAATACATAGTTCACTTGCGCGAAAAGACTTCTCTCGCTCTTTGCTCGACATTACGCTCCATTTACTGAACACGGAGAGTGACCGAGCCGCCGTGCGCAACGCTTCACCGGCCGGCTCGCGCCTCCACAGCGCCACCGCGGCCCGCGCGCCTCGCGCGAGCGCGCCGCTCCGAGGAGCCGTACATGTCGCAGACCGAGCAGCCGACACCACAGACACCGCAGTCGCAGACCACTCAGCACCTGCACGACCCGCCACCCGGCACCACCCGGCGCCCCGCCCTGCCACACGGCCTCGCCGCCCCCGTCACCCTCTTCCCCCTCGCCGTACCGCTGTCGCTCTGCATCGCCCTCGCGACCGGCGCCCCGCTCCGGGCGGGCCTGGTGGCCGCGGCCGTCGGTGGCATCGTCGCCGGGCTGCTGGGCGGCCTGCCGGTCTTCGGAGGCGCGCTCCACGGCTCGGCCGGCGTCCGGGCGGACGCCACCCGCCACCCCTGGACGCCCTGGCGTCACCACCACTGCGCCCGCCCCGTCCCGGACCGCGAGGCCGCGTCCGGGATCGCCGCAAGCCCGCTGTGGGGCGGGGTGAGCGCCTTCCAGCGGCACACCGCGCCACTGGTGCGCGAGGAGCTGTCCCGGCTGGCGCGCGAGGGCCAGCGCCCCACCCAACTCTTCCTGACCTGCTCGGACTCCCGGCTGGTCACGAGCATGATCACGTCCAGCGGTCCGGGGGACCTCTTCACCGTCCGCAACGTCGGCAACCTCATGCCGCCGCCCGGCTCCGACGCCGCCTGCGACTCCGTGGCCGCGGCCGTCGAGTACGCGGTCGACATCCTGCGGGTCGACTCCCTCACCGTCTGCGGCCACTCCGGATGCGGCGCGATGAAGGCACTGCTCACCGCCGCCGAACGGGCCACGTCCGTCGATGTCCCGGGAAGGCCGCTCGATCCGACGGCGCTGGAGCGCTGGCTGCGGCACGGCGCCCCGAGCCTGGCCCGCATGACGGGCGCCCCGGGCCGCGCCGCCGACGACACCGCCCTGGCCTGCCGCCCGGTGGCCGACGCGCACGAACGGCTGGCGCTGGTCAACATCCGCCAGCAGCTGGATCATCTGCGGGCCTACCCGTGCGTGGCCCGCCGGGTGGCGGACGGCTCGCTCACCCTCCACGGCATGTATTTCCATGTCGGCGAGGCCCAGGCGTACGTCCTGGACGACGTCGGCGGGCGGTTCTGCGCCGTACGCGCCGAAGCCGCGCCGATACCGGCCTGACCTGCGAGCTTTACAGGTCTACACCAATTTTTCCCGGCAACCCTTGTCAGGGCGTACCGCGGGCTGATGAGCTATGAGCCGGGACACACCGGACGCCCTGGGAATGGGAGATGTCGTGAGCAACGAGAGCAGTCTGGCCAATCTTCTCAAGGAGGAGCGGCGGTTCGCACCCCCCGCCGAACTGGCCGCGCACGCCAACGTCACGGCAGCGGCGTACGAGCAGGCGGCGTCGGACCGGCTGGCCTTCTGGGCGGAGCAGGCCAAGCGCCTGAGCTGGCAGACGCCGCCCACCCAGACGCTCGACTGGTCGAACGCGCCCTTCGCGAAGTGGTTCGCCGACGGCAAGCTCAACGTCGCGTACAACTGCGTGGACCGGCACGTGGAGAACGGCCTGGGCGACCGCGTCGCGCTGCACTTCGAGGGCGAGCCCGGCGACAGCCGCGCGATCACCTACGCCGAGCTGCAGCGCGAGGTCTCCCAGGCGGCCAACGCCCTGACCGAGCTGGGCGTCACGGCCGGCGACCGGGTCGCGCTGTACATGCCGATGATCCCGGAGACGGTCATCGCCATGCTGGCCTGCGCCCGCCTGGGCGCCCCGCACTCCGTCGTCTTCGGCGGCTTCTCGGCGGACGCGCTGGCCACCCGCATCCAGGACGCCGACGCCCGCGTCGTGATCACCGCCGACGGCGGCTACCGCCGCGGCAAGCCGTCCGCCCTCAAGCCCGCGGTCGACGAGGCGCTGACCAAGCCCGGCACGGAGAACGTCCGCAACGTCCTCGTCGTCCGCCGCACCGGCCAGGAAACCGCCTGGACCGAGGGGCGCGACCTGTGGTGGGACGAGATCGTCGGCCGCCAGAGCGAGACGCACACGCCCGAGGCGTTCGACGCCGAGCACCCGCTGTTCATCCTCTACACCTCCGGCACCACCGGTAAGCCCAAGGGCATCCTGCACACCACCGGCGGCTACCTCACCCAGGTGGCCTACACCCACCACGCCGTCTTCGACCTCAAGCCGGAGACCGACGTCTTCTGGTGCACCGCCGACGTCGGCTGGGTGACGGGCCACTCGTACATCACCTACGGTCCGCTGGCCAACGGCGCGACGGAGGTGCTGTACGAGGGCACGCCGGACACCCCGCACCAGGGCCGCTGGTGGGAGATCGTCCAGAAGTACGGCGTCACGATCCTCTACACCGCGCCCACCGCGATCCGCGCCTGCATGAAGTGGGGCGACGACATCCCCGCCAAGTTCGATCTGTCGTCGCTGCGCGTCCTGGGGTCGGTCGGCGAGCCGATCAACCCCGAGGCATGGGTCTGGTACCGCAAGCACATCGGCGCCGACAAGGCCCCGATCGTCGACACCTGGTGGCAGACCGAGACCGGCGCGATGATGCTCAGCCCGCTGCCGGGCGTCACCACCACCAAGCCCGGCTCGGCGCAGCAGCCGCTGCCCGGCATCGCCGCGACCGTCGTGGACGACGAGGGCCGCGAGGTGCCCGACGGCGCCGGCGGCTACCTCGTGCTGACCGAGCCGTGGCCGTCGATGCTCCGCACCATCTGGGGCGACGACCAGCGCTACCTCGACACGTACTGGTCGCGCTTCGAAGGCAAGTACTTCGCGGGCGACGGCGCCAAGAAGGACGAGGACGGCGACATCTGGCTGCTGGGCCGGGTCGACGACGTCATGCTCGTCTCGGGCCACAACATCTCCACCACCGAGGTGGAGTCGGCGCTGGTCTCGCACCCGAAGGTCGCCGAAGCCGCGGTGGTCGGCGCCACCGACCCGCAGACCACCCAAGCGATCTGCGCCTTCGTGATCCTGCGCGGTTCGGCGGACGCGGAGGACGAGGGGCTGGTCGAGGAGTTGCGGGCGCATGTCGCGCAGCACCTCGGGCCGATCGCCAAGCCGAAGCGGATCATGCCGGTCGCGGAGCTGCCCAAGACCCGTTCCGGCAAGATCATGCGCCGGCTGCTGCGGGACGTCGCCGAGAACCGCGACCTCGGTGACGTGAGCACGCTCACCGACTCCTCCGTCATGGACCTCATCCAGGCGAAGCTGCCGGGCGCCTCCAGCGAGGACTGACCGACGGCGCGACGACGCGCACCGCCCGTGGGGGCACCGGCGAGACGGCCGGTGCCCCCACGGCGTTCCCGCCCCTCCGGCGAGGATCCGCGGGCCTCCCGATACGCCCGTAAAGTGAAGAACGCCCCACCCCACCTTGCACTCGCCCGGTACAGTGGGAGCGGCGTCAAGAAAACGCCAAGATCTCAAGGGTGCGCCGGGAAGTCTGGTCGGCAACTGCCACAGCCGTACTCAGCTGCCGAAACCCGGAGGTCAGCCCGCGTGAGCGCCCCCCAGAACCGCCGTTCCCTCTTCCTCGGCCGGCTGCCGCTGCCGGAGCGGAATTTCCTCACCAACGCGCTCCGCACCGAGACCGTCGGCGGAGTCCTCCTGCTCATCGCCGCCGTAGCGGCCCTGATCTGGGCAAACGCCTTCGGCGACAGCTACGAGGCGGTCCGCGGCTTCCACCTCGGCCCCGCCTCGCTCGGCCTCAACCTCTCCCTGGAGCACTGGGCGGCCAACGGCCTGCTCGCGATCTTCTTCTTCGTCGCCGGGATCGAGCTGAAGCGCGAACTCGTCGCCGGTGAGCTGCGCGATCCCAAGGCCGCCGCGCTCCCGGTGATCGCCGCGCTCTGCGGTATGGCGATGCCCGCGATCGTCGACCTCGTCGTCAACGGCATAGGCCACGGCTCGCTCGACGGCTGGGCGGTGCCCACCGCCACCGACATCGCTTTCGCGCTGGCCGTCCTCGCCGTCATCGGCACGTCCCTGCCGTCCGCGCTGCGTGCCTTCCTGCTCACCCTGGCCGTCGTCGACGACCTCTTCGCCATCTTGATCATCGCGGTCTTCTTCACCTCGCAGATCAACTTCCTGGCCCTCGGCCTGGCCGTCGTCGGCCTGGGCGTCTTCTACCTGCTGCTGCGCAAGGGCGTCCGCGGCTGGTACGTCTACGTGCCGCTGGGCCTGGTCATCTGGGCGCTGATGGAGAACAGCGGCGTGCACGCCACGATCGCGGGCGTCGCGATGGGCCTGATGCTGCGCTGCACCCCGCGCGAGGGCGAGACCCACTCCCCCGGCGAGCACATCGAGCACCTGGTCCGTCCGCTCTCCGCGGGCCTGGCCGTGCCGCTCTTCGCGCTCTTCTCCGCCGGCGTGTCCATCTCCGGCGACGCCGTCCGCGAGGTCTTCACCCGCCCCGAAACCCTCGGCGTGGTCCTCGGTCTCGTCGTCGGCAAGACCCTCGGCATCTTCGGCGGTACGTGGCTGACCGCCCGCTTCACCCGCGCCCGGCTCAACCCCGACCTCAAATGGCCCGACCTCTTCGCCGTCGCCACCCTCGCCGGCATCGGCTTCACGGTCTCCCTCCTCATCGGCGAGCTCGCCTTCGGCGACAACCCGGCGCTCGCCGAGGAAATCAAGGCGTCCGTCCTGCTCGGCTCGCTGATCGCCGCGGGCTGCGCCACCGTCCTGCTCAAACTCCGCAACAACAAGTACCGCGCCCTCATCGCCGAGGAGGAGCGCGACGAGGACCTGGACGGCGTCCCGGACGTCTACGAGGAGGGCGACCCCGCGTACCACCTGCGGATGGCCGCGCTGCTGGAGGCGAAGGCCGCGGAACACCGGCGGCTTGCCGAAGTGGCCTCCGGCGCCGAGGCCGGGGACGATGGTCCGGCATGATCTGAGAGGCTTTGCCTACGCAGCAGACACAAGGGAGACGGCGATGAGTTCAGCCGACGACGGCGCAGACCGCAGCCTCGGCCAGTTGGTGGCGACGGCCACCGCCGAGTTGTCCGCACTCGTGCACGACGAGATCGCACTGGCCAAGGCCGAGCTGCGACTGGACGCGAAGCGGGCGGGCATCGGCGGCGCCGCCTTCATCGTCGCCGGCGTGCTGATCCTCTTCGCCCTGCCGGTGCTGAGCTTCGCGGCGGCGTACGGCATCCACAACCTCGGCCTCGGTCTGGCCTGGTCCTTCCTGATCGTCGGCGGCGCCTTCATCGTCATCGCGCTGCTGCTGGCGCTGATCGCGCTGGCCAAGGTGAAGAAGATCAAGAAGCCGGAGAAGTCGATCGCCTCCGCCAAGGAGACCGCGGCCGTCCTGCAGAAGGCCAAGCCGCACCCGCGCCCGGAGCCCGCGGACCACCCGGTCCTGGAGTCCGTGACACGCACCTCGGCATGACGGTCCCCGACAGCACCGCACCGGTCGTACGCCCCGACGGACCCTGGACGCACCGGGACGTCGCGGCGAACGGCGCCCGTTTCCACATCGCGGAGATGGGCGACGGCCCGCTGGTGCTGCTGCTGCACGGCTTCCCGCAGTTCTGGTGGGCCTGGCGGCACCAGCTGCCGGCGCTCGCCGAGGCGGGCTACCGGGCCGTCGCGATGGACCTGCGCGGCGTCGGCGGCAGCGACCGCACCCCGCGCGGCTACGACCCGGCCAACCTCGCCCTCGACGTCACCGGCGTCATCCGCTCCCTGGGCGAGCCGGACGCCGCGCTCGTCGGCCACGACCTGGGCGGCTACCTCGCGTGGACGGCGGCGGCGATGCGGCCGAAGCTGGTGCGCCGCCTCGCCGTCGCCTCGATGCCGCACCCGCGGCTGTGGCGCCGCGCGATGCTCGCCGACGCCCGGCAGAGCAGGCGCAGCGCCCACATCTGGAGCTTCCAGCGGCCCTGGCTGCCCGAGCGGGCGCTGGTCGCCGACGACGCCGCCCGGGTCGGCGAGATGCTCCACGACTGGTCGGGCCCGCAACTCCCGGACGAGGACGCCGTCACCGTCTACCGGCGGGCCATGGCCATCCCCTCGACGGCGCACTGCTCCATCGAGCCGTACCGCTGGATGGTCCGCTCGCTGGCCCGGCCCGACGGCCTCCAGTTCAACCGCCGGATGAAGCTGCCGGTCCGCGTTCCGACGCTCCATCTGCACGGCTCGCTCGACCCGGTGATGCGCACCCGCACCGCCGCGGGCTCCGGTGCCTACGTCGAGGCCCCGTACCGCTGGCGGCTCTTCGACGGGCTCGGCCACTTCCCCCACGAGGAGGACCCGGTGGCGTTCTCCACGGAGCTGGTCAACTGGCTCAAGGACCCCGAACCGGACCGCTGACGAAGCCGCCCCGCGCCCCGGAAGCGGCCCGGCGAACCGGGAGCGAACGGGGCGGTGACGGGTGGCCAATTGCCCGGCGCATAGGCCGATTGGCGGGCCGCCCGGCGGTTACGGACCTCGGCCCACGGGCAGAGTCGAGGGTATGGGCTGGACGCACGACTACCGTGACGTGGCACGCAACCGCCGCAGCAGTGCCGCTGCCGTGGGCACGCGGGACAGGGGCACCCCCGACCTCCGGGCCGGTGGGCCCGCCGGTCCCCCGGGCCCGGATTCCGCGCATCCGATGGGCATCCCCCGCATCCTCCGCCGCAGAGCGCGGTGGATGAGCGCCCGGCTGCGCCATCCCCGCGGCTGAAAACGCCGACGGCGGGCACCGCGCGGAGCCTCCGCCGATGCCCGCCGCCCTCCGGGTGGTTCAGATCGCGCATCCCTGACTGTCGACGGGCCGGGTGGCCTGCCGCCCCTTGACGATGTCCTGGCGGACCTCGTCGGCGGTCAGCGCATAGCCGGTCTGCGCATCGTCCAGGGACTTGGCGAACACCACGCCGTAGACCTCGCCCCGCGGGGTGAGCAGCGGGCCGCCGGAGTTGCCCTGCCGCACCGTCGCGTACAGGGAGTACACATCGCGGGCGACCGTGCCCCGGTGGTAGATGTCCGGGCCGTTGGCCTGGATGCGGCCGCGGATGCGGGCCGCGCGGACGTCGTAGCCGCCGTTCTCCGGGAAGCCCGCGACGATGGCGCTGCGGCCGCTCTCCGCGTCGGTGCCGGCGAACTTCAGCGCGGGCGCCCGCAGCGCCGGCACGTCGAGGACCGCGATGTCGCGCTCCCAGTCGTAGAGCACGACCTTGGCGTCGTACGTGGCGCCCTCGCCGCCCACCTGCACCGTCGGCTCGGAGACGCCGCCGACGACGTGGGCGTTGGTCATCACGCGGTGCGGCGCGAAGACGAAGCCGCTGCCCTCCAGGACCTTGCCGCAGCTGGGCGCCGTGCCGACGACCTTGACGATGCTCTGCCGGGCGCGGCCCGCGACGGGGCTCTTCGCCAGCTGCGGGTCGGGCGCCGGGACGGAGGTGATCGGCTCGCTGGAGAACGGCGTGAAGACCTGCGGGAAGCCGTTCTGCGCGAGCACCGAGGAGAAGTCCGTGAACCACGTCGTGGCCTGCTGCGGCATCACCCGCGAGACGCCCAGCAGCACCTTGGAGTTGCGGACCTCCTTGCCGAGCGTCGGCAGCGACGTACCGGCCAGCGCGGAACCGATCAGCCAGGCCACCAGCAGCATCGCCACGACGTTGACGAGCGCGCCGCCGGTGGCGTCCAGCGCCCGCGCCGGTGTCCAGGTGATGTGGCGGCGCAGCTTGTTGCCCAGATGGGTGGTGAGCGCCTGGCCGACCGAGGCGCAGATGATGACGATGGCGACGGCGGCGATGGCCGCGAAGGTGCCGGGGGTGGCGTCGTCGGTGACCTCGTTCCAGATGACGGGGAGTACGTAGACCGCGATCAGGCCACCGCCGAGGAAGCCGAGCACGGACAGGATGCCGACGACGAAGCCTTGCCGATAGCCGACGATCGCGAACCACACGGCGGCGACCAGCAACAGGATGTCCAGGACGTTCACGCCGGACACCGTCTCACGCGCTCCGGTCGAGCGGGACCTGCTTCGTGCGGTCCCACGGAATCTCCCAACCCGCGAAGTGCAGCAGGCGGTCGATGACCCCGGCGGTGAAACCCCAGACCAGGGCCGACTCGACGAGGAACGCCGGACCGGTGTGACCACGCGGATGGCGGGCCGTCACCCGGTGGGCCGGGTCCGTGAGATCCGCCACGGGCACCGTGAACACCCGGGCCGTCTCCGCCTGGTCGACCGCGCCGACCGGGCTGGGCTCGCGCCACCAACCGAGCACCGGCGTCACCACGAAGCCGCTGACCGGGATGTAGAGCCGCGGCAGCACGCCGAAGACCTGCACCCCCGCCGGGTCGAGCCCGGTCTCCTCCTGCGCCTCCCGCAGCGCGGCCCGCACCGGACCGCTGCCTTCCGGGTCGCCGTCCTCCGGATCGAGCGCGCCCCCGGGAAACGAGGGCTGCCCGGCGTGCGAGCGCAGCGTCCCGGCGCGCTCCATCAGCAGCAGCTCGGGGCCGCGGGCGCCCTGCCCGAAGAGGACCAGCACCGCGGACTGGCGGCCGCCGTTCTCGGGCGGCAGGAAGCGGCTGAGCTGGTGCGGCTCGACGGTCTGCGCCGCGCGGACCACCGGATCCAGCCACTTCGGCAGCCCCTCGGTGCTCACCCGTGCCTGCGGGAGCCGCCCGGCGCCCGCGGTCCGGGGCGCGGCGGACGGCGCACCGGGGCCGTCCGGGCCCGCCGGGCCGTCGCCGGGCGGGGTCCGGCCGCTCTCCGGGGCGGCTCCCCCGGCGGGGTGCCCCTCCTCGCCCCGCCGGTCGCCGGTCCGTTCGCCGTACTGCTCCCGTGCACTCGTCATACGCGCCCCCTCAAGGCCCTGGTTCGGTGTGCGGCGCCCGGTGCGGGGCCGCGCGGCCCGCCTCCGGGGCCGTGGGTGCGGCCCGTACCGCCGGTGCGGCCGTGGCCGGTGTCATGAGGCCGGGGCCCCCAGCGGGGGCGCGGGCCTGCCGGGGAAACCGGCGGGTGGGTTGAGCCGCTGCCCCGGCTGCCCGCCCAGCTCGTACTTGAGCAGCTTCTTCGCCTTCTCCGGGTCGGTCTCGCCCTCGCCGTACGACGGGCAGAGCGGGGCGATGCCGCAGGCGCCGCAGGCGGGCTTGCGGGAGTGGCAGACGCGGCGGCCGTGGAAGACCACGCGGTGCGACAGCATCGTCCACTCGCTCTTGGGGAAGAGCGCGGCGACGTCCGCCTCGACCTTCTCCGGATCCTCCTGGGTGGTCCAGCCGAAGCGGCGCGCCAGCCGGCCGAAGTGGGTGTCGACGGTGATGCCGGGGACACCGAACGCGTTGCCGAGGACGACGTTGGCGGTCTTGCGGCCGACGCCGGGCAGCGTGACCAGGTCCTCCAGGCGGCCGGGCACCTCACCGCCGAAGCGGTCCCGCAGCGCCGCCGACAGGCCGAGCAGCGACCGTGCCTTGGCCCGGAAGAAGCCCGTCGGCCGGATCAGCTCCTCCAGCCGCTCCGGGTCCATCGCCGCCATGTCCTCCGGGGTGGGGCAGGCGGCGAAGAGCGCCGGGGTGGTCTGGTTGACCCGCAGGTCGGTGGTCTGCGCGGAGAGCACCGTCGCGACCAGCAGCTCGAAGGGGTTGGTGAAATCCAGCTCCGGGTGGGCGTACGGATACAGCTCGGCCAGCTCCCGGTTGATCCGCCGGGCCCGCCGCACCAGCGCGACCCGCGATTCCGGCTTACGGGCGGGAGCCTTGGCGGCGGCCGGCTTCTCGGCGGCGGTCTTCTTGGCGGGCGGAACGGTCTTTGAGGCGGCCGCCGTCGCCTTCTTGGCCACGGTCTTCTTCGCCGTGGCCTTCTTCGTCACGGTCTTCGTCGCGGTCTTCGTCGCGGTCTTCTTGGCCGCGCCCGCCCCGGCGGCCGTCTTCTTGGCCACCGTCTTCTTGGCCGCCGCGCTCCCGGCGGTCTTCTTCACCGCGACGGCCTTCTTCGCCGCCGCCTTCTTGACCGCCGCCCGCGACGTGGCCGCCTCCGCGCCGTTCCGCCCGGCCGGGGGTGCGGTCGCTTCCGTCGTCTTCGCTGGGGTGTGTTTCACGCCGCCCTCTTCCGTACCGACTCGTGCCGTGCCGACTTCCGTACCGGTGCCGCTGCCGGACGCCTCGCCGGGCGCGCCGCGCCGAGGGTTTGCGGCGTCCGCGCCGGCCGCCGCGCGCGCCTCGGCGGGACCGGCGATTTGGTGCTTACGTTCGCTTCCGGGGCGTTCACGGGCGGCCGTTCGCCCAGAGCGGAATCGCGTTCGGCGGTCACTCGCTCAGCCCCCCTCGTCCCGTGCTCTCACCGGCGTGTTGGACACTCGGCCAGACTACGACCACCCACCGACATCCGACTCGATCACCGGATTTCACCACCCCGATCGGCCCCCTGGCGTAGGGCTCGGGCCATCGGTCCGGCAAACTTGTGATTGATCGCACTGTTTTGCATTCCGGCATGATGGGGACCACAGTCCCCCGGAGCATGTCGACAAGGAGAGATCTCGTGGACGACGTTCTGCGGCGCGCACCGCTCTTCGCGGCGCTCGACGATGAGCAGGCGGCGGAGCTGCGCGCCTCGATGGGAGAGGTCACGCTCGCTCGCGGCGACGCCCTGTTCCACGAAGGGGACCCCGGCGACCGCCTGTACGTGGTCACCGAGGGCAAGGTGAAGCTGCACCGCACCTCCCCGGACGGCCGCGAGAACATGCTCGCCGTCCTCGGCCCCGGCGAGCTGATCGGTGAGCTGTCGCTCTTCGACCCGGGCCCGCGTACCGCCACCGCCTCCGCCCTCACCGAGGTCAAGCTCCTCGGCCTGGGCCACGGCGACCTCCAGCCGTGGCTGAACGCCCGGCCCGAGGTGGCCACCGCCCTGCTGCGCGCCGTCGCCCGGCGCCTGCGCAAGACCAACGACCAGATGTCCGACCTGGTCTTCTCGGACGTCCCCGGCCGGGTCGCCCGCGCCCTGCTGGACCTGTCGCGCCGCTTCGGCGTGCAGTCCGAGGAGGGCATCCACGTCGTGCACGACCTGACGCAGGAGGAGCTGGCCCAGCTGGTGGGCGCCTCCCGCGAGACGGTCAACAAGGCCCTCGCCGACTTCGCGGGCCGCGGCTGGCTGCGCCTGGAGGCGCGCGCGGTGATCCTCCTCGACGTCGAGCGGCTGGCGAAGCGCTCCCGCTGACCCCCGGGCGCCGCCCCCGCGGCGGCGCCCCGTTCCCGGCCCGTACGGCGCCGCAATTCCGCGCGCCGCGCCCCGGCCCGCCCGGGGCCGGGAAAACCGCCTGAGCGGCCGTATACGGCGCCTCAGCGGCATGTACACGTCCGCCGCGCCGCACGCGGGGCCGGGAAATCCGGTGGCCCGCGCAGCGGACGCGTCGTCATGCTGACGCCATGACCGACTCCACGGGCCCGGGACTCGACCAGGACGGCTGCTTCCTCCGGGAGGGCTCGCTCGCCCGGATCTCCGCCGAGTTCGCGCCCGTCGCCGCGGCCGCCCGGGAGCGCAGCGCCGCGCGCTTCGGCGACCGGCTGCACAGCGCCTACCTCTACGGCAGCATCCCGCGCGGCACCGCCGTCCCCGGGGTCTCCGACCTCGATCTGCTGCTCGCGCTCCACTCGCCGCCCACCCCGGACGACCACGCCGCCGCCGAGGCCCTGGGCGCGGAACTCGACGCGGCCTTCCCGCAGATCGACGGCGCCGGGGTCCTGATCGACGGCGTGGCGCGGCTGCTGAGCGAGCGGGAGCGGTACGACCTGGGCTGGTTCGTGGCCTGCCTGTGCACCCCGCTCAGCGGCCCCGACCTGGCCGAGCGGCTGCCCCGCTACCGTCCGACCTCGCTGCTGGCCCGCGAGACCAACGGTGACCTCTTCCGCGTGCTGCCCGGGATGCGCGAGCGCGCCGCGGCGGCGCGTACGGAGGCGGAGCGGCGGCGGCTGACCCGCGGGATGAGCCGGCACCTGGTGCGTTGCGGCTTCACGCTGGTGATGCCGCGGTGGGGCGGCTGGACCAGCGATCTGACCGAGATGGCCGAGGTGTTCGGCCGCTACTACCCGGCGCGCGCCGAACAGATGCGCGCCGCGGCCCGCGCCGCCCGCGCCCCGGCGGACCACCCCGCGCTGCTCGACGAGCTGCTGGCCGATCTCGCGCCCTGGCTGGCCGACGAGTATCTGGCCGTCCACGGTCCGAAGGCGCCCCGCCCCTGAGCGGCCCGGACGCCCCGGGCGCCTCAGATCAGCCCGTGCTCCCCCAGGTACTCCAGCTGCGCCCGTACCGACAGTTCGGCGGCGGGCCACAGGGAGCGGTCGACGTCGGCGTAGACCGCGGCGACGACCTCGGACGCCGTCCGGTGGCCGTTCTCCACCGCGGTCTCCACCTGGGCGAGCCGGTGGGCGCGGTGCGCCAGGTAGAACTCCATCGCCCCCTGGGCGTCGTCGAGCACCGGGCCGTGTCCGGGCAGCACCGTCGTCACCCCGTCGTCGACGGTCAGCGAGCGGAGGCGGCGCAGCGAGTCCAGGTACTCGCCGAGCCGCCCGTCGGGGTGGGCGACCATCGTGGTGCCGCGCCCGAGGACGGTGTCGCCGGTCAGGACGGCGGCGTCGGCGGGCAGATGGAACGAGAGCGAGTCGGCGGTGTGCCCCGGCGTGGGGACGACGCGCAGCTCCAGCCCGCCGGTGGTGATCACATCGCCGGCCGCCAGCCCCTCGTCCCCCAGGCGCAGCGCCGGGTCCAGGGCGCGGACGGCCGTACCGGTCAGCTCGGCGAAGCGGGCGGCACCCTCGGCGTGATCGGCGTGCCCATGGGTGAGCAGGGTCAGCGCGATGCGCTTGCCGGCCTGCTCAGCAGCATCGGCGACGGCCCGCAGATGGCCCTCGTCGAGCGGCCCGGGGTCGATGACGACGGCCAGCGGGGAGTCGGGCTCGGCGACGAGCCAGGTGTTGGTGCCGTCCAGGGTCATCGCCGACGGGTTGGGCGCCAGGACGCACCGGGCGCGGTCGGTGGCGGGCCCGGAGACCACCGTGCCCCGGGGCTGTCCGGGGAGCGCTACCGCGTCGGTCATGCCCGGCCTCCTTCCGGAGCGTCGCCCGGGGCCGTCTCCCCCGGCGCGATGTGCTTGGTGAACTCCTCGTGCCCCGGCCAGCTCAGCTCGATCTCGCCGTCGCGCAGCCGGGCGCGGGCCAGCACCGGCGTCAGATCGCGCCGCCCCGCAGCCTCCAGGGCAGCCGCGGCGGACCCGTACGGCTCCAGGGCGCGCAGGGTGGCGAGGGTCGGCGGCATCATCAGCAGCTCGCCGCGCTCGTATCCGGCGACGGCGTCGGCCGGGCGGGTCCACACGGTGCGGTCCGCCTCCGTCGAGGCGTTACGGGTGCGCTGCCCCTCGGGGAGCGCGGCGACGAAGAACCAGGTGTCGTAGCGGCGCGGTTCGAACTCGGGGGTGATCCAGCGCGCCCAGGCGCCCAGCAGGTCGGAGCGGAGCACCAGCCCGTGGCGGTCGAGGAAGTCGGCGAAGGAGAGTTCGTGGGCGACCAGGGCGGCGCGGCCGGCCTCCCAGTCGTCGCCGGTGGTGTCCGCGACGACGGTGGTCGCGGACGGGCCCGCGAGCAGCACCCCGGACTCCTCGAACGTCTCGCGGACGGCGGCGCAGACGACGGACTGCGCGACGGCCTCGTCGACGCCCAGCCGCGCGGCCCAGGCGGCGCGCGAGGGCCCGGCCCAGGCGACCGGCCGCTCGTCGCGCGGATCCACGGAGCCACCCGGATAGGCGTACGCGCCTCCGGCGAAGGCCATGGAGGCGCGGCGGCGCAGCATGTGGACGGCGGGGCCGCCGTCGCCGTCCCGCAGCAGCAGGACGGTCGCGGCGCGCCGGGGCTCGGCGGGGGTCAGCTCGCCGTTCACGAGCGCCCGGATGAGGCCCGGCCACTCCGGCGGATACCACTGGCCATTGGTCGTCGACGACATGGCCGGATGCTATGCGCTCACGCGCGGATGTTCGAGGGGCTCTTTTCGGCGCCCCGCGCAGACGTACGCCCGGCCGCGCCCGGTTTTCCCGGAGCGGCCGGGCGTACGGACGACCGGAGGCGCGGACTACTCCGCGATCTCGACCTGGATCTCGACCTCGACGGGCGCGTCGAGCGGCAGCACCGCGACGCCGACCGCGGACCGGGCGTGCACGCCCTTGTCGCCGAGGATCTCGCCCAGCAGCTCGCTGGCGCCGTTGATGACCCCGGGCTGGCCGGTGAAGTCAGGAGCGGATGCGACGAAGCCGACGACCTTCACGACGCGCTGGATCCGGTCCAGATCGCCGGTCACGGACTTCACCGCGGCGAGCGCGTTGAGCGCGCAGGTCGCCGCCAGTTCCTTGGCCGCCTCCGGGCCGACCTCGGCGCCGACCTTGCCGGTGGCCGGCAGGGCGCCGTTCACCATGGGCAGCTGGCCGGAGGTGAAGACGTGGTTCCCGGAGCGCACCGCGGGCTGGTACGCGGCCAGCGGCGGCACGACCTCGGGGAGCTTCAGCCCCAGCTCCGCGATCCTCGCCTCGACGGCGCTCACGCCTTCGCCCGCTTCAGGTAGGCCACCAGCTGCTCGGGGTTGTTCGGGCCCGGAACGACCTGGACCAGCTCCCAGCCGTCCTCGCCCCAGGTGTCCAGAATCTGCTTCGTCGCGTGTACGAGAAGCGGCACAGTCGCGTATTCCCACTTGGTCATGGAGCGAGCGTAATGCCTGCCCCGGCGGCCTCGGACGCCGCCGCCCCCACCGCCGCGGCAACCGGCGGCCCCCGTCGGGACCTGCGGCTCAACCGGCCGGAGCGTGCCGTTCCGCCCCCTCTTCTCCCTCCGCCGCCCGGCGCCGCCGGCGCTCCAGGTGTTCGACGAGGGGGACGGCCCCCGCCAGCACCGCGAGGACCCCGGCGAACCACTGCCACGAATCGCCGATCATCCCCCAGAAACTCCACTCCTTCTCGACCTCGATCACCTGCGCAAGGGGAGAAGTCTCCGCCAGCACCTCTTTTGTGTCCTCGTAATACGCGGTGAGGGTGAGCGCGACACTCGCTTTTCCCGCTTCCGGGGTGGCGATCGTCCACTCCCATTCCGCGGAGTCCTGCGGGGTGAGTACGGGCTGACGCTCCGAGGAATTCGCGGTGCAGGTGATATGGCTGCCGGCGCAGCTCAGCCGGGCACCCATGAGCGCGCCGACCTGCGCGCTCCCGCTGCCGCGCGACGGCTCCCCGCCGGACGGCCGGTGCGCCCGGGCGCCCTCGACCGTGACCCGGAAGGACGTGATCCCCCCTGCCGTCGCCCTTTCGATCGTGCTGTACCGAAAAGACCCCTCGAACAGCCCCTTACGCGCGCTGACGATCGTACTGCGGTAATTCCCTTTCCTGGGGCGCGTGTCCGAATTCGCCATCACGACGTAAAGGAGAGGAATTAATGCGGCGGCAACCCCGACGGCAACCGTCACCGTCACGGCCGTGCGCTTCCTCATCCCCATGGCGATTCCCCCTTGTCCGAGGCGCTCACGATGCCAGGTCATCCCGTATACCCCGGCGGCGCACCAGGTAATTCCAGAACGTTGTCCGGAAAGCGCCGGGAATGCCCGCCACGGGCGCCGCTCCCGTATACGGCGGCCCGTCCCGTAGGGGATCGTCTCCGGGTCGGATCCGGGGTCGTCCCGTGCGTAGCCGCGGCGGGGACTGGTTAGGCTCCTTGACGTGAGCAGGCTCCATGTCGTCAGCGGCAAGGGCGGCACCGGAAAGACCACGGTCGCCGCTGCCCTCGCCCTTGCCCTGGCCACCGAGGGGCGCCGGACCCTCCTGGTCGAGGTCGAGGGCCGCCAGGGCATCGCCCAGGTCTTCGAGACCGAAGCCCTGCCGTACGAGGAACGCAAGATCGCCGTGGCCCCCGGGCCGGACGCCGCCTCGGCCGGTGACGCCGCCCGCGGCGGGCGCCGCCCCGGCGAGGTGCACGCCCTCGCCATCGACGCCGAGCGCGCGCTGCTGGACTACCTCCAGATGTTCTACAAGCTCGGCAGCGCCGGCCGGGCCCTGAAGAAGCTCGGCGCGATCGACTTCGCCACCACCATCGCCCCGGGCCTGCGGGACGTCCTGCTGACCGGCAAGGCGTGCGAGGCCGTGCGCCGCAAGGACAAGCAGGGCCGGTACGTCTACGACGCCGTGGTGATGGACGCCCCGCCCACCGGCCGCATCACCCGCTTCCTGAACGTCAACGACGAGGTGGCGGGCCTGGCCAGGATGGGCCCGATCCACAATCAGGCCCAGGCGGTCATGCGGGTCCTCAAGTCCCCCGAGACCGCGGTGCACATGGTCACGCTCCTGGAGGAGATGCCGGTCCAGGAGACCACGGACGGCATCGCGGAGCTGCGCGCCGCCGGGCTCCCGGTCGGCGGCATCGTCATCAACATGACCCGTCCCGCCGTGCTCGGCACCGGCGATCTCGACATCGCCGCCCGCGGCGCCCGCGCGGGCGTGGCCAAGGCGCTGTCCCAGGCGGGGCTGGGCGGGGCGCGCCGCGGCGGGCTGGCCGAGCGGCTGATCGACCCGCTGCTGGAGCAGGCGCGCGAGCACGCCGAGCGCGTCGATCTGGAGCGCGCCGAGCACGCCGAGCTGACCGCGCTCGGCCTGCCCACCTACGAGCTGGAGCTGCTCCCCGAGGGAGTGGACCTCGCCGGTCTCTACCGCCTGGCGAGGGAGCTGCGGAGACAGGGGCCCATATGACCGCCGACGATCCGACGCTGGACGCCCCGGCCCCCTGGCTGGAGGTCGACGCGCTGCTCGACGACCCCGGCACCCGCATCGTGGTGTGCTGCGGCTCCGGCGGCGTCGGCAAGACCACCACGGCCGCCGCGCTGGGCGTGCGCGCCGCGGAGCGCGGGCGCCGGGCCGTCGTCCTGACCATCGACCCGGCCCGCCGGCTCGCCCAGTCCATGGGCATCTCCGAGCTGGACAACGTCCCCCGCCAGGTCAAGGGCGTCGACGGCGCGTCCGGCGGTGAGCTGCACGCGATGATGCTGGACATGAAGCGCACCTTCGACGAGATCGTCGAGGGCCACGCGGACGCCACCCGCGCCCGCGCCATCCTGGACAACCCCTTCTACCAGTCCCTGTCGGCCGGTTTCGCGGGCACGCAGGAGTACATGGCCATGGAGAAGCTCGGCCAGCTCCGCGCCCGCGACGAGTGGGACCTGATCATCGTCGACACCCCGCCCAGCCGCTCCGCGCTGGACTTCCTGGACGCGCCCAAGCGCCTCGGGTCGTTCCTGGACGGCAAGTTCATCCGGGTGCTGATGGCCCCGGCGAAGGTCGGCGGCCGGGCCGGGATGAAGTTCCTCAACGTCGGGATGTCGATGATGACCGGCACCCTCAGCAAGCTGATGGGCGGTCAACTGCTGCGCGACGTCCAGACGTTCGTCGCCGCGATGGACACGATGTTCGGCGGCTTCCGCACCCGCGCGGACGCCACCTACCGGCTGCTCCAGGCCCCCGGCACGGCATTCCTGGTGGTGGCGGCGCCGGAGCGGGATGCGCTGCGGGAGGCGGCGTACTTCGTCGAGCGGCTGGCGGCCGAGCGGATGCCGCTGGCCGGCCTCGTGCTGAACCGCGTGCACGGCAGCGGGGCGGCGAAGCTGAGCGCGGAGCGGGCGCTGGCCGCCGCCGAGACGCTGGCCGACCGCGCCGCGGAGGAGGCCGAGGCGGACGCCGGGGCGGCCCCGGGCGCGGCGGAAAATCTTGGCGCGGACGGCATTGTGGATCACGGCGACGGGAAGGCTGCTTCCGGTACCGCCGACGGCCCCTCTCCCGCCCCGGCGGCGCCTGCCGGACACCCCCCGGTCTCCGCCGAGCAACTCGCCGCCGGTCTCCTTCGACTGCACGCCGAACGCATGCAGATTCTCGACCGTGAGCGCCGTACGCGGGATCGTTTCACCGCTCTGCATCCGGAGGTCCCGGTCGCCGAGATCGCCGCGCTCCCCGGCGACGTCCACGATCTCGACGGTCTGCGGCTGATCGGCGCCCGCCTCGCCCTCGACCCCACCCATACCGACGCATCCGACTGACCCGTTCCCCGGCCGGCGGCCCTGACGGGCGCGGCCCGGTGACTCGGCTCGCCTCATCCGCCCCTCGCACCCGGCGCGTTGGCGCGTACGGGTACGGCAGAAATCCACGACGGGCATCGCGGACACGGCAGAACGCGCTGCCGGCACGGCGAACCCGCGGCCCGGCTCGTGCGCTGACGCGTGGGCCGATCCGGTGGATCCCGCGGTCAGCTGGTCAGCTGACCGCGGCGTAGGTGTCGTACGTCTCGTCCTCGCACTCCACGGGCAGCATGCCGGTGCTGCGCTCGTACTCCGTGCGCGCCGTCTCCAGCAGGCGCCGCCATGACGTCACGGTCGGGCGGCGGCGGAGCAGCGCGCGGCGCTCGCGCTCGGTCATGCCTCCCCAGACGCCGAACTCCACCCGGTTGTCCAGCGCATCGGCAAGGCATTCGGTGCGTACCGGACACCCGGTGCACACGGCCTTGGCGCGGTTCTGGGCCGCCCCCTGGACGAACAGTTCGTCTGGATCGGTGGTGCGGCAGGCTGCTTGTGCGTTCCAGTCGGTTACCCAGCTCATGCTGGCGCCGTCCTCTCCCGAAATCGAGGCTCCCCCACGGCGGCAAGCGGCATATTCACCGTTGCCAGTTGAGGACGTTACGGAAGGCGAGCAGGGCGCAACACCCCCTTCGGGCCCAATCTTGAATGGTCCTAACGGACTATGCGTACGCGGCAGATCACCCAACGGAGTGAGCGAGCGACATACGTCGCTTTTCTCGCATCGCAGGACAGGTCGCCGGGTACATACCGGAATTCCGGTGACACGAGCGGATGTTCGGGATACGGCCCCACGCGCGAATGGACCGGAAGGGGGAGGACGGGCACGCTGGGGCGGAAAGCTCCGCTGTGACAGATGTGAAACAGCGTAGGCGAACAGTTGCGCCCCTGTCCGGCGATTGAGAACGTAGGGTGCCCTCATGGGTAAGAAGCGCGACGGCAGGGGTCTGAGCAAGACCCAGCAGGCCGCGAAATTCCTGGGTGTCAGCGTGCTGGCCGGAGCCGTTCTCGCGGGTCTCGCCCTTCCTGCCGCCGGAGCACTGGGCCTCACGGCCAAGGGCACCGTCGAAGGGTTCGACGAGATCCCCTCGGACCTCAAGGCGCCACCGCTGAGCGAGCGGACCATCGTCCAGGACGCCAACGGCACCGAGATCGCCAAGATCTACTCCCGTGACCGCACGGTCGTGGATCTCAAGAACATGTCGCCGTACATCCAGAAGGCGATCGTCGCGATCGAGGACGCGCGCTTCTACGAGCACGGCGCGGTCGACATGAAGGGCATCCTGCGCGCGGTCAACAAGAACGCGCAGTCCGGCGGCGTCTCCGAGGGCGCCTCGACGCTCACGCAGCAGTACGTGAAGAACGTCTTCATCGAGGAAGCCGGGAACGACGCCGACAAGGTCGCGCAGGCCACGCAGCAGACCATCGGCCGCAAGATCAAGGAACTGAAGTACGCGATCCAGGTGGAGAAGGAGCTCGGCAAGCGCAAGATCCTGCAGAACTACCTCAACATCACCTTCTTCGGACAGCAGGCGTACGGCGTCGAGGCCGCCAGCCAGCGGTACTTCAGCAAGTCCGCCAAGGACCTCAGCCTCGGCGAATCGGCGCTGCTCGCCGGCCTCGTGCAGTCCCCGACGCGCTACGACCCGCTCAACAACCGCGACGAGGCCACCCGCCGCCGCAACACCGTGCTCCAGCGGATGGCCGATCTGAAGGACATCACGCAGGCCGAGGCCGACGCGGCGGCGAAGCAGCCGATCAAGCTGGCGGTCAGCCGCCCCAAGAACGGCTGCATCACCGCGACCGACGGCGCCGGATTCTTCTGCGACTACGTCCGCAACGTCTTCCTCAACGACAAGACGTTCGGCAAGACCGCCAAGGCGCGCGCGAAGCGGTGGAACCAGGGCGGTCTGACCATCCGCACCACCATGGATCCGCAGACCCAGAAGGCCGTCCAGGCCTCGATAGGCGGTCATGTCCACGCCGATGACCAGGTCGCCAGCGCCGCGACGATCGTGGAGCCCGGCACCGGCAAGATCCTCGGCATGGGCCAGTCCCGCCCGTACGGGTTCGGCAAGAACGAGACGGTGATGAACCTCTCCGTCAACCACGACATGGGCGGCGGCGCCGGGTACCAGCCCGGTTCGACGTTCAAGCCGCTGGTCGCCGCCGCCGCGCTGGACCAGGGCATGAGCCCGTACCAGGAGTACTCCTCGCCGTACCGGATGCAGTACCCGAGCCCGGTGCAGACCTGCAACGGCGAATGGCAGGGCCACGACTCGACGCAGAACGAGAACAAGTCGGAGGTCGGCCCGTACGCCATGAAGGAGGCGACCGCGAAGTCGGTCAACACCTACTTCGTGCAGCTGATCAGCGACATGGGCATCTGCCCGGCGGTCAAGATGATCGACAAGCTGGGCATCGAGCGCGCCGACGGCAAGCCGATGCAGGAAGTGCCGTCGATGACCCTCGGCGTGCAGGAGATGTCGCCGCTGACCATGGCCGCGGCGTACGCCGCCTTCGCCAACAACGGCACCTACTGCACGCCCATCGCCATCGCCTCGATCACCGACGCGGCCGGCAAGCCGATGGCCGTACCGCGCAGCGACTGCCAGCAGGCGATGTCCGAGAACACCGCCAAGACGATAAACGCCCTGCTCAAGGGCGTGGTCGAGGACGGTACGGGTAAGGAGGCCGGCCTCGGCGGGCGCGACAGCGCGGGCAAGACCGGCACCAGCGACAGCCGCTACGCCGCCTGGTTCGTGGGCTACACCCCGAACATGGCCGGTGCCGTGTGGGTCGGCGACCCGATGCACAAGCGGAAGATGTTCAACATCACCATCGGCGGCACCTTCCACGAGAAGGTCTACGGCGCCGACACCCCCGGCCCCATCTGGCGGGACGCGATGAACGGCGCACTCGCCGGGCGTCCGGCGCCGGGCCTGCCGACCGTCCAGATCGACGATCCCGGCGATCAGCCGGCGGACGACGGCAAGGGCAAGGGGAAGCCCGGCAAGGGCAAGCCCGCGAAGCCGGGCAACCACGGCAACAAGCCGGGCGGCGGCTGGCACCTCCCCGGCGACATACTGGACCGCCTCAAGCAGCACCACTGAGGCCGCGCCGCGAGCACGCCGAAGGGGCGCCTTCCCACCGGGAGGGCGCCCCTTCGGCGTAGGCAGCCGGCAGGCGTCTCAGCCGGCCAGCAGCTTCTTGACGGCCGCGGCGACCCGGCCGCCCTCGGCCCGGCCCGCCACCTTCGGGTTGACGATCTTCATGACGGCGCCCATGGCCTTCGGGCCCTCGGCGCCGGAGCCCGCGGCCTCCGCCACCGCGGCCGCCACCAGGATCTCCAGCTCCTCGTCGGACAGCGGCTTGGGCAGGTAGCCGGCGAGGACCTCGCCCTCGGCCCGCTCGCGCTCGGCCGACTCACCGCGCCCGCCCTTGTCGAACGCCTCCGCGGCCTCGCGGCGCTTCTTCGCCTCCCGCGCGATGATCTTCTCGACCTCGGCGTCGGACAGCTCGCGCGCTGCCTTGCCCGCGACCTCCTCCTTGTTGATCGCGGTCAGCGTGAGGCGGAGGGTCGAGGAGCGCAGTTCGTCGCGCGCCTTGATCGCGACGGTGAGGTCATCCTGAAGCTTGGACTTGAGCGTGGTCATGCCGTCGAGTATGCCCGCCCCCACCGGCAGCCGTCGCACCTTTTCCCCGCACCGCGGCCCCCTGTCACCCCCATGAACAGCCGCGATGCCGCCGCTGCGGCCCGCAGCCGGGCCGCCGCCGGCGGCCCGGCACTCTGCGACGATGGAACCATGCGCGCGCGATACGGAGTTCCCCTGTCCCTGACCGCAGTCGGCGCGGCCGGCCTGGCCTACGCCGCCGGCTTCGAGGTCCGCTCGTTCCGCCTGCGGCGCGTCACCGTGCCCGTACTGCCCCGGGGCATGCGGCCGTTGCGCGTCCTGCAGGTCTCCGACATCCACATGGTCGGCGGCCAGCGCAAGAAGCAGCGCTGGCTGCAGTCGCTCGCCGGGCTGCGCCCCGACTTCGTGATCAACACCGGGGACAACCTCTCCGACCCCGAGGGCGTCCCCGAGACCCTCGACGCCCTCGGCCCGCTGATGGAGTTCCCCGGCGCCTACGTCTTCGGCTCCAACGACTACTACGGTCCCAAGCTGCGCAACCCGGCCCGCTATCTGATCGAGAAGGTCCAGGGCCGCCACGGCCTCAACGGCAACGCCCCCGCCGTCGGCGTCGTCCACAACCCGTGGGAGGAGCTGCGCGACGCGTTCGACGCGGTCGGCTGGGTCGGCCTGTCCAACACCCGCGGCCGCCTCAAGCTGGAGGGCGCCGAGATCGCCCTGACCGGCCTGGACGACCCGCACATCAAGCGCGACCGCTACGCCGAGGTCGCCGGCGGCCCCGAGTCCGGCGCCGACCTCTCCCTCGCCGTCGTCCACGCGCCGTACCTGCGCTCCCTGGACGCCTTCGCCGCCGACGGCTACCCGCTGATCCTCGCCGGGCACACCCACGGCGGCCAGCTCTGCATCCCCTTCTACGGGGCGCTGGTCACCAACTGCGACCTCGACACCAACCGCGTGAAGGGCCTGTCGACCCACACCGCCGACGGCCGGACGTCCTTCCTCCACGTCTCCGCGGGCTGCGGCACCAACCGCTACACCCCGGTCCGCTTCGCCTGCCCGCCCGAGGCCACCCTCCTCACCCTCACCGCCAAGGAGTGACCCTCCGCGGGGCGCCCGGCCGACCCCGGCCGAGGCGCCCCGCGCCGGTCCCCGGGAACCGGATTTCACCTCTGGGGATCAGTCCGCTAAAGTAGAGCTCGTTGCTTCGGGGTGTAGCGCAGCTTGGCAGCGCGCTTCGTTCGGGACGAAGAGGTCGTGGGTTCAAATCCCGCCACCCCGACTGAAGGAACAAAGATCAGGGCCCTGATCCGTGAAAGCGGATCAGGGCCCTGGTTCGTTGTGGCGCACCACACGGTCCGCTCCTCGCGCGGTCAGCGTTCTCCGGTCGAAATCCGGTACGTGATCTGAAACACACTTGGTGCGGGGAGCTTTTTTCTTCGGCTCCCGGAGGAACGGCGGAGGGGCCCGGCCCCGTCGTGCGACGGAGCCGGGCCCCTTGCTCTGCGGCCGGCGTTCGGGTCAGACCCGGTCCGCCGCGATCAGCACGTACTGGAACGAGCCGTCCTCGTAGGAGTTGATGAAGGCGTCCTCGATGCCGGTGACGAGGGAGGACGTGGCGCGCAGCTTCCAGTAGGGGAGGGTGGCGGGGGTGAGGTCGATGACGGCCTGGGGGACGAGGCGGTTGTCGGCCATGGCGCGGAGGTATTCGCGGCGGGAGTGGATGTTGCACTCGAAGTGCGCGTTGATCTGCGAGACCCACTTCGAGGGCTGGCCGTAGCGCGGGTTCCAGCAGCCGGTGATCGTGACGTAGCGGCCGCCGACGCCGAGGATGCGGGAGTGCTCGGCGAAGAGGTCGTGCAGGTCGACGTACATGCTCGACTCGTTGTTCCACGAGGCGGCGGCCCGGCCGGTCTCGAAGGGGGTGTCGAGCATGTTGCAGACGCGGGCGCGGATGTGGTCCTCGATGCCGAGTTCGCGGGCGCGGTTGTTGGCGAAGTCGGCCTGCTTGGCGGAGAGGGTGACGCCCTCGACGTGGCAGCCGAACCGCTGGTGCGCCATGACCATGGAGCCGCCGCGGCCGCAGCCGGCGTCCACGAGGGTGTCGCCGCTCTTGATCGCCCCGAGGTTCTCCAGGAGGACGTCGGCCTGCGCCGACTCCAGGCGGTGGAGCTCGGCGATCAGCTTCTTCTCGTATGCGCTGTCGGCGGGGTCGCCCAGCGAGTCGTGGTCGACGGCGCCGATGCCGTAGTGGTGGTGGTAAAGCCCGTCGACATCGCCGAGGCGCAGGTTCACGGGCCTGGCCTCCTGGTCCCAGTAGCGGGCGATGTCTCCCTGGTAGGGCGAGGCCGCGCCGGGAATGAACACAGAGGTGCCGGTGGTGAGCTCGGTGCTGGTCACAGAGAAATCCACTTCTTACCAGAAATCGGGCAGGCTGTATCGGTAGGTGTTGGTCCGGTGCCAGTAGTGGTTGCCGTCGACCCATACGGCGACCCCGCGCAGGAAGCGGAGCACGGTCGGGACGGGACAGGCGGCGGCCAGGGCGGCGGCTTCGGATTCGAAGGCGTGCATGAGGTCGTTGTGGACCTCCACCGCCTTCAGATAGGCGTCCCGGTCGGAGACGCCCTCGCGTTCGGCGATCACCACGGGCAGATTGAGGTGGCGGCCGGGGCTGTTGAGCTCCTTGGTGTACGAGTAGAGGTCGTTGACGATCGTGGTGGCGTTCCCGGCGAGTGCGATCACCCGCTGCATGGCGGGCAGCGCGTGCAGATCGGCCGGGAGTTCGTAGCCGCCGACGGTGTCGGTGATGGTCGGGCAGGGGCGGAAGTTGTTGAACTGACGCATCGCCAGGTACTCCCACACCTCCGGAACGTGGTCCTCCTGCGCCCAGGCGGCCTCGGCGAGGTAGCCGAGGTGCAGGCGGGCCATGTCGTGCCGGTACCGGTCGGCCTGGGAGGCGCTGGACTGGCGGACGAAGTACTCCATGGCGGAGCGGTAGGCGCGCCGGGGGGCGTCCGACTGGAGCGAGGCGAGCCACGCCGGTTCGTACTCGCTCGTGGTGTGCAGCGGGTCGAGGGCGGTGTGGGCGAGGAGGAGGCGGCTGCCGAGGCCGATGGGTGAGCCGCCGTGGTCCTCGCAGTAGCAGTCGTCGACGGCGTTCTCGGCGACCATCAACCGGGTGGCGATCATCAGGTGGTCGACGGTGGGTGCGTCGGGGTGGCAGGCGACCATGTAGCGGCCGACGGAGAACCCGTCGAACTGGTCCTCCCACTCCGGCGGATAGGCCTGGACCTCGTCGACCGCCCACCGCTTGATCCGGGCGCTGATCTCCTCGACGCGCGCCGGGTCGGGCTCCGGCACCGGGTGGTGGTAGAGGCCGGGGATCGCGGAGCCGGGGGCGGGCGGTCCCGATGTGGCGGGCTCCTCCGGTGCGGCCGGCTCCTCCTGGCGGCGCAGGCGCAGGCTCGCGGTGCCCAGGCCGCTGGGGCCGCGCAGGATCCTTTCGACGGCGGGCCGCTCCACCGCGGCGGCGCCCTCCCGCGCGGCGGCGCCGGGTGCGGCCGGGCGGGCGGTCCGGGCGAACGAGGGCGGGCCGGGCAGCGCGGGCCGGGCGCCCGCGGCGGGGCGGGTCCCGGCGCGGGCCGCAGCGGCGGAAAGGCCCGGCTGCAGAGAAGAAGGCCCGGGATCGGACATCCGTAGCTCCTTGGTGAGATGAGGTGGGCTGCCCCGGATCCCGGGCGTGCTCGCCCGCCCGGGAAGGTCCGGGCCGTCGCGGCCGGTGCGGCCGCCGTCCCGCCGGCCGCCCGCGGGACCGGGCGGCCCCAGGGCCTGTTCGAGCTCCCGTCGTCGCCCGAAGGGCGGCCTCGCGGCGTCTGGTGCGCGCCCTAGCTGCGCCGGTGGGCGATCTGCACGTTCTCCAGCACGCCGAGCGCGTCGGGCACCAGGATGGCGGCGGAGTAGTAGGTGGAGACCAGGTACGAGATGATCGCCTGCTCGTTGATGCCCATGAACCGCACGGACAGGCCCGGCTCGAACTCCTCGGGCAGGCCGGTCTGGTGCAGGCCGATGACGCCCTGGTTGTCCTCGCCGACGCGCATGGCGAGGATGGAGCTGGTGTTCTCCTTGGTGACGGGGATCTTGCTGCACGGCAGGATCGGGACGCCGCGCCAGGCCGGGACCTGCTGGCCGCCGAGGTCGACGTGGTCGGGGTAGAGGCCGCGGGCGTTGAACTCGCGTCCGATCGCGGCGATCGCCTTGGGGTGGGCGAAGAGGAACTTCGTGCCGCGGCGGCGGGAGAGCAGGTCGTCGAGGTCGTCCGGGGTGGGCAGACCGGAGTGGCTCTGGATGCGCTGCTTGAAGTCGGCGTTGTGCAGCAGACCGAACTCGCGGTTGTTGACCAGCTCGTGCTCCTGGCGCTCGCGCAGCGCCTCGATGGTCAGCCGCAGCTGTTCCTCGGTCTGGTTCATCGGGCCGTTGTAGAGGTCGGCGACCCGGGTGTGGACCCGCAGGACCGTCTGTGCGACGGAGAGTTCGTACTCGCGCGGGTGCATCTCGTAGTCGACGAAGGTGCCGGGGAGCTCGGGCTCGCCGGTGTGGCCCGCCGACATCGCGATCTCGGCCTCGCCGTGACGGTTCTGCCGCTGGTGGGGCAGGGCGCGGACCTTCTCGACGTGCTCCTGGAGCTTCGGCGCCGTGGCGAGCACCGATTCGAAGTCGGCGCGGGAGAGGGTCAGCAGGGTGCCGGCGGTCTCCGCGGTGGCCGTGGACTCCCAGACGGCTTCGCCGTCCATGAGGGCCTGCTCACCGAAGTGGCCGCCGTCGGCGACGATGTTGACGGAGACGTCGCTGCCGTACTTGCCCTCGGCGGTCTGGCTGATCCGGCCGTGGGCGACGAGGTGAATGCTTTCGGCGGGGGTGCCGCGCTCGGCCAGCACCTCACCGGCGCGGAAGTCGTGCTGGACGCAGCGGTTGGCGATGGCCTTCAGCACCTGCTCGTCGTCGAAGCCGCGCAGCAGGGCCAGTTCGCCCAGCTCACGGGGGATGACGCGGACGTCGGAGCCGTCCTGGACGAACTCGATGCGGCCGTCGCCGACGGTGTAGGTCAGCCGGCGGTTCACCCGGTAGGCGCCGCCCTTCGCCTCGACCCAGGGCAGCATCCGCAGCAGCCAGCGGGAGGTGATCTCCTGCATCTGGGGGGCGGACTTGGTCGTGGTGGCGAGATTGCGGGCAGCCGCGGTGCTCAGGCTGGACTGCTCGGAGGGGGCCGGCAGGGCCTCCTGGCCGGTCTCAACGGTCATCTGGCGAGCTCTCCTTCGCAGGGGGTGGCGGCGTGCGCGGGCCACCGAGGAAAGGTGGAAAGAGGATGGGGGGCGCGAGGAAATGCGGTAAGCGGACGGATTTCAGAATTCCGTCCGACTCCCGGGGACCAGTAAAGGGGCAGGACTCCCAGCTCACGCAAATAAGAACGCCGGTGTTACCTCGATGCGGTGACGTTCAGGGGTGTGAGGTTTAGCAAGCGGCCCGAATGTTTTCGGACTACCCGATACGGAGCAGGTCAGTCATACCGAAAAGCGCCCGGGAGAATCACTCTTCTGCTAACCGGCGGGAGATGACTTAACGCCTCGTCAGAAATTGCGCGAAGTTCGGACAAAGGCGAGCAAGGGGCGGCACAATCCGCCGCGACGGCCGCCCATCCGCTCCCGACGCCTCGCCGCCCCTCGTTTGACATCCTCCGACACATCGAGAAAAGTAGATGCGACGCGTTTGCGGTGAACGCGCCGACCGGAGCGGACGGAGCGGAGCCATGGATCCCCTGGCCATCTACAAGGCGCTGGCCAATCCGGCCCGGCTGCAGTTCCTGCAGTGGCTGAAGGATCCGGCCGCCCACTTCGACGAGGACGCGTACCGGCAGCAGGGCCTCGGGTTCCACATCGGGGTGTGCGTCGGCGACATCCGGTCCCGGTCGGGCCTCTCGCAGTCCGTGGTCTCCAGCTATCTGCAGACCCTGCGGGACGCGGGACTGCTGGAGTCCGAGCGGATCGGCAAGTGGACGTACTACCGGCGCAACGAGCGCACGATCGAAGCCTTCGCGGCACACGTCCGCGACGCGCTCTGAGCCGCTGCCGGATCCGGCGACGCCCGCCGAGGCGCCGCCGGGTCCCGGTGACCGTGCGGCCTGGCCCGACCCGGCCCAGCCCGATGCGCGGGCGCTGAAATCCGAGCCCTGACGGACCAGGGATCCGCCCGCCCGTATGTATCGAGAAATCTCGATACATAGATGCAATACATAGAGGCCCAGGAAAGGACACGGCGATGAGGAGAGAGGCGGTGGCGCTTCCGGCGCTCGCGCTGGGGGTGTTCAGCATCATCACCACGGAGATGGGATTCGTCGGCGTCCTACCGGAGGTGGCGGCCAGGCTGGGGGTGAGCGAGTCCACCGCGGGACTGCTCATGGGCTCGTTCGCGCTGGTCGTGGCGGTGTCCGGGCCCTTCATGACGCTGGCGTCGTCCGCGGTCGACCGGCGGGCCGTGCTGGCGGTCACCATGGGCGTCTTCGCCGCGTCGAACGCCGTCTACGCGCTCAGCACGGACTTCGGGCTGACGCTCGCCTTCCGGATCATCCCGGCGCTGCTGCATCCGGTCTTCTTCTCCGTCGCGCTGGCCACGGCGGTACGGCTCGGGGAGCGGCAGCCGGCGCGGGCCACGGCGCGGGTCTTCGCGGGCGTCACCGTCGGCTTCGCCTTCGGGGTGCCGCTGACGTCCTATCTGGCCGGACACTTCTCGCTGCCGGCCGCCTTCTGGTGCGGCGCCGCGGTCAATCTGCTCGGCCTGGCGGGCCTCGTACGGTTCCTGCCGGCGATGCCGGCGGGGGAACGGCTGTCGTACGGCGCCCAGTTGGGCGTGTTGCGGTGGGGGCGGACGTGGCTGACGCTCGCGTCCGTGGTGCTGGTCTTCGCGGCGCTGTTCTCCGTCTACGGCTACTTCGCGGCGTATCTCGCGACCGTCACCGGGATGCGGGGGTCCTGGATCAGCGCGATGCTGCTGGTGTTCGGCGTCGTGATGATCTTCGGGAACTTCGCCTTCGCCGCGCTGCTGCGCCGCGGGGTGCGCCGCACCGTGCTCGCCTTCCCCGTCCTGTGCCTGGCCGTGTTCGCGGCGCTGTTCGCCCTGGGGACGCACCTGCCGGCCGTGGTGGCGCTGGTCCCGCTCTGGGCGGTGGTGCACTCCGGGGGGCTGATCGTGTGCCAGAGCTGGCTGGGGCGCGATACCCGGCAGGCACCGGAGTTCGGCAACAGCCTCTTCGTCTCGTTCTCCAATCTGGGCATCACGGTGGGGACGACGGTCGGCGGCTGGTCCCTGGCGGCCCTCGGCCCGCGGGCGCTCCCCTGGACCGGTGGCGCGTTCGCGCTCGCGGCGCTGGTCGCCGTGGCGCTGCGGCTGGCGTGGGGCGAGCGGGCGGAAGCGGCGCCGGAGCACGGTCCGGGAGCCGCCTCGGCCGGTTCCGGGCCGGTGCCGGTTGGCGAGGTAATTCACTGACAGCGTGGTCCGCGGCGAGTACGTTCCTTGGCGACGCCGATGAGTTGACGGAAGGGTCCCTGTGTCACAGCACCAATGGAATGCCGTCGAAAGCTACTTGGCCCCGCTGCTCGCCCCGCACGACGACGCCCTCGATGCGGCGCTGCGGGCCAGCGACGCCGCCGGACTGCCCCAGATCGCCGTCTCCCCCACCGAGGGCAAGCTGCTGCACCTCCTCGCGCAGACCCAGGGCGCGCGCCGGATCCTGGAACTGGGCACCCTCGGCGGCTACAGCACCATCTGGCTGGGGCGCGCGCTCCCCGCGGACGGGCGGCTGATCTCCCTGGAGGCGGACACGGCACACGCCGAGGTGGCGCGCGCCAACCTCGACCGGGCGGGGCTGTCCGCGGTCGCCGAGGTGCGGGTGGGCCCGGCACTCGACTCGCTGGCAGCGCTGGCCGCCGACGGCGCCGAGCCGTTCGACCTGGTCTTCATCGACGCGGACAAGCCCAACAACCCGCACTACCTGGAGTGGGCGCTGCGGCTGACCCGCCCCGGATCCCTGATCATCTGCGACAACGTCGTCCGCGACGGAAAGATCGCCGACGCGGCCGGCGCCGAGCCCGCGATCCAGGGAACCCGGCGCTGCCTGGAGATGATGGCCGAGGACCCGAGGCTGTCGGCGACCGCGATCCAGACGGTCGGCAGCAAGGGGTACGACGGCTTCGCGCTGGCCCGGGTGGTCGCGTAGGGGCACTGCCGCAGGGGCGTCCCCGAGGGGCGCCCCTGCCCGGTCAGGCGGGCCGGGTGGCCTTGAGGGAGTACATGAGCGGGATACGGGGGCGGCCGGCGGGGAGGCGGTAGAAGCCGTCGTCGTCGCGTTCCAGTGCGTCGAAGCGCTGGAACAGCGTCATGTCGTGCTCATGGAGGAACTCGATCCGCAGCCCCGTCGCGGCGACCGCGCTGACGACGTCGCCGATCGGGTGCTGCCATTCGACGGCGCGGTTGTTGACCGTCGGGGCGCCGAAGTCCGTGTAGGTACCGGGGGTTTCCTCCACCCACGCCTCACGGCTGAAGTAGTCGTGCGTGACCTGGGAGGCCGTGGCCTCGTCCAGCGCGTCGCACAAGGGGTGGAACTCGGCGAGGTAGAGGAAGCCGCCGGGGGGCGACGAGGGAGGCGGCCGTCTCGGCCCACCGCTGCACGTCCGGCAGCCAGTTGAGGGCGCCGATGCCGGTGTAGACGATGTCGTAGGCGGAATCGGGCACCGCCGCCACCGCGTCGTACACATCGGCGGCCACGAACGAGGCGCGGTCGGCGCCGTATCCGAGGTCGGCGGCGGTCTCGCGGGCGGCCTCGACGGCCGGTTCGGAGAAGTCCAGGCCGACGACCTGGGAGGCGCCGCGGTGCAGCCACGAGAGGGTGTCCTGCCCGAAGTGGCACTGCAGGTGCAGCAGGGAGCGGCCGGTGACGTCGCCGACCTCCGCCGCCTCGAAGGGGCGGATCGCGTCCCGGCTGCGCCGGAACCCTTCGTGGTCGTAATACGCGCTCTCCAGGTGCAGCGGCACCCGCTCGTCCCACCTCGCGCGGTTGGCCTCAAGCCAGTCGTCAGGGCCCGTGTGCGGTCGCATTCCGCGAAGTTATCCACAGGCATGGGCGGTAGCCAACAGGATTTCTGCGTCCGGGCGCAGAATGGGGCCATGACTGACGAGACCACCGACCACGGCCCCGGCACCGCCCCGGACGGCCCGCAGAACACCCCGCTGCCGCACTCCCCCGCGGCCGCGGCCGACGGCTCCGGCATGCCGGAGTGGGAGCAGCGGTTCCGCGCCCCGCGGGTCTCCCTGCCGGACTGGGCGGAGGACGCCCCGGACCGCTCCCTGTTCGTCTCCAACGCGACCGGCACCTTCGAGCTGTACGCCTGGGACCGGAAGACCGGTCGGCAGCGGCAGGCCACGGACCGGCCGAACGGCACCACGGACGGCACGCTGTCACCGGACGGCGAGTGGATCTGGTGGTTCTCGGACACCGATGGTGACGAATTCGGGGTGTGGATGCGGCAGCCGTTCGGCGGCGGCGCGGACGAGCCGGCCACGCCCGGCCTCGCCCCCTCCTACCCCGCCGGGCTCGCCCTCGGCCGGGACGGCTCCGCCGTCGCCGGCCGCTCCACGGACGAGGAGGGCTCGACGATCCACGTCGTACGGCCCGGTGCGGAGCCGGTGGAGATCTACCGGCACCAGGAATCGGCCGGGGTCGGTGACTACTCCCACGACGGTTCGCTGATCGCGATCGAGCACACCGAGCACGGCGATGCGATGCACTCGGCGATCCGCGTCGTCCGCCCGGACGGTTCGACCGTCGCCGAGCTGGACGACACCAAGGGCGGCACCGAGGAGCTGGGGCTGTCCGTGATGGGCTTCGCGCCGGTCGCCGGCGACACCCGGCTGCTCGTCGGCCACCAGCGGCGCGGCCGGTGGGAGCCGATGGTCTGGGACCCGCTGACCGGCGTCGAGACCGCTCTCGACATCGATCTCCCCGGTGACGTGGGCGCCGACTGGTACCCGGACGGCTCGGCCCTGCTGATCGAGCACGAGTACCAGGCCCGCAGCGAGCTGTGGCGCTACGGCCTCGGCACGGACGGGCAGGCCGGTGGCGGACTGGAGCGGGTGGCCACCCCGGCGGGCACGGTGTCGGGCGCGACGGCGCGGCCCGACGGCGCCGTGGAGTTCCTGTGGTCGTCGGCCGCCCAGCCGCCGGAGGTCCGGTCGACGAGCGGCGCGGTCGTCCTCGACCCGCCCGGAGTGAAGGCCCCGGCCTCGGTCGCGGTGACGGATGCCTGGGTGGAGGGGCCGGGCGGCCGGATCCACGCCCTGGTCCAGCGGCCCGCGGGCGACGGCCCGTTCCCCACCGTCTTCGACATCCACGGCGGCCCCACCTGGCACGACAGCGACGCATTCGCCTCCGCGCCGGCCGCCTGGGTCGACCACGGCTTCGCGGTCGTCCGCGTCAACTACCGCGGCTCGACGGGCTACGGCCGCGCCTGGACGGACGCGCTCAAGCACCGTGTCGGGCTGATCGAGCTGGAGGACATCGCCGCGGTCCGCGAATGGGCCGTCGCCTCGGGCCTGGCCGACCCGGAGCGGCTGATCCTCTCCGGCGGCTCGTGGGGCGGCTACCTCACCCTGCTGGGCCTCGGCACCCAGCCGGACGCCTGGGCCCTGGGCCTGGCCGCCGTCCCGGTCGCGGACTACGTCACGGCGTACCACGACGAGATGGAGGCCCTCAAGGCGATGGACCGCACTCTCCTCGGCGGCACCCCGGAAGAGGTCCCGGAGCGCTTCGAGGCGTCCTCCCCGCTCACCTACGTGGACGCGGTGCGGGCCCCGGTCTACATCTCCGCTGGTGTCAACGACCCCCGCTGCCCCATCCAGCAGGTGGAGAACTACGTCGAGCGCCTGGAGCAGCGCGCCCACCCGCACGAGGTCTACCGCTACGACGCGGGCCACGGCTCCCTCGTCGTCGAGGAACGCATCAAGCAGGTCCGCCTGGAACTGGACTTCGCGCTGCGGTACCTGAAGGAGAACGCGCGGGAGGAGGGGGAGAGCTGAGGTTGAGGGGGTAGGGCGGGGCTGTCCTGGGCGGGGCAGTCCTGAGCGGGGCTGGGCTGTCCTGGGCGGGGCCGGTTGGTCCCGGGCGGGCCCGGTCGGTCCCGGTCAGGCGGTTGGGGCGGTCGGTCTCGGTCGGTCCTGGTCGGTCCCGGTCGGGTGGGCCGAGTCGGCGCGGGTCGGTCTCGGCCGGGTGGGCCGAGTCGGCGCAGGGCTGCCGGGCTGCCGGGCTGCCGGGCTGCCGGGCTGCCGGGCTGAGCTTGGGGGGGGGCGGGGCGGGAGGGGTGAGGAGGGTGGAGGGGGAGGGAGGGGGCGGGGGAGGCCCCCAGAGGAACCCCTACCCCACCGAAACCCCTTCCCGCTCCCCCTCCCCCACACCAACCCCGTCCCCGTCCCCGTCCCCGATCCCCAACGCCGCGTCCCGGGCCGTCTCCGCCTCGCGTCGGAAGAGGCGGAACCACATGAAGACGACGAAGCCGGCGAAGACGAACCATTCGAGGGTGTAGCCGAGGTTCTGGAACGCCTTGAGGTCGAGCCCGCTGCCCTCCGCCGCGGCCGGCGGTACGGCCTTCAAGGGCGCGGAGGTGTCGCCGAGCGTGATCCAGGCGTCGTAGACCGGGTACGGCACGATGTTGACCAGCGAGGCGGCGCTGATCATGCCGAGCTGCCCCTTGGGGAGGCCGCCGGCGGAGTGCACGCCGCTGGTGCCGATGTTCTCGGATGCCTGGAGGGCACCGGTGACGGTGACCTCACCGGCCGGCGGCGCGGGCACCTTCGCGGTGTCGGCGGGGTTGTCCGCGTCGCCGGGGAGCCAGCCGCGGACGACCGGGAGGGCCTTGCCGCCGTCGGTGCGCAGCGGCGTCAGGACGTAGAAGCCCGGGCGGCTGCTCGCCTTGCGGTCGAGGGTGCGGTCCGGGACGAGCAGTTGGCGCCGGACGTCGTACGTGCCGCGGGCGCGGGCCTGCCGGCCGGAGGTGACCTGGTCGACGGGGAGGAGGCTGCCGAGGGGCCGAGCGGCGGCCGTCTCGGCTGCCGCGGCCCGTTCCGCCTGCTGCTGATGCGAGTCGAAGCGGACCTCGAAGCGGCCGAGCTGCCAGCTGCCCATGAAGATGCAGAAGGGGATCGCCAGTACGGCGAAGACGTTGATTCCCCACCACCGCGGGGTCAGCAGGAACCGGTACACGCCTCAACGGTACGGGGCCCGTTCGGCGTTCCTGCACCGCCCCCTGGCAGGGCCCGCTCCCCCGGCGGGGCGCCCCGCACGAGGCGGCGGCGACCTGGCTATTTGCCGTTCAGCACGCCGGTCCGGTACACGGTTCCGGCGCAGGCGTCGGTGAGGGTGGTGTCGGCGGCGATCGGGTCGCCGGCCTCCGGGGTGTGGCTGAGGACGATGCCGCCGGGCGCGGCGCCACCGCCGCCCGAACCGCCGCCGCTCCCCCCGGCGGTGTCGCCGCCCTGGCCGCCGCCCGTGCCCTCGCCGTTGTCGTCGGCCGCCGGGGCGTCCGACGGGCTGGACGGGGAGGCCGACGGCGAGGGTCCGGATCCGTTGCAGCCGCCGGACGACGGGATCCAGGCGAACTTGATCTCGTATGCCTGGCCGGGCTTGAGCACGAGCTGGTCAGGGGCGGTGGCGGGGTCGGGCAGGCCGGTGGCCTCGTCGCCGCTGGTGTGGTCGACGACGTGGATGCGGGCGGTGTCGGCGGCGCCCTGTGCGACGACGTCCACGGTGCCGCCGCCGTCGACGGAGCAGGCGGTGGCGGAGGTGTTGACGACGCGGAAGGCGCCGTAGACGCGGCCCTCGGCGTCGGCGGGGGCGACGTTGCCGCTGCCCTTGCCGAGTTGGTCGCGTCCGCAGACGGGGGAGGTGACGTCCATCGTTTCGTACGGGTCCGGGCTGACCTCGCCGGAGCCGTCGCCGGGGTGGTGGGGCTTCTCCGAGGTGCCGTGGCCGTCGTCGTGGTGGCCGGTGCCGCCGGGGGCCGTGCCGCCGCCGGAGGTCTGGCGGCCGCGGGTGGCGGTGCCGCCGTCCGGGGCGCCGTCGGTGGCGCCGGTCTGCCGGTTTCCCGCGGCGTTGGCGGGCCGGTCGCCAGGGGCTTCGTCGAGGTGGGCGACCTGCACCATCGCCGGGATGGAGGTGCCGCCGAGCAGCAGCGCGGCGGCCGCGCCGACGACGGCGTGGCGGCGTCGCCGGCGCCGGGCGGGTACGGCGTGCCGGATCTGGTCGAGGGCGTCGGGCGCCGGTTCGAGGTCGCCGACGGAGGACTGCAGCAGCCGCCGCAGCGCGTCCTCGTCGCCGAATCCGCCGTCGCCGGGCTCCTCGCCCTGCCCGGGGACGCCGGGACCGGAGCCCGCGCCTCCGCCGTGGTGGCCCGCGCCGCCGGCGCCGGGGGCGCTCTCGCCGGGTGCGGCGTCTCGGGCTCCCTGGGCCCAGCCGGGACCGGCGTGGCCGCCGTCCCCGCCGCCGGATGTCACGAAATCTCCGGCACCGTCCGGGCCGCCATGATCGCCCGCCCCGGAGTGTGCACGGGCCGGGTCGACGGTGTTGCCGTTCATGCCGGTGCCTCCATCGCGACGCGGAGCGCCGCGATACCGCGCGAGCCGTACGCCTTCACCGAGCCGAGCGATATGCCCAGCGTCTCGGCGACCTGCGCCTCGGTCATGTCGGCGAAGTAGCGCAGCACCAGCACCTCGCGCTGGCGGCGCTGGAGTCCGCGCATCGCCCGGATCAGTTCATCGCGTTCCAGCAGGTCGTAGGCGCCTTCCTCGGCGCTGGCCATGTCCGGCATCGGCTTGGAGAGCAGCTTGAGGCCGATGATGCGGCGGCGCAGCGCGGAGCGGGAGAGGTTGACGACGGTCTGCCGCAGGTAGGCGAGGGTCTTCTCCGGTTCGCGAACGCGGTTGCGGGCGGAGTGGACGCGGATGAACGCCTCCTGGACGACGTCCTCGCAGGAGGCGGTGTCGTCGAGGAGCAGCGCGGCGAGGCCGAGCAGGGAGCGGTAGTGGGCGCGGTAGGTCTCGGTGAGGTGGTCGACGGTGGTGCCGGTGGCCGCCGTGTCGTCAGATTCGCCGAGTGCGTCGGCGTCACCGCGCGGGGCGGGGAGCTTGCCGGGCCGCGTGGTGGGCCAGGGCGCGATCACCGGCATGCCCCCGGCGCCACGGGCGTGGGGCGGACGCACCGCCGCGCCCGCTGCGCCCGCCGGGGCGATCGTGAATGCGAGAACCTCTGCCACGCCTGTTGGACACGCATCTCCCCGTCAGGGTTGTACGCGCACGCCACCGTCTCCGATGTCGCGTTGTATGCCCTCATTGCGCCCCAGCTCTTCCTTGGTGCCCCAATTGTCCCGACGCGTTCGCTCCGACCTCGGCCGTGCCGGGGCCGCCGCCGGCGCGCCGTGACCACCCAGGGAGCCGTACGCCCCAGGAGCCTCGCCCGCCCACGACGCCCCGCGGGGCAGGACCCAAGACGCTCCGCTCCCGATCGCCGGTTCCCGGACGGTTCCGATCCTCCCGACCGGGCACACCGAGACGCCCCTGACCAGGCACGGGACGCCGGATCCCCGGACGCAATCACAGAACCTTCACACGTTTCGCAAGTATGTCGCAGGGGGTCGGCACCGCGACACCCGAATCCCGGAACGCCTCGCCGCCGGGTCGGCGACGTCCGGAAACAGGCCGCTTCCGGCCACCTCGCCGGCCCCGGTCACCAGGGTCCGGTCCCGCCCACAAAAGCGGGCGGCCCGCCCCCGCGTCACGCGCGGGGAGCGGACCGCCCGGTCCGTGCCGGTGGGTCAGCGCCCGGTGCCGCCGTAGACCACGGCCTCGTCGCTGTCCGTGTCGAGGCCGAAGGCGGTGTGCACCGCGCGGACCGACTCGTTGACGTCGTCGGCGCGGGTGACCACCGAGATGCGGATCTCGGAGGTCGAGATCAGCTCGATGTTCACGCCGGCGTTCGACAGTGCCTCGAAGAACGTCGCGGTGACGCCCGGGTTGGTCTTCATGCCCGCGCCGACCAGGGAGATCTTGGCGATCTGGTCGTCGTAGCGCAGCGAGTCGAAGCCGACCGCCGCGCGGGTCTTCTCCAGGGCGGCGACGGCCTTGCGGCCCTCCGCCTTGGGCAGCGTGAAGGAGATGTCCGTCAGTCCGGTCGAGGCGGCCGAGACGTTCTGGACGACCATGTCGATGTTGACCTCGGAGTCCGCGATGGCGCGGAAGATGCGCGCGGCCTCGCCCGGCTTGTCCGGCACGCCGACGACCGTGACCTTCGCCTCGGAGGTGTCGTGTGCGACGCCCGAGATGATTGCCTGCTCCATCGGCTGGTCCCCTTGCGGTTCGTTGCTGACCCACGTGCCCTTGAGCCCCGAGAACGAGGAGCGGACGTGGATCGGGATGTTGTAACGGCGTGCGTACTCGACGCAGCGGTGCAGCAGCACCTTGGAGCCGGAGCTGGCCAGCTCCAGCATGTCCTCGAAGGAGATCCAGTCGATCTTCCGGGCCTTCTTGACGACCCGGGGGTCGGCGGTGAAGACGCCGTCGACGTCGGTGTAGATCTCGCAGACATCGGCGTTCAGCGCGGCGGCCAGCGCCACCGCCGTGGTGTCCGAACCACCGCGACCGAGCGTCGTGATGTCCTTCTTGTCCTGCGAGACGCCCTGGAATCCGGCGACGATGGCGATGTTGCCCTCGTCCACGGACGTCTGGATACGGCCGGGCGTGACATCGATGATCCGCGCCTTGTTGTGCACGGAGTCGGTGATCACACCGGCCTGGCTGCCGGTGAAGGACTGCGCTTCATGACCGAGGTTTTTGATCGCCATCGCCAGCAGCGCCATGGAGATTCGCTCTCCGGCGGTCAGCAGCATGTCGAACTCGCGCCCCGATGGAATCGGGGACACTTCCTGAGCGAGATCGATCAGCTCGTCCGTCGTGTCGCCCATCGCCGAAACCACCACGACAACCTGGTTGCCGTTCTTCTTGGCCTCGACGACTCGCTTGGCAACGCGCTTGATGCCCTCGGCATCCGCAACGGATGAGCCGCCGTACTTCTGCACGACAAGGCCCACGTGCGCTCCTCGCAACTGTCTCTTCGGGAGTTTCCTCCCGGACCCCCGGAAATGGGGGTACTGCGGTCGACTCAGTTTAACGAGCAGGCGGAAACCGCCTCGCCGATACCGCATGGTGAGACACAACGCTCAACCATCGATCATCTTCGTACGCCGATGATCACCGTGTCCCGCGGCGGCTCCGCGCGGCGCCCCGTCGCGCCCGCTCGGCCAGCACATGCCCGCTCCGGCCCGGAGCACACGGGAACGTAAGCCAGGTCACACACCGCCACCACCGCACCGCATACGGTTTCCGCCATCCCGGCGGCGCCCCGGAAATCCCTCGGGTACCGCCCCGCCCACCGGCCACGGCGCACCGCGCCTGGAGGCTCCGCCACCGCTTCGGCCCGGCCGTACGCGACGGCCCTGCGCGACGGCCGGACGCCGCGGCGTCACGCCCGGCGGATCCCCAGCGGCCCGGCGATCTCCGCCGCCATGACCTTGCCCGCCTCCTCGGCGAGCCGCTCCTCGTCGCCGCCGGCGTCGCTGTCGGTGTCCAGCCCGTCCAGCGCGTCCAGCGGCTGGTCCAGGCGGACGTGGGCGACCAGCGACTGCAGCGCGCGCAGCGCCGCCGACGCGGTCGGGCCCCAGTTGGTGAGGTAGGAGAACTGCCACCACCACAGCGCCTCGCTGACCCGGCCCGCCTTGTAGTGCGCGAGCCCGTGGCGCAGATCGGTGACGATGTCGGCGAGGTCGTCGGAGATCCGGCAGGCCACCGGCTCGCTGCGCGGTACGTACGGGTCGAAGACCTCGGAGTACACGTCGACCGGGTCGAGGAGGCGGGCGAACTGCTCGCGCAGCTCGTCGGCGTCCGGCTCCGGGCCGCTGTCCGGTTCGTAGCGCTCGTCCGGGACGATGTCCTCATGGGCGCCGAGGCGTCCGCCGGTGAGCAGCAGCTGGGAGATCTCCAGCAGCAGGAACGGCACCGCGCTGTCCGGTTCGTCGCCCTTGGCGACCTCGGTCACCGCGACGATGAAGCTCTCGATCGAGTCGGAGATCGATACGGCGAAGTCGTTGGGATTCTGCGTCGCGTTGTGCAGCGTGGCATCAGACATCGAGAAGTCTCCTCCCTTCGAAGGCCCGCCCGAGCGTGACCTCGTCGGCATACTCCAGATCGCCCCCGACCGGCAGTCCGCTGGCCAGTCGCGTCACCTTCAGCCCCATGGGCTTGATCATGCGCGCCAGATACGTGGCGGTGGCCTCGCCCTCCAGATTCGGGTCGGTGGCCAAGATCAGCTCGGTGACGGTGCCGTCGGCGAGCCTGGCCAGCAATTCCCGGATCCGCAGGTCGTCCGGGCCCACGCCCTCGATCGGGCTGATCGCCCCGCCGAGCACGTGGTACCGGCCGCGGAACTCCCGCGTCCGCTCGATCGCCACGACGTCCTTGGGCTCCTCGACGACGCAGATGACCGCCGGGTCGCGGCGCGGGTCCAGGCAGACCCGGCACTGCTCCTCCTGTGCGACGTTGCCGCACACGCTGCAGAACCGGACCTTCGCCTTGACCTCCATCAGCGCGTTCGCGAGCCGGCGGACATCGGTCGGCTCGGCCTGCAGGACATGGAAGGCGATCCGCTGCGCGCTCTTGGGACCGACGCCGGGCAGCCTGCCCAGCTCGTCGATCAGATCCTGAACCACGCCTTCGTACACGGAACGTCTTCTTTCTCTTCTGCCCTGCTCAGTACGCTAGTTGGCCACCGCCGGAATGGGGAGACCGCGGTCGGCCCCGGGCCTCAGAAGGGCAGGCCGGGGATTCCGCCGCCGCCCATGCCCTGCGCCAGCGGGCCGAGCTTTTGCTGCTGGAGCTGCTGAGCACTGGCGTTCGCGTCCCGGACGGCCGCGAGCACCAGGTCGGCGAGGGTCTCGGCGGTCTCCTCCGCGGAGTCGACATCGACCGCCTTCGGGTCGATGACCAGGCTCTTCAGCTCACCCGAGCCGGTCACCGTCGCCTTGACGAGGCCGCCGCCCGCCGATCCCTCGACGGGCGTCTCCGCCAGCTCCTGCTGGGCGGCCGCAAGATCCTGCTGCATCTTCTGGGCCTGCTGGAGCAGCTGCTGCATATTGGGCTGACCACCGGGGAACACGACGTGACTCCTGCCGTACGACAACGATTGGTGCGGTAGGCCCGAGCCTACGTGCTTCCCGGGACCCGCGCCTTACGCCGTACGGACGAGCCGCCACACATACGCCCGGCCCGGTCCGCTCCGCCATCCTGCCCCTCCGGGGTGAACGGAGCGGGGCCGTCCGGCCACCCGCTGCGGTACGGACGGAGGCCCGCCCGCCGGAGCCTGCGCGGGGCGGAGTACGTACGGAGTGAGGGTGTACGGGCGCGTGGGCTCGTAGCCGCACCTGCGGGCGCACGGCCCCTGGCATGGGCCCGCGCCGCCGGGTGACGCGGCGCGCGGGGCGGTCCGGTGGTGCCCCGGAGCCTCACGCGGGGCGCCCGCCCTCTCACTCGTTGTTGAACTCCTCCACCACCGTCGCGCCCAGCTCCCGCACGATGAGGTCGTGGCCGCTCAGGGCGGAGTCGACGAGATCGGGGTCGTCCTCCTCCGGCATGTCGTACTCGACGGACACCGGCGGCGGCTCGGGCGAGACCTCGGGCTCCGGGGTGCGGCCGCCCGGACCGCCGGACGACGGCGACGACACGGCCTCCCGCGCCATCCGGGCGCCCTGGCTGCCGCCGGAGGCACCGCCGCCGGTGGCCGGGCCGCCCTGCGCGGGCGCGGACGACGGCGGACCGGACTGTGCGGGGCCGCCGTAGCCACCGCCCTGACCTGCGCCGTAACCGCCGCCCTGGCCGCCGAAGCCGCCCCCGCCGCCGCGGGCGCCACCGGTCGGCGGGTTGGCACCGCCCGACGGGTCGACGATCGCCTCGACCCGCCACTGCACCTGGAACCGCTCGGCGAGCACGTCCTTGAGCACGTCCTCGCTGCCGCCGTTGGCGAAGCTGTCGCGCGCCCCGGCGTTGGGGAAGCCGATCTGGAGGGTGGTGCCGTCGAAGCCGGAGACCTGGGCGTTCTGGCTCAGCAGGATCCAGGTGAAACGCCGGCGGCCCTTGACCGCCTCCAGGATCTGCGGCCACATCTGCCGCACCTGAGCCGCGCCCTGCCCGCCCGCGGCCGGGGCCTGCGGTGCGGGCGCCTGCGGCGCGGCGGGCTGCTGCGGCGCCGCTGCGGGCGCCGGGGCGGACGGACGCGCGCCCTGCCCCGGAGCCGTGGCCGACGGCCAGCCCCCGGGCCGCCGCGCGGCCTCGCCCTGACCTGCGCCACCGCTCCCGGGCCAGGCACCGGGCCGCGCGGGAGCCGCCTCACCGCCCGCGGCGGGTGCCGTGACCCCCGCGTCCGGCGCACCGGCCGCCGGGCCGCCGCCCGTACCGCCGGGCCAGGCACCGGCCGGACGCGCCTGCTCCCCGGCCTGCTCGGCCGCGTGCGAACCGCTCCGCGGCGCCGCGCCCTCCGCCGGTGCGGCGGCCGGAGCCGCGGGCTGAGCCTGCACGGGCGGAGCCGCAGCGGGCTGATTCGCCGCAGGGGAGGCCGGGCCGCCGGTCGCCCCGCGCACCGCCGCCCGCGCAGCCGCCGGGCCCGCCGGACCGGCGGGCGGACCCACCGGGTGGGCCTCCGGCCCCGGCACGTATCCGACGGCAGGGCCGCCACCGCCGTCGACCACCGGCGCACCGCCACCCGCGAACCCGGCCCCGCCGCCCCCGGCGAGCCCGGCCGCACCGACGCCGCGCTCCAGCCGGTCCAGCCGGCTCTGCACGGACCGCTCGTCGTCGTACGCCGCGGGCAGCAGCACCCGGGCACAGATCAGCTCCAGCTGGAGGCGCGGCGAGGTGGCACCGCGCATCTCCGTCAGCCCGGTGTTGACCAGATCGGCGGCGCGGCTCAGCTCCGCGGCGCCGAACACGGACGCCTGCGCCGTCATCCGCTCCACGACGTCGGCGGGCGCGTCGATCAGCCCCTTCTCCCCCGCGTCGGGCACCGCGGCGAGAATGACCAGGTCACGCAGGCGTTCCAGCAGATCGGCGACGAACCGGCGCGGGTCGTTGCCGCCCTCGATGACCCTGTCGACGACCTCGAAGGCCGCGGCGCCGTCCCCGGCCGCGAACGCCTCGACGATCGCGTCCAGCAGCGATCCGTCGGTGTACCCCAGCAGCGCCGTCGCCATGGCATACGTCACACCGTCGTCTCCGGCGCCGGCCAGCAGCTGGTCCATGACGGACATCGAGTCACGCACCGAACCGGCGCCGGCGCGCACGACCAGCGGCAGCACCCCGTCCTCGACGGGCGCGGACTCCCGCTCGCACACCTCGGAGAGGTAGTCCCGCAGCGTCCCGGGCGGCACCAGGCGGAAGGGGTAGTGGTGCGTACGCGAGCGGATCGTCCCGATGACCTTCTCGGGCTCCGTCGTCGCGAAGATGAACTTCAGATGCTCCGGCGGCTCCTCGACCACCTTCAGCAGGGCGTTGAACCCCGCCGAGGTGACCATGTGCGCCTCGTCGATGATGTAGATCTTGTACCGGCTGGAGGCGGGCCCGAAGAATGCCTTTTCCCGCAGGTCACGAGCGTCGTCCACGCCACCGTGGGAGGCGGCGTCGATCTCGATCACATCGATCGAGCCCTTGCCGTTGCGCGCCAGGTCGACACAGGACTGGCAGGTGCCGCACGGCGTCGGAGTGGGACCTTCCTCACAGTTCAGGCAGCGCGCCAGGATGCGCGCACTGGTCGTCTTGCCGCAGCCGCGCGGGCCGCTGAACAGATACGCGTGGTTGACGCGGTTGTTCCGCAGGGCCTGCTGCAGCGGATCGGTCACGTGCTCTTGCCCGATGACCTCGGCGAAGGTCTCGGGTCGGTAGCGGCGGTACAGCGCGAGGGACGACACGCATACGACGATATCGGCCCCCACTGACAACCGAGCCGCCCGCAAACGCAAACGCCCCTCACGCACCCGCCAGAGCCGACCTACCCTTGCTGCCTTCCGGCCCTGGGGGAGTTCAGTCAGATAGCGCCACGTGAGGGGCTGCGCACCACAGTAGCCGATCCCCCGCCCCGAACACGACCCGCCCCCACCTGCGACTCCCGCACACCTCCCCCGGATCCCCGCCTTCCGGATCATGGTCGCGAGCACCCCTCAACGTCTTGTATTGTTTGCGGCGGAGGATTCGCCTAGTGGCCTAGGGCGCACGCTTGGAAAGCGTGTTGGGGGCAACCCCTCACGAGTTCGAATCTCGTATCCTCCGCCAGTGCCTCACCGGGCACGTTGTTGAAGGGCCCCACCGCTTGCGGTGGGGCCCTTCAACTTGTTCGTGGGGCGGTCCGGCCGCTGTCCGGAGTTCCGGTCGGCGGGGAGGTGCGGGGAGCGTTCCGGAGGGCGAGGCGGGCGCCGGGGAGCATGCCGCCCCTGCCCGTCAGCGGTTGTTGCGCCCCGGGTCGTCCTTCAGCAGGCCCGACAGCAGGTAGGTGACGACCTCGGATGCCTCGCGGCCGGCTTTTTCGTGGTCGTCGGCGAGGGACAGGGAGGTGGCCGCCTCGCAGAGGGTTCCGAGCAGAGGGTTCCGAAGATGACCGAGCCGGCCATTTCGCGCGAGACGTCCTGTAGTTCACCTCGGCTTCGCAGGTCCTCCAGGAGGCCGAGGACCAACGGGTGTGCCAGTTCTCCGTAGTTTTCCCGGCAGCGGTGGACGCCGAGCACGCCGGCGGACTGGCGGAACAGTGAGCGCTTGCGCGCGTCGGTGACGTAGCTGCTCAGGAAGCTCTCCACCGCAGTCACGGCGGTCTCCAACGGGGGTCGCTCCGCGCCGCCCGTATCGGCCACGGCGGCTTCCTGGACGTGGTCCAGGACCTCGCCCTGAACGACCCGGAAGACCTCGTCGAAGATCGCCTTCTTGTCGGGGAAGTGGTGGTAGACGGCCCCCTTGCTGACCCGCGCCGCGGTGGCGATGTCGTCGATGGACGTGGCGGCGAAGCCCTTCTCGGCGAAGAGCTCGGCGGCGGCGTCGAGCAGCGCCGCACGCGTCAGCGCGGCGTGTTCGGCGCGGCGGGACTTGACTCTCATATGGCCTCGCCCTGCGGCGCGGGACGGCGCGGCGCGGGCGTGCCTGGGGCGGCCTGCTTCTCGGGCTCGCCGACGTCGTCGTCCTGGCGGTATTGGTCACCGCGGACGGGACGGTCTCATGGGATCTGTGACGGGCGGCGGCACCACAGCAGAGCGCCGCCCCCCAACACCACCGGCCACAGCAGATACGCCCCCGTCAGGGCGAGCAGTACGCAGATGAGGAGGAGGGAGGTGAGGGCGGCGGCTGTGCCCCAGGGGGTGTGGGGTCGGAGGAGGCGGGCGCCGGCGGCTGAGCCTACGGCGTAGACGGCGCCGAGGCAGGCGGTGGTGCTCAGGACCAGGGGCTGTACCGGCGTATGGGTGATGGTGGCGGCGGTGAAGACGGTGGCCGCGATCGCTGCGACCACCGTCAGGCTGCGGCGGGGGACGCCGCCCGGTTCGGCGCCGGATCCCAGGGCAGGGGGCAGGGCTCCGTCGCGGGCGAGGGCGGCGCCGAGTTTGGCGGTGCCGGCGATGTAGGCGTTCATGGTGCCGAGGGTGGTGAGGACCGCGATCACCCCGGCGAGGAGCGGGCCCGCGGGGCCGAAGCCCAGTTCCAGCAGGGCGGCGAGGGAGGTCGCCGAGGTGCCGGCGGCGCCGAGGGCCAGCACCGTGACGGTGGCCAGGGCGAGGTAGAGGACGCCGATGGTGAGCAGTGCGGCGGCGGTCGCCCGTTTGATGTCGCGGCGCGGGCGGGCGAACTCCGCGGACAGATGCGTCACCGTCTCCCAGCCCGTGAACGACCAGACGAGGAGCGCCGCGGCGGGGCCGATCGCCGACCAGCCGTGCGGGGCGAAGGGCCGCAGGCGGGCCGGGTCGGCGTGCGGCAGCGCCACCAGGATGCCGAGGACGAGGAGCAGGGCCAGGGAGCCGGAGAGGAGGAGTTGGACGCGTCCGGAGACCCGTACGCCGAAGGCGTTGGCCAGGAAGCCGGCGGCGAGCAGCGCCGCCGCGTAGCCGGTGGTCGCCACGGGGCCGCCGCCGGTGCTGCGTTCCAGGTAGGACGCGCCGAAGAGGGCCAGTGCCGGGATGCCGACCGGGGCGCCGAGGTAGAACCACCAGCCGACGACGGTGGCGGCGCGGTCGCCGAACGCCCGCCGCACATAGGTCGACACTCCGCCCGGGTCGGGTTGGCGGGCGGCGAGCGCCGCGAAGGTCGCGGCGAGCGGCACCGACATCACCACGAGCGCCGCCCAGGCGATCAGTGACGCGGGGCCGGCGGTCTGCGCGGTCAGTCCGGGGAGGGCGAGGACGCCGGTGCCGAGCACCGCGCCGACGTAGAGGGCCGTGCCCTGCGCGAGGGTGAGCCGCCCGGTGGTGGCCGGGCCCCGGGCCGGGGCCGCGGGGTGCGGGGGGCGGCCGGGGGGTGCGGGGCGGTTCCGGGGTGGGGTGGCGGGCGCCATTTCGTCCTCCTTCGCATCGGCTTCACGCTAGGGCGCGCGCCTGCCGTTCCCACAGGGGAAGTTGAAGGAGTTCGACGGCCTTGACTTGGGAATTCTCCGTATTCTTGGCGAATGGCTGATGAGGTGAAAGCGGCGCTCGACGCGACCGATTGGCGCATCCTGGAGGAGCTGCAGGCCAATGCCCGCATCACCTTCAGTGAGCTGGGACGACGGGTCTCCTTGACGCCGCCGGCGGTCACCGAACGGGTCCGGCGGCTGGAGCAGTCCGGGGTCATCGAGGGGTATCGGACGCGGGTCAATCTGTCCGCGCTGGGACTGCCGATCCTGGCTATCGTCAACATCGTGTTTCCGGGCAGCAATTACCAGGAATACCTCCGCGTTCTCCGCGACTGCCCGGAGATCGTGGAGTGCCACCATGTGACCGGGAGCGACTGCTTCGTCGCCAAGGTGGCGGCCCGTTCGATGGGCCATCTCGAAGAGGTCACCGCGCGCATCACGAAGATCGGCTCCCTGGCGACGACGATCGTGTACTCGACGAACGTGAGCGACCGGGTGATCACCCGGGAGATGGCCGAGCCCGGCTCCCGCGCCCGGCCCGTCACGGGGGAGGTCAACGGGAGCGGGAGCAGAAGCCGGGGCCGGTCCGGGGGTGCGGTCCAAGGGGTGTCCCGTAGGGGAGCCGGTTCGGTCACTCGTGGGCGCTGATCTCGCCGCCGGCGGTGAGGACGATGGAGACACCGTTGGCGTCGACGCCGTCGGCGTTCTCGTTGGCCTCCAGCGTGGCGTCCACCGAGCCCTCGTGGCCGATGATCTCGGCGCGGAAGTGGAGTTCGCCGACCTTGGTGACCTTGGCCTGCCAGCCGCCGGCGAGGGTGAAGGTGCCCGGCCCGCGCTGGGCGCCGCCCATCCAGGAGTGGACCTCGCCGCCCATCGTGAGCAGGACGTACATGCCGTTGAGGTCGGCCGCGGCGTCGGAGTCCTTCGTCTCCAGCGTGGCCAGGATCTCGTCGTCGTGGACGATCCGGGCGAGGTAGTTCTGGTTGCCGAGGTCGTAGATCTCGGCCGTGCTGCCGTCCTCCAGGGTCACGGTGCGGTCCGGGGTGCCCGCCTCGCCCGTGGCGTCGGACGCGCCGGCCGACTTCGCGCCCTCGGCGGCGGACTTGGCCTCCGCGGCGTTGCCGGCCTTGGCGCCGGAGCCCGTGCCGGACTCGGCGGTGGCCGCGTGACCTGCGGGCTTCGTGCCGGCGGCGTCCGCGCCCGAGCAGGCGGTCAGGGTGAGGCCGGCGGCCACGGTCAGGGCGGCGAGGGCGACGCGCAGGGTGCGGCGGCGCGGGGTGCGGGTGGCGGTGCTGGCGTTCATGGCGGGTCCCCTGGGACGGTCGGTGGCGTGCTCTCCTCGGTACGTCACCGACTCTGCCCAGGGCCGCTACCGCCCGGCTGCCCCACCGCTAACACCTGGCTAACCGGCCGGTGGCGGCGGATCCCCTACGGGTCGCCGGGCGCCGGGCGGGGCGTTGCGGGCGTCCCTTGGGGGATCTCCGGGGTCTGGGCCTGTCTCGTGCTGGCGAAGCGTTGGCGGTAGTGGGTCGGGGTGGTGCCGAGGTGGCGGGCGAAGGCGCGGCGGAGGGATTCGTCGGTGCCCAGGCCGCTGTGGCGGGCGGCGGCGGTGACGCTGTGGCCGTCGAGGAGGAGTTGCCGGGCGCGGTCGAGGCGGACGCGTTCGACCCAGCGGGCCGGGGTGGTGCCCAGTTCGGCGCGGAAGCGGCGGGTCAGATGGCGGGGGCTGACGGCCGCGGCGGCGGCCAGCGCCGCCAGGCTGTGGTCGGCGGCCGGATCGGCGAGGACGGACTCCAGGACCGGGCGGAGCAGGTCGCCGCGGGCGGGCGGGGCGCCGAGCGCCGCGGAGAACTGCGACTGGCCGCCCGGCCGGTGCAGGAAGACGACCATCTCCCGGGCGATCTCCCGGGCCGCCTCGGCGCCGTGGTCGTCCTCCACCAGGGCGAGGGTCAGGTCGATGCCCGCGCTGATGCCCGCCGAGGTGACGTACCGGCCGTCGCGGAGGTGGAGCGCGTCCGGCTCGACGCGTACCCGCGGGTGGCGGCGGGCGAGGGCGGCGGCGTGCCGCCAGTGGGTGGTGGCGCGGCGGCCGTCCAGCAGGCCCAGTTCGGCGAGGACGAAGGCGCCGGTGCAGACGGAGGCGATGCGTGCCGCGCCGGGGGCGAGCGTGCGGACGGTCGCCAGGAGTGCGTCGTCGGGCGGCTGCTCGGCGAGGCGGTCGCCGCCGGCGACCAGCACCGTGTGGACGGGCCCGGCCTCCGCCGCCGCAACGGTGCCGGTCAGCGCCGGTCCGGCGGCGGTGGTGACCGGCCCGCCGCCGGGTGCGACCAGCACCGTCTCGTACGGGCACCCGAAGCGGCCCGCCTGGTGCAGTACCTCCGACGGGCCACTGACGTCGAGGAAGGTCACGCCGTCGAAGACCACGAGCGCCACCCGGAGCGGACCGGCCGCACCCGGGCGGCATGTCCGGATCTGTGGTTCATCCGGCCGTGAGGACATGGCGTCAGGGTAGGGACCCGGGCGAATCTGGGGGAAGCGGTGCGAGGCGGCCGCCCTTCGTTCGGCCGTTCATCCGTTCCGACCCGAGAGGACGTACCCATGAGTGCATCGATCGCAGGTGTGGAGATCCCGGACAGCGCGCTGGCGCGGGAGGCCACCGAGCTGGTGCGGGAGGCGGCACCGCCGCTGGTCTTCGACCATTCGCGGCGGGTGTTCCTGTGGGGCTCGCTGCGCGGCCGGGAGCAGGGGCTGACGGTCGACCCCGAGCTGCTGTACGTCGGGGCGATGTTCCACGATCTGGGGCTGACCGAGCGGTACCGCCGGACGGATCAGCGGTTCGAGATCGACGGTGCCGACGAGGCCCGCCGGTTCCTGCACGCCCACGGCGTCACCGGCGAGGCGGCCGATCTGGTCTGGACGGCCATCGCGCTGCACACCACGCCCGAGATCCCGCTCCATATGGCGCCGGAGATCGCGCTGGTCACCCGGGGTGTGGAGCTGGACGTCCTGGGCATCGGCTACCACGCGGTCTCCGACGAGCAGCGGGCCGCGGTGGTCGCGGCGCACCCCCGGCCGGATTTCAAGAACGGCATCCTCGCCGCGTTCACGGAGGGCATCAAGGACCGGCCGGAGACGACGTTCGGCAATGTGAAGGCGGATGTGCTGGCGCACTACGTGCCCGGGTTCGTGCGGGGGGACTTCGTGGAGGTGATCAAGAACTCCGACTGGCCGGAGTGAGGCCGCGCGCGGTGCGCCGGGCGGGAGCGGACCCCCGGGGGCCCGTTCACCGTCCCGAGGCCGGAGATGTTCGCCGTCCCGGGGCCGGCGCGGGAAACCGGTCCACGGGGCCGGCGCGGGAAACCGGTCCACGGGGCCGGTGCGGGAAACCGGGCCCGTTCACTTCCCCCCGTTGATCTCCGCCCGCGGTACCGCGCCCGCCCTCACGCCCCATTTGGCGAGGAGCTTCCCGTAGGTGCCGTCCGCGATCAGCCGGTCCAGGGAGGCTCGGACGGCGTCGCGGAGGTCCGTTCGGGACTTGGCGACGGCGATGCCGAAGGGGCGCGGGGCGATCTGGCCGCCGGTGGTGACGAGGGCGGTGTGGGTGGTGAGGGTGCGGGCGGCGACGGGGTACTCGTCGAGGCAGGCGTCGGAGCCGCCCTTGAGGAGGTCGGCGTACGCCTCGTCGGCCGTGTCGAACTCCCGGACGTCCGGCTTCTTCCGGCCCAGTCCGGCCAGGTGCTCGCGGGCGGCCGAGCCCCGCTGCACGGCGACCGTCCGGCCCGTCAGGTCGTCGAGCCCCTTGATCGTCGCGCGGGCGGCGCGGGGGACGACGAGGGCGAAGCCGCTGTGGAAGTAGTCGATCAGATCGACGCCGCCGCGCGGCTCGGAGCCGGTGCCCCGCTGCCGTTCCGGGGTGTCGGTGAGGGCGGAGAGCACCAGGTCGTAGCGGCCCGAGGCGAGGCCGGGCAGGAGCGAGTCGAAGGAGCCGTTCGCGATCACGGCGGTGACGCCCAGGTCGCTGCCGAGGGCGTCCGCCAGATCGATGTCGAAACCGGCGGGCTTGCCCCCTTTGACGAACTCCATGGGTGCGTAGCTGAGGTCGGAGCCGACGACGAGGCTGCCCCGGTCGCGGATCTCGGCCGGCAGCCCGGTCCTCGGGGAGCTGCCGGCGGACGGCTTCCGGTCGGGTCGCGCGTTCCCGACGGACGGGTCCCGGCCGCTCTCCCCCGCGGGCCACAGGAACCAGGCCAGCGCCCCGGCGCCGGCCACGGACAGGCCGGCCAGGGCGCGGCGGCGGGTGGGCCCGGCGCCGCCGGGGCGCGCGCCGGGAGCCGTCTTCTCCGTTCCCGCGGGGGCCGGGCCCGGGTGCGGACCGGGCCCGGCTTGCCCCTGGGGCGGCATGACCGGGGCCGGACCGTACCGGCCCTGCGGGGGCGTGGGGGCGAGGCCGGGGGCCGGGGTGGTCGCGGCGGGGACGGTGGCAAGGGCGTGCGGCGGGACGGCGGCGGCCCCGGGGGATGCGGGTGGGGTGGCGGCCCCGGGGGATGCGGGCGGGCCCGGCGTGCGGTCCGTGCCGTCAGGCGTGCGGTCCGCGGCGTCGGGCGTGGGTTGCATGGCGTCGGGAATCGCGCCGTCCGTCGCGGGGCCCGGCCGGCGGGGGTCGCGCAACCGGTCGGAGAGGCTGCGGAGTTGTGCCGTGACCGGTTCCGGGAGCCAGTTCCCGTACGGGCCCGGGGCGCCGACGCGCGCCGCGAGGTCGGACACCGCGGGCCGCCGCTCCGGCTCCTTCACCAGACAGGACGACGCCAACGCCCTGATGCCTTCCGGCAGTCCGTCGAGCCGGGGCTGTTCGTGGACGGTGCGGTACATGAGGATCTGCGGTTCGGCGCTGCCGTACGGGCCGCCGCCGGTCGCCGCGTAGACGAGGACGCCGCCGAGGGCGAAGACGTCGGCGGCGCCGGTGATGTCGCCGCCGGAGAGGGTGAGTTGTTCGGGCGCCATGAAGCCGGGGGTGCCGAGGGCGGTGCCGGTGGCGGTCAGGGCGGTGTCGGTGGCGGAGTGGGCGATGCCGAAGTCGATGACGCGGGGGCCGTCGGCGGTGAGCAGGATGTTCGACGGTTTGAGGTCCCGGTGGACCAGGCCCTGCGCATGGACCGCGGCCAGCGCCTGGAGCAGCCCGGCCGTCAGTGCCCGCACCGTGGGCACCGGCAGCGGCCCGGTGTCGTGCACGGCGTCGCTGAGCGAGACGCCCGGTACGTACTCCGTCGCCATCCAGGGGATCTCGTCGTGGGGCGCCGCGTCGACGACCGGCGCCACGAACGGCCCGCCGACCCGCCGCGCCGCCGCCACCTCGCGGGCGAACCGCTTGCGGAAGCCGCGGTCGTCGGCGAGTTCGGCCCGCGCGGTCTTCACCGCGACCGTCCGCCCGTCCGCCCCGCGCCCCAGATAGACCCGCCCCATCCCGCCGCCCCCGAGCAGCCCGACCATCCGGAACGGCCCGATCTGCTGCGGGTCCCCCTTGCCCAGCGGACGCACCGATTCCCCCTGCCTGTGGCGTCAGTTGCGTAGGCAGTATCGCGGACGGGGCGGGGAGGGTGGCCATGGGGCGGTGGGCGGACGGGAACGGGCCCCACCGCAATCGGTGGGGCCCGTCGTCTGCCGTGGTGCCCCGCGGGGCCGGGGGTGCAGGTCAGCCGAAGCCGGGGGTGTGCGGGTGCTGCGGTCCGCCGTCATGAGGGGGCTCGGGCCGGTCCGCGGCCGCCGGGGTGTCCGGTCCGTCGGCGTCCGCGGGCGGCATGGCCCACACGCGGCGGGGCGCGGCGGGCGGGCCGGCCGGGGGCGCCGCCGGTCCGTCGTCGGACGGCCCGGCCGGGTCGCCCCACCACAGGGGATCGCCGGTCGGCGGGGTGCCGTTCGCGGGCGGGACCGTGTCGGCTCCCGGTGCGTGTCCCGCCGGCGCCGCGTCGTTCGGCGGCGGTGCGTATCCGCCGTCCGGGGCCTGCTCCGGCGGCATTCCGTAGCCGCGCCGGGGGTCGTGGCCGGCAGGACGGGGGTCACCGGGCCGGTCGGGGCCGTCGAACGGGGACGGGTCCTCGGGGCCGTCGAACGGGGACGGGTCCTCGGGGGCGTCGTACGGGGACGGTTGCGGGGACGGTTGCGGGGCCGGGCCGTGGCCGCCGCCGGGGGCGGAGTGCGGGGCGGCGTCGGGCGCGGAGTGCGGGGCGGCGGGCTGTCCGTTGGCGGCGTACCCGTCCTCGGCGCCGAATCCGCCGCCCGCCTCCTCGCCCTCCGAGGGTGCGCCGGTGAAGAATCCCTCGGGGGTCTTCTGCCTCGCGTCACCGTCGCCGGGGCGGTCGTCGAACGAGGGCGTGGGGGCGGCGGGGGCCTCCTCGGGGCGGTGGCCCGGCCCCCAGCCCTCCTCGGGAGCGGAGCCGCGCGGGGCGTCGTCGGCAGGGGCGGAGGCGGGAGCGGCGTGGTCAGCCGGGGTCCACTGGCCGTCCGGGGCGGTGCCGTGGTGGCCGGGAGGCGGCGCGGCGGGGGCGGTGAACGGCGGCCGGGCCCCGGGGGGCGGGCAGTGGTCGGGGATCAGCCGCTGCCTGATCCGTTCCGCCTCCTCGGAGAGTCCGGAGGCCTCGGTGGTCCGGGCGATGCGTTCGATGTACGCCGCGCGCTCCGGGGTGCCTTCCTTCAGGCCGAGTTCGTCGAGCAGCCCGGCGATGTGGTCGACGGCGTCGCCGCTCGGAACCGTGGCCGTGGCGCCGAACGGGCCCGGCTCGTCCGGCTCGTCCGGCCCGTACGCGCCGTACCGAGGTCCCTCGTCCGTGTCGTCCGGGAAGGCGGAGTCCGGGCCGAAGCTGAACGGCGGCTGCTCCGCGTCCGGCATGGGCGTCCTGGCGGCGTACCCCGTGTCGTCGGCGATCTCCGCGTCGACCGCCTCGTTCACCGCGGCGAGGTAGGACTCGCGGTCCGGGTACCCGGCGACGACGTGCCGGAACGGTTCGGGGATCACGGTGTCGTTGGCGGCGGCGGACAGCTGGGCGAGCGGGCCGATCATGTTGACCGCGTCCTTGACCCGTTCGTCGTGGCGGGCCAGCCACCACACGACGGCGCTGCCGGGCGTCTTGAGCACCTCGTCGCCGAGGTAGGAGCGACGGCTGCGTTCGAAGTGGCGGTGGCGTTCCCAGTCGTCCTCGTCCTTACGGAGCTGGGACAGCTTCTCCAGCCGGATGCGGTCGTCCTCGTCCAGCGTCAGGCTGATGCCGTCGGCGAGCACGGTGATCAGGTCCGCGGCGTCCGTGCGCTGGCAGCCGATCTCGCTCTGCAGCCGGTGGGGCGCGGTCTCCCAGCGCTCGGGGTCCTCCTGGCCGACGACCGCCTGGGCCCGGGAGAGCACGGTGGAGACGGCGAGGTCCGCGAGGCCCGGCTGCGCGGGGCCCGCGCCGCTGCGGAGCGGGCGCCACCACACGGTGGCGGAGAACACGAACGTGTAGTCCGGACGCGCGCTGGCGAGCCGGACGCGGTCCACCCGCCTCTCGTTGAAGGGAGGTTCGGACGGCGCCGTGAGCCTGGTCGTGAAGGGCGTCGGCACGGGCTCCGCCACGGGCGACGGTTCGGGACGGTACGGATCGGGCTCCCGCTCCGGCTCGGCGGACTGGTACACCACCAGCAGGGACAACAACGCCACCAGCGCCAGCGCCGGGAAGACGGTCACCCAGGCGGGCCAGCCGAGCTGCAGCCCGAGCAGGACGGCCACGGAGCCGCCGAGCAGGACGAGGAGGATGGGGACGGTTTTGGTTCGGAACGTCATCGGGGTTCTCCCTAGGGGGCGCCGGGGCGACCGGTCGTGAAGTCCAGGCCCTGCGCGGCGTCGATCTTCTGCCGGAGCTCGGCGGCGGTCACCTGCCGGGCCGCGCGGTCGCGCGGCGACACGGCGGCCGCCGCCCATTCGCAGGTCATTACGTAGAGGTGGTTCAGGACGCCCGGATCGCCGTCGGCCGCGCGTATCAGGGCGTCGGGCGCGCGGTCCCAGTCCGGCCGTTCGTGCACCGCGGTGAAGAGCGCGAGCGCCGACGGCTTCCAGACCGCCGGGGAGTCGGCCCGGGCCAGCACGGCCCGCCAGGCGCCCTGGAGGGACTGCCGGTACGGGCAGAAGCCGAGCCGGGCCGGGGCGATCAGGTCGAGCAGCAGCCGGAACTTCCGCTCCTCCGCACCCCGTCTCACGGTCAGCAACCGGTCGACGAGGCGCGCGTGGAGACGGCGGCTGCCGCACGCCAGGTCCAGCAGGTCCTCCCACGCCACCTCGGCCTCCTCGCCGGAGCGGAGCGCCAGATGGTGCAGACGGACCAGGGCCTGGTCGGGGTGGGTGGCGGCGAGGACCTGCCGGCAGACGCCGGTCAGGACGCGGGCGAGGCCGAGGCTGAGCTGGGCCCCCGTCACCCACTCGTAGATCCGGGCGCGGATACGGCCGGCGTGCCGTGGATGGGCGAGGCCCTGTTCCAGGAGGGCGGCGGCCTCGGCCTCCATCCGGTGGTGGGTGTCGGCGGCGGTCCACTTCTCCGCCACGAACCAGAGGTCATGGGGGCGGTCCACGGCGAGGCACTGTTCGGCGAACCGCACCACCAACCGTTGCCGGTCACCGGCGGTCAGCCCCGGGAACTGCGCGATGCCCGCCACCCAGGTACGCAGCCGGCCCCGTAGATCCGGGTAGTTGGCCCAGAAGTGGCGCCGGACCGCGCCGTCGTAGGCGAGCTTGACGAAGCGGACCCGGCCGTCGTCGTCCCGCTGGATGTCGAGGGCCTGAAGCTGTTCACCGAGGCCGGGCCTGGCCAGCAGCGGCGTTCCGTCGTCCTCGTGTCCGAGCAGCCGCAGGAGTGCAGCGGCACAGCGGTGCACGGCGTCGGCGGTGCCGCCGCTGAACAAGGCCGCGGAGAGCAGCAACACCCGTTCCGGGACGGTGGTGTGCTCCCGCACCTGGTCGGTGACCTCCTTCGACCGGTCGGTGACCGCGGCGAGGGCCTCGGCGCACCATTCGGGGAAGCTCCCGCCACGGGTGTCCCGCTCGCGGGCGCGACGCACCATCTCGGCGAAGGCGGCGATCTCCCGCATCGGTGCCGCGTGGAGCAGCGGCCGCAGGTCCGGCTCCGGCCCGCTGCCCCGCCCGGTGTCGGTGCCGTCCTGCCGGAGGTAGCGGGCGAGTACCCGTGCCCCGTCGGGGCGGCCCAACTCGACCACCAGCGGCGCCAGTTCCTCGTGGATCAGATGGCGGAGCCCGTTCGGCAGGACGACGGCCAGCCGCGCTCCGCGCTCCGACACCTTCGTCCGGTAGACGAGCAGCAGCCGCTGAGCCTTCCGGTAGGACTCGTCGGAGGTGCCGGAGAGGTCGAGCAGGAATCGGTCGCCCGCGGCGATGTCGGGGCCGTTCTCCTCCTTCTCCTTCTCCTCGGCGGACAGTTCTTCGAACCGGCCTTCCGCGGACTCCAGGCAGTGGAGCAGCATCGTGGCGGCGGTCCGCAGCCCGACGCCTTCGGGACCGTCCAGCAGGACGGTGGTTCCGGGCTCCTCCAACCGTTCGGCGGCCTCCCCGTAGTGGGAAGGGGCGATGAACCGGCGGCGCAGCCAGGTCCGGTGGTCCCGCGCGATGGTCAGCGGGTCGGTCCCGGCACGAACCAGATGGGAACTGTCGGCGCTGAGGTACCAGGTGTTCGAGATGTACTGAGACCCGGGCCCGGTGTGCACCGGGCCCTGCGAGCCGCTGACCCAGGTGGCGCCGTCCTCGTCGGTCACCTGTCGCTGTCCTCGGATGCGCGGCGGTTGTCGTGGTGGGTGCCGATGGTGCCGGTGTGGTTCCCGGCGATGTGGGTGCCGCCGACCGGTCCGGCGGCATCGCCCGCGACGTAGTGCGCGCCGTCCCCGGAGAACTGCGGGGCGTGGTGCGTGGTGTTCTGCGCGCCGGTTCCCGTGTGGACGGGCCCGGTCGGCCGGTCGAGGTACGTGCCGTGGAAGCCGCCGGCGAGGTTGCCGATGCCGCCGTTCTGGTGGATGGTGCCCGCTTCCGCCTGGACGCCTTCCACCCGGTTGCCGCCGCCCGCCTCGGCCGCGCTCCGGGCGTTCTCCTCGGGCCCGTGCCGGTCGGCCTCGGCGAGATGCGGGACCAGCTCGGCGATGTCGTCGCCGATGCGCCGGAGGCCGGCGGTGTGGTCGCGGTGGTACAGCCGCCGGTATTGGCAGTCGGCCAGCCAGGCGAGGGCCTTGGGCAGGTCGGGGCGCTCCAGCCGGAGCGTGTCCCCGACCAGTACCGGGATGACCTGCGCCGATTCGGCCGCTTCCAGGATCTCCCGGCGCGTCCAGTCGTCGGGCGCGTCCAGCGCCCGCCTGCCGTCCTTGGCCTTCGCCGTCAGCCAGTCCGGTCCGATCACCGCGAGCAGGACGTGGCAGCGGCGCGCGGCGGCGACCAGCCCCTTGCGGAAGTCCTGGCCCGCGTCGATGGACTTGCTGGCGCGGAAGACCTGATCGGTGCCGAAGCGCCCCGAGAGATAGACATCGAGCGTGGTGGCGGTGGCCTCTTCGTCCTTGGTGCGGTAGTTGATGAAGATGTCGTGCATGGCGGTGTTCGCTTCCTCTTCGGTTCTCTGCGGGTGCGGTCCGCCGCGGGGCGACGGGCCGGGTCGGCGACGGATCGGGGGAGGATCCGGGTGCGGTGGTCGGCGTTTCCGGGCGTGGCGAGACGGGCCGCTGGCGGCGGCCGGGTTCCGGCGCGGAGGCCAGGGGCGGGAGCGGGGCAGCGGCCGTACGGCCGTGGAGTACGCCTCGCCCCTACGGGCAGGCGTCATCGGCCCCGTACGGCGGTGGCATCAGGCGGGGTCCGCCGCCCGGCGACGGGGTGCGTGCGGGGCGGCCGTCAGGGCCGGGTGAGGGTGAGCGCTCTGGAGAGCGCGGGCTGCAGCTCGCGTACGGCGCGGGCGGTACGGAAGCGCGCCAGCTCCCTGGCGAGGTTGCGGACGTCCGCGGTCACGGTGGCGGAGCGGGCGGTCACCGTCAGGTCGAGCAGTTCGGCCGCGAGGGCGCAGGCGCGCTCGACCTCACCGGCCGCGGCGTGTGCCCGCGCGTGGCGGATGCCGTACCGGGTGCGGGAGCGCAGGGCGTGGGGCGGGATGCGCGGGCACTCCCGGTCGAAGACCTCGGCGGCCTCGCGGGGTCGTCCCAGGTCGAAGAGGCACCAGCCGGTGACCATGGCGGCGGGGTCCGTGAGGTGCGAGGTGCCGATCACCGGGTCGCCGCCGGTCCGGGCGGGCTCCGCGGCGAACATCGCGCGGGCCCGGTCGAGGCTGCGCAGGCAGGCGCGCTCGTCACCGGCGAGCGCATGGCCCTGGGCCTCCCGCTGCGCGGCCAGCCCCCGGATGCGGGACGGCAGCCGCTCCGACTGCGCACGGCCCGCGAGCGCGACGGTGCCCGCCGCGTCGTGGTCGTAGAAGGCCACCAGCGCCTGCCGGACCAGGGCGTACGACGACAGGTCGCGGTCGCCGCCGGCCTCCGCCAGATCGACGGCCTTGGCGGTCCAGTCGAGTGCGGCGCGGTTGTCGCCGCTCTCCTGCGCCATCCAGCCGGTGTAGTTGGCGAAGTGCGCGGCGAGGACGAGGAGTTCGGCGCCGTCGGCGGAGCCCTGTGCCACCGCGAGCTGGGCGACGGTGCGGGTCTGCACCCCGAGCAGGTCGAGCAGGGAGCCCGGGTCCGCGCTCTGCCCGAGGCGGCGCATCTGCTCCAGCTGCGCCCGGAACGGATCGGCGAGCGAGACGCCGGCGGGCCGGGCGGCCACGGTGCCGGCGCCGGCGCCGGTGGGCAGGTTGTAGCCGATCAGGGAGGCCGCGCCGGCAGTGAGCAGGCCGCGTCGGCCGACGGGCCGGTCGGCCAGTGCTAATGCGCCGGCCAGGTCGGGCAGTTCCTCCTCCGCCAGCTCCTGCAGCCGGCCGGCGGCCTGGAACAGGGCGTCGCAGCGGCGGGCCAGCGCGACGGAGGGCCGCTTCTCCCCGCGTTCGATGCGACTGAGGTGGCTGCGGCTGTAGTTGGTCTCCTGCGCCAGGTCGTGCAGCGTGCGTCCGGCCTGCTCCCGCAGGCGACGCAGTTCGCCCCCGAAGGTCGGGTTCATGGGCATGCCAAGTCCTCTCGTCGCGGCGCACGCGTCGACAGATTCGGGTGGGGTCGAAGCGCGATTTCCGCTCCACCACGAGCTTGGCACGCGAAGGGAGTCCCGCACGGCAATCCGGACGTGTTGTCCGTTGCCTCTTTCCGGTAACCGGACGCGAAACGGCGAGCCGGGCCGGGCCCGCGCGGCGGCCGCGGCCCGGGCCCGGAAAACGCGGGGACCGTTGCGTGCGCTCTTGCCGCGCTTGCGGTGCGCACACATCACGGAGGGCCGAACACCCGCTCGGAGCTGGCGAGTTGGCGCGATCCCTGCGCCCCGGAGGGCCATCCCGAGGCCGGACCGGGGCCACCCGGAAGGAGCACCGCGCCCGCCCCCACCGGCCGGACGCGGCCCCCCTCACCCCTCCCCCACCACCTCCCTCAGCGCCACGTTCAGTTCCAGCACGTTCACCCGGGGCTCGCCCAGGAAGCCGAGGGTGGGGGTGGTGGTGTGGGTGTCGACGAGGCGGGTGACCTCGGGGACGGGGAGGTGGTTGCGGGCCGCGACCCGGTGGATCTGGAGGCGGGCGTAGGCCGGGGAGATGTCGGGGTCCAGGCCCGAGCCGGAGGAGGTCACGGCGTCGGCGGGGACGTCCGAGGGCTTGGGGGTGTAGCCGGGGACAGTGTTGTCCGCGAGGACGGCCGCCTTGGCCTCCTTGACCGCCTTGACGAGGTCGGGGCTGTCGCCCGCGCGGTTGGTGGCGCCGGAGACCTGGAGCTCGTACTGCGTGTTGACGGTGTTCTGGCCGAGGCCGTCGGACGGGCGGGGCTGGAACCAGCGCAGGTCGGGGGCGGGGGTGGACTCGCCCTTCTTCGGCGGCAGGTCGTAGCGCTGGCCGATGAGCGAGGAGCCGACGACCTTGCCGTCGCTGCGGAGTTCGGAGCCGTTGGCCTGGTGGGGGAAGAGGCCCTGGGCGAGGCCGGTGACGGCGAGGGGGTAGAGGACGCCGCACAGGACGGTGAGGGCGAGGAGGGCGCGGAGCGCGGCGCCGGTGAGGCGGGCGGTGTTGGCCAGGGAGGTGTTCATGGTGGGCGTCACCCGATGCCAGGGATGAGGGTCAGGAGCAGGTCGATGAGCTTGATGCCGAGGAAGGGCGTGATCAGGCCGCCGAGCCCGTAGAGGGCGAGGTTGCGGCGGAGCATGCGGTCCGCGCTCATCGGGCGGTAGCGGACGCCCTTCAGGGCGAGCGGGACCAGCGCGACGATGACCAGGGCGTTGAAGATGACGGCCGACAGGATCGCGGACTGCGGGGACGTCAGGCCCATGATGTTGAGCTTGTTCAGGCCCGGGTACACCACCGCGAACATCGCCGGGATGATCGCGAAGTACTTGGCGACGTCGTTGGCGATGGAGAAGGTCGTCAGGGCGCCGCGGGTGATCAGCAACTGCTTGCCGATCTCGACGATCTCGATGAGTTTGGTGGGGTCGGAGTCGAGGTCGACCATGTTTCCGGCCTCCTTGGCGGCGGAGGTGCCGGTGTTCATGGCGACGCCGACGTCGGCCTGGGCGAGGGCCGGGGCGTCGTTGGTGCCGTCGCCGGTCATCGCGACGAGCTTGCCGCCCGCCTGCTCCCGCTTGATGAGGGCCATCTTGTCCTCGGGGGTGGCCTCGGCGAGGAAGTCGTCGACACCTGCCTCCGCGGCGATGGCCCTGGCGGTGAGCGGGTTGTCGCCGGTGATCATGATGGTCTTGATGCCCATCCGGCGCAGCTCCTCGAACCGCTCCCGCATGCCGTCCTTGACGACGTCCTTGAGGTGGATGACGCCCAGCACGCGGGCGCCGTCCGCGTCGTCGACGGCGACCGGCAGCGGGGTGCCGCCCGCCTCCGCGATGGCCGTCGCGATCCGGTCGACGTCGTCGGCGACGGTGCCGCCGCGCTCGGTCACCCAGGCGGCGACGGAGGCGGTGGCGCCCTTGCGGACCTTGCGGGCCGGGGCCGCGGTGCCGTCCGCCGGGAGGTCGACGCCGGACATCCGGGTCTGGGCGGTGAACTCGATCCACTCGGCGCCGGTCAGCTGGTCCTGCTGCCGGGCGGTGCGGCCGTACTTCTCCACGGCGAGGTCGAGGACGGAGCGGCCCTCGGGGGTCTCGTCGGCGAGCGAGGAGAGCTGGGCGGCGTCGGCGAGTTCGGTGTCGGTGACGCCGGGGACGGGGACGAACTCGGCGGCCCGGCGGTTGCCGTAGGTGATGGTGCCGGTCTTGTCGAGGAGGAGGGTGGAGACGTCGCCCGCGGCCTCGACCGCGCGGCCGGACATCGCGAGGACGTTGCGCTGGACGAGCCGGTCCATGCCGGCGATGCCGATGGCGGAGAGCAGCGCGCCGATGGTGGTGGGGATCAGGCAGACCAGCAGCGCGGTCAGCACGACCATCGACTGTTCGGCGCCCGCGTAGACCGCGAACGGCTGGAGGGTGACGACGGCCAGCAGGAAGACGATGGTCAGGGATGCCAGCAGGATGTTGAGGGCGATCTCGTTGGGGGTCTTCTGCCGGGCGGCGCCCTCGACGAGGTTGATCATCCGGTCGATGAAGGTCTCGCCGGGCTTGGTGGTGATCTTGATGACGATGCGGTCGGAGAGGACCTTGGTGCCGCCGGTGACGGCCGAGCGGTCGCCGCCCGACTCCCGGATGACCGGCGCCGATTCACCGGTGATGGCGGACTCGTCGACGCTGGCGACGCCCTCGACGACGTCGCCGTCGCCGGGTATGACGTCCCCGGCCTCGCAGACCACCAGATCGCCGACGCGCAGGTCGGTGCCGGGGACGCTCTCCTCGTCGGCGCCGGTCAGCCGGCGGGCGACGGTGTCGGTCTTGGCCTTGCGCAGGGTGTCGGCCTGCGCCTTGCCGCGGCCCTCGGCGACCGCCTCGGCGAGGTTGGCGAAGAGGGTGGTCAGCCAGAGCCACGCGGTGATCGCCCAGCCGAACCACTCGCCGGGGTGGAGCAGCGCCAACGCGGTGGTGAGCACCGAGCCGATCAGCACCACGAACATCACCGGGGACTTGACCATCACCCGGGGGTCGAGCTTGCGGAACGCGTCGGGCAGCGAGCGCACCAGTTGCTTGGGGTCGAAGAGCCCGCCGCCGACGCGGCCGCCTTCGGGGTGTTCGGGGGCGGGCGCGTCCTGCTGCGGCGCCCGTTCCTGGGTGACGGTGGACATCGCATCGTCCTCGTGCTTCTCGGAGGGGGTGGGCGGCTGCGCGCCGGTGGACCGCTGCGTGCCGGGGGGTCTTCTCGTACCGGCGGTCATGACGCCAGTCCCTCGGCGAGCGGGCCCAGCGCGAGGGCCGGGAAGTAGGTCAGACCGGCGACGATCATGATCGTGCCGACCAGCAGACCGGAGAAGAGCGGCTTCTCGGTGCGCAGGGTCCCGGCGGTCTTCGGGACGGGCTGCTGCTCGGCGAGAGAGCCGGCGAGCGCCAGCACGAAGACCATCGGGACGAAGCGGCCCAGCAGCATCGCCAGGCCGATGGTGGTGTTGAACCACGGGGTGTCGGCGTTCAGCCCGGCGAAGGCACTGCCGTTGTTGTTGGCTCCGGAGGTGTACGCGTAGAGGATCTCGGAGAAGCCGTGCGCACCGGAGTTGAGCATCGAGTGCGGCGGGGTGGGCAGCACCAGCGACGCGGCGGTGAAGCAGAGCACCAGCGCCGGGGTGACGAGGATGTAGCAGGCGGCGAGCTTGATCTCGCGGGTGCCGATCTTCTTGCCGAGGAACTCCGGCGTCCGGCCGACCATCAGCCCGGCGAGGAACACCGCGATGACCGCCATGATCAGCATGCCGTAGAGGCCGGAGCCGACGCCGCCGGGCGCGATCTCGCCGAGCTGCATGCCCAGCATCGTCAGCCCGCCGCCGAGCCCGGTGAACGAGGAGTGGAAGCTGTCCACGGCGCCGGTGGAGGTGAGGGTGGTGGCGGCGGCGAAGATCGACGAGCCGGCGATGCCGAAGCGGGTCTCCTTGCCCTCCAGCGCGCCGCCGGCCAGCTCGAACGCCCGGCCGTGGCCGCCGGATTCGGCCGCCCACATCAGCACGGTGAAGCCGATCCAGATGACGGCCATGGAGCCGAGGATCGCGTAGCCCTGCTTGAGGGAGCCGGTCATCCTGCCGAAGGTGCGGGTCAGCGCGAACGGGATCACCAGGATGAGGAAGACCTCGAAGAGGTTGGTGAAGCCGTTGGGGTTCTCGAAGGGGTGGGCGGAGTTGGCGTTGAAGTAGCCGCCGCCGTTGGTGCCCAGCTCCTTGATGACCTCCTGGGAGGCGACGGCGCCGCCGCGCCACTGCTGCGTGCCGCCCAGGAACTGGCCGGTCTCGTGGACGCCGGAGAAGTTCTGGATCGCGCCGCACGCGACGAGGACCAGCGCGCCGACCACGGATATCGGCAGCAGCACCCGGACGGTGCCGCGCACCAGGTCGGCCCAGAAGTTGCCGAGTTCGCCGGTGCGGGACCTGGCGAAGCCGCGGACGAGGGCGACGGCGACGGCGATGCCGACCGCCGCGGAGACGAAGTTCTGCACCGCGAGCCCGGCGGTCTGCACGACGTGGCCCATCGCCTGTTCACCGGCGTACGACTGCCAGTTGGTGTTGGCGACGAACGACGCGGCGGTGTTGAACGCCTGGTCCGGGTCGATCGAGGCGAAGCCGAGGGAGCCGGGCAGGCTGCCCTGGAGCCGCTGGAGCGCGTAGAGGAAGAGGAGGCCGGCGGCCGAGAAGGCGAGGACGCCGCGCAGATAGGCGGGCCAGCGCATCTCGACGCGGGGGTTGGCGCCGATGGCCTGGTAGATCCACTTCTCGACGCGCAGGTGCTTGTCGGAGGAGTAGACGCGGGCCATGTAATCGCCGAGCGGGCGGTAGGCGAGCGCGAGCGCCGCCATGAGGGCGAGCAGCTGGCCCGCCGCGGCGACGGCGGGGCTCAGGGCACCGGAGGCGGCAGCGAGGGAGTTCACCGTCAGAACCTCTCGGGCTTGATGAGGGCGAGGACGAGATAGCCGAGCAGGGCGACGGCCACGAGCAGCCCGATCACGTTCTCGATGCTCTGTGCGCTCACAGCTTCGCCACCCCCTTGGCGATGACGGCCACCAGCGCGAAGACCGCGAGCGTGGTGACGACGAAGGCCACGTCGGCCATCGTGAACTCCTGGGAGGAAGGGACAAGAAGGACGACCGGGCACGAACACCCGGCCGTGTGGACCTCTCGACGAAACCTCTTTTCGGCCATCCGCCGTAGCCCGTTGACGGGTCCCTTACGGCTCCGGGCTCGCTCTTTACGCGTCCCGTACGCCGCCTTCGGCCAGGGGCGGCGCGGGGGCGGGCCCGGGGCGCGGTATGAGGTCCGCGGCGCGCTCGGCGCGGGGGCGCCGCGCGCCGCCTCCGGTGCCACGTTTTCGCAGCTCAGAGGCGCTGTGTCAGCCGTATGCGCAGGCGGCAGACGGCCGCGTCGGTGTCGCGGCGCACGGCGTGCGCGACGAGGGCGCCGCGCTGGTTTTGGAGCAGCCGGTGCCAGAGGCGGTCCGGTTCCGCCTCCGGGATCAGCACCGTGACCCGGGCCCCGGGCTCGGCCGCCGCCAGCGCGCGGACGTATCCGGCGACCGGCCGGCCCAGGGTGCGGCGGGCGCAGTGCAGCGGGAGCAGCGCCACGCCCGGATCCCATCGGTGCCAGTCGCGCAGCAGCGCCGCGGTCCGGGCGCGGTCCTCGGGGTCCGGGTGGCAGACGGTCACCGCGCGCACCTCGTCGCCCAGACAGGCGGCGGCGGACAGTGCCTCCCGGGTGAGCCGGTTCAGCGCGCCCACCGGGACGACCACGAGCGACCGGCCGCCGTGCGGGGCGTCGGGGAGACGGCCGACGCCCAGCCGGTCGCCGATGCGCGCGTAGGCCCGGTGCACGGCACCGAGGACGGCGACCAGCAGCGGCAGCGCGACGACGATCAGCCAGGCGCCGTCGGCGAACTTGGTGGCGGCGGTGACGACGGCGCTGACGCCGGTCAGCGCCGCGCCCAGCCCGCCCAGCACCGCCTTGGCCCGCCACCGCGGGCCGCGCACCTGCCGCCAGTGGCGGACCATGCCCGCCTGGGCGAGGGTGAAGCCGACGAAGACACCGATGGCGAAGAGCGGCACCAGGGCGTTGGTGTCGCCGCCGGAAACGATCAGCAGCGCCGCGGCGACCACGGCCAGCGCGAGGATGCCGTGCCGGTGGACCCCGGGGGTGTCTTCCCGCTCTTCGCGGGGTCGTGGCGCCCAGCACCGCACCTCGCGGCGTTGTCGCCCCACCCACGGACGCCCAGTCCGCGGGCGAGGCTCCGCCTTGCGATGCACGGCACCGGACGCCACGACCTGACCCACGAAGAGCGAAAAGACACCCCCTTGCCGGTCGGCGCGCAGCCCGAAGACGTGCGGCACGTAGTTGTCGCGGGCCAGCAGCTTCAGCAGCACCGGCAGCCCGCCGAACGAGGTGTTCGCGGAGAGCGCCAGCAACACCGTGGTGGCGCCCTGCACGGCGTAGAACGCGGCGTGGTGGCCGAGGGCGGCGTCGGCGAGCTGGGCGAGGACGGTGACGCCCTCGACGGGGCGCAGCCCGAAGCGGGAGATCAGCACCGCCAGGCCGATCAGCAGCGCGCCCAGCAGCGCCCCGAGCGCGGTCTCGGCGCGGCGGGCGCGGCGCACGGCGGGCGCCCGGAACGACGGCACGGCGTTGGCGAGCGCCTCGACGCCGGTCAGCGCCGAGCAGCCGGAGGCGAACGCCTTGAGGAGCAGCAGCACGCCGACGGTGGTGGCGTCGCCCGACACCGCGGCGGCGTGCCCGTCGGCCGCCGCGGTCGACACCGGGGCGTCCCGGCACAGCCCGGCGGCGATGAGCACCAGCAGCGCGACGACGAAGAAGGCCGTCGGCAGCAGCAAGGCCCGCGCCGCGTCGGCGATGCCGCGCAGATTGACCGCGGTGAGCACCGTCAGCACCGCCAGGCACAGCGCGAGCCGGTGGTCGTGGAGGGAGGGGACGGCGGAGGTGAGCGCGGCGACGCCGGCGGTCACCGCGACGGCGACGTTCAGGACGTAGTCGAGGATCAGCGAGGCGGCCGCCACCAGGGCGGCGCGGCGGCCGAGATACCGCCCGGCGACCGCGTAGCTGCCGCCGCCGTCCGGGAACGCCGCGATGACCTGGCGGTACGAGGCGACGAGGACGGCCAGCAGCGCGACGACGGCCAGCGTGACCGGGAGCGCGAAGCCCAGCCCGCGCGCCCCCGCCGCCGCCAGGACCAGCACGATCGCCTCCGGCCCGTACGCGACGGAGGCCAGCGCGTCGAGGGAGAGCGCGGCGAGGCCGGTCAGGGCGGTGAGCCGGTGGCGGTCGGCGGCGGGCGGGGCGCCGCCGGGCGCGGGCGGCGGCGCGGCGGCGGGCGCGGTCGGCGGCGCGGCGGCAGGCGCGGGCGTGGCGGGACCTGCGGGGATCGCGGTCATGGGGAGGGGCTCCTTTCCGTCCGGGGCGGCTCAGCGTCCGTCCCGGCGGCCGGGGGCGGGCCGCGTCCTGTCGCGCTCCTGTCGGCGGACTCCGCTACCTTCACGTCTTCTTGACGGCGCGTCGGCCGCCGCGTCCCGGGGCGCGTATGGACTCCGTCAAGGTGTGATCCGGGGCCGTCAGCGCCGTGTCAACGGGCCGTCCGGCGGGCGGGGGCGGGCCTAGCCTCGGCGGCATGGGACGACGTAGCACGCGCTCCGCCGTGCGGCCGGCGGCCGTCGCCGTGCGGACCCCGGAGCGCACCGCGACCGACGAGGACTGGCCCGCCGCGCTGCGCGAGGCGGTGGTGAGCGGGGCGGGGCTGCTGGTGGCGCTGGTCGCCCTGGACGCCGCCGCCGGCAGCCTCGACGTGCTCCGCGGCGGGCTGTGGGCGGCGCTGGCGGCGGTGCTGTTCGGGCTGCTGCTGCCGCCGCGGGTGACCGCGGGTCAGGGCTGGCTGGCGGCGCGCGGTCCGCTGCGGCGGCGGCTGGTGCGCACCGACCGGCTGGTGTCGGTGCGCTGGTCCGAGGGGGTCGCCCAGCGGCTGGTGCTGCGCGACGACGCGGGGCGGCGGCTGGTCCTCGACCCGCGGGTGCTGCTCGCCAACCCGGCGCTGTGGCACCTCTTCGCCACCGGCGCCCGCACCGCGCAGGACTCCGGCGTGTTGCTGTGCGGCGCGACGGCGCTGCGGCAGCTGACCGAGCGCGCCGAGGAGCGGACCGCGCGGACGCTGCTCACGGGGAACGGTCCGGCGTAGGCGCCCCGCCCCCCGGCCCGGGGCCGCCGCCCGGCCGGGCGCCGCGCGGCGGGCGGCGGATGCCGTATCCGGTGGCGGGGACCCCGCGGCGGACCGCGCCCGCGCCCCGGACGGTGGGGCGGACGTGCGCCGAGGACGTCAGCTGCCAGGGCACGGACGTGACCATCACACCGGGCGTGAACAGCAGCCGGCTCTTGAGCCACAGCGCCGTCTGGTTGTGCAGCAGGTTCTCCCACCAGCGGCCCACCACGTATTCGGGGATGAAGACGCCGACCACGTCCCGGGGGCTGGTGCGGCGGGCGTGGCGGACGTACTCGACGACCGGGCCGGTGATCTCCCGGTACGGCGAGTCGATGACGGTCAGCGGGATGTCCGTGTCGAGGCGCGCCCACTGTTCCTCCAGCCGGGCGGTGGCGGCGCGGTCCGCGTCGACGGTGAGGGCCTGGAGGCGGTCGGGGTGGAAGGCGCGGGCGTAGGCGAGGGCGCGCAGCGTCGGCTTGTGGACGTCGGAGACGAGGACGAGCGCCAGCACCCGGGGCGGCGGGGTGAGGTCGGCGCGCGGATCGGTGACGGTCAGCTCCGCGGCGACCGCGTCGTAGTGGCGGCGGATGGCGCGCATCATCAGCCACAGCACCACCGCCGCGAGGACGGCGAGCCAGGCGCCTTCGAGGAACTTCGTCGCCAGCACGATGACCAGCACCAGACCGGTGACGAGCGCCCCGGCGGCGTTGACCACCCGCGCCAGCCGGCAGCGGCGGCGCCGCGCCGGGTCCGGGTCGGTGCGCAGCGCGCGGTTCCAGTGCCGGACCATGCCGGTCTGGGAGAGCGTGAAGGAGGTGAACACCCCGAGGATGTAGAGGTGGATGAGGCTGGTGACGTCCGCCTTGAAGCCGAACAGCAGCGCTCCGGCGACGACGGCCAGCACGAGGATGCCGTTGGAGTACACCAGCCGGTCGCCGCGGCTGTGCAGCTGGGTCGGCAGATAGCGGTCCTGCGCCAGGATCGAGGCGAGCAACGGGAAGCCGTTGAACGCGGTGTTGGCGGCGAGGATCAGGACCAGCGCGGTGGCCGCCTGCACGACGAAGAAGCCGACGGAGGACGACCCGCCGAAGACCGACGAGGCGAGCTGGGCGATGACGGTGCGCTGGGTGTACCCGGCGCAGTCGGCCAGGCCGATCAGCCGGCAGGGATCCTGGACGATGTGGACCTTGGCGACGATCGCGAGGGTGGTGACCCCGGCGAACATCGCGACGGCGATGGCGCCCATCGCCGCCAGCGTGGCCGCCGCGTTCCTGGGCTTGGGCCGCCGGAACGCCGGGACGCCGTTGGAGATCGCCTCGACGCCGGTCAGCGCGGTACAGCCGGACGAGAAGGCGCGCAGCACCAGCATGACGAGGGCGAGACCGGTCAGTTGCGCCGAGCCCGGGGTGGGTTCGACGCCGTAGCGGGCGCTCTCGGCGACCGGCGCGTCTCCCATCAGATACCGGATCAGGCCCGTCCCCACCATGATCAGGACGGCGCCGACGAAGAGGTAGGTCGGGGCGGCGAAGGCGCGGCCGGACTCGCGGACGCCGCGCAGGTTCATCGCGGTCAGCAGCGCCACGAAGCAGAGCGCCAGCAGCACCCGGTGCCCGGCGAGCGCGGGCAGCGCGGAGATGACGTTGTCGACCCCGGAGGCGACCGACACCGCCACCGTCATCACGTAGTCGACCAGCAGCGCCGCGGCCACCACCAGCCCCGCCGACGGCCCCAGGTTGGTGGAGACCACCTCGTACGAGCCGCCGCCGCTCGGATAGGCGTACACGACCTGCCGGTAGGAGAGGACGACCACGGTCATCAGCCCGATGACACCGGCGGCGAGATACGGCGTGACGTACACGTAGGCGAGGCCGCCGAGGGTGAGGACGAGCAGGATCTCCTGCGTGGCGTACGCGACCGACGACAGCGGGTCGGAGGCGAAGACCGGCAGCGCGAGCCGCTTGGGCAACAGCGTCTCGCCCAGCTCCTCGCTCCGCCGGGCCCGGCCGAGAAGCAGGCGCTTGAACAGTCCGGTCACGGTGGCCACGGGGCGAGCGTAGGGAGCGGCACGCCCCTGGCCGTGGCGGCGCGGGTGCAGGGACGGCGGATGGAGCAGCGGGGAGCGCCGGGCGGGGGCGGGACGGGGGCGGGCGCCGGGCGGGACGGGCCGGGCGCGGCGGCCCGGTGCGGCCGCGAGCCGGTGCGGCCGCGAGCCGGTGCGGCCGCGAGCCGGTGCCGGCGCCCGGTGGCCCGGCCCGCGCCCGTCCGCCGCTCCTCGTCAGGCCTCTCGTCAGGCCCTTCGTCAGGCCCCGCGGCGGAGGCTCTCCGGGCGGGCCGGGGCGAGGCGGGGCCCGTAGCGGGACCACAGGGCGCGTTGGGCGGCGAGGGTGAGCGTGCCGGAGACCAGCATGCCGGCGATGTTGACGCCGAGCTGCACGAAGGAGGCGCCGACCTCGCCCCAGTGGCCGAGGGCGAGGGCGACCGCGATGTTCCCGGCCGCCGGGACGGTGGTTACGGAGATGAAGACGCCGATCAGCGAGGACGACTTCCCGGCCGTCATCGACAGGATCCCGGCGGCCCCGGCGAGCACCGCCACGATGAACGACCAGCGGTCGGGGTGGACGATGAAGCCGGTCAGCGGCCGGGCGCCGAGCATGTCCGGGGTGATCCAGCCCAGCAGCCGGCTGACCGCCGCGCAGGCCAGCGTGACCGCGATGGCCGTCCCGAAGCCGACGACGAGCGTCCGCACCGCGACCCCCGCCTGCCGGACGTCGCGACGCAGCGCCGCGAAGCAGAGCGCCGCGAGCGGCCCGAACTCCGGCCCCAGGACCATCGCGCCGACGATCAGGATCGGCTGGTCCAGCAGCGCGCCGATCGCCGCGATCTGCGTGGCCAGCGTGAGAAAGGCGAGGAACGCCCAGGTCATCCGGGACTCGGCGGCGGTACGGGCGGTGAGTTCGGCCCAGACGACGGCGTCGTCCGGATCGCCCGGCGCCGCCGCCTCGGCGCGGTCGGCGGCCGCCGACATCGTCAGATCGAGCGGTTCGACGGTGAGGCCGCCGGACTCCTCGAGCCCCAGCTCCCGCAGCTGGGCCAGGACGTCGTTGGCGCCCTCCCGGGCCACGTCGAACTCGATGTAGTCGCCGGGCGGCGCGAGGGCGGCGCCCGGCAGCCGGACGACATGGGTGGCGGCCCGGCAGGCGGTGACGATCCGCACCACCTCGTCGGCCCGATCGGCCGGGGAGATCACTCGTACGTGCAACACGGCGGTCATTGTGCCGCCCCGGTGCGGGCGGGGTGACGGAAACGGGGGCCGTGCCTGCGGGGCGCGGACCCGGGCGGCAGGGGGCGCGCCCGGGGCGCCGGGCGGACGGCCGCGGCGCGCGCCCGGCCCCCGCACGCCGGACCGGTCGGGGACGAGCCCCGGCCCCCGCGCGCCGGGGCCGGTGGCAGGCGGCCCCGGCCCGTTCCCGACCGGCCGCCAGCACTCGTTCGATCCGTGGGAGGAGGGCACACTGAGGTGATCGGTCCGTTCGACGTACGGAGTGTCCACATGGCCGTGCCACGACCGGAGCCGCCGGCGCCGTTGAATGGCGTCGTCGCGGTCGTGATCGACGAGAACGGCCTGGTCACGCACTGGACGCGGTCCGCCGCGCAGCTGCTGGGCCATGAGCCGGACGCGGTGCTCGGCACGCCCGCCCGCGCGCTGGTCGTGCCGCCGTCCGCCCGGCCCCTCACCCGTACGGGTGAATATTCCGGCGCCCCCGGCGGCCGGATCCTTCCGCTGCGCCACCGCGACGGGCACGCCGTCCCCGTCTGGGTGCGGCTGCTGCCGCTGGCCGGCGCCGGGGTGCTCGCCCTGGGGCTGCCCGCGGCGGCGCTCACGGCGTGGAGCGACGAGACGGCGGTCGGCCGGGCGCTGCTCGCCCAGGACCTGTGGCAGCTCGCGGTGCACGACCCCGACCTGCGGATCCGGCAGGCCAGCCCGGCGGTCGGCCGGGCCGGGCGGCTGACGGCCGACGGCCACGACCCGCTCTGCACGATGCCCGGCCTGGAGGGCGGCCGTACCGGTGGCGAGCTGCTGCGGTACGTGATGGACAGCGGCGAGCCGGTGGTGGACGCGTCGGGCGTGCTGCGCTCCGAGACGCCCGGCAGCCACGACCTGGTCTACTCGCTGACCGCGGCGCCGCTGTACGACCTGTCGGGCCGCCCGGACGGCGCGCTGACCTCGCTCGTCGACGTCACCGAGCGCTACCGCTCGGCGCGCCGCCTCGACCTCGTCTACCGGGCGACGCGGTCCATCAGCGGCAGCCTGGAGGTGGAGCGCACCGCGCAGGACCTGGTGGATCTGCTGGTGCCGTCGATGGGCGATCTGGCGGCGGTGGAGATCGCGGAGGCGACGCTGCGCGGGGGCGAGCCGCCGCGCAGCGTGGAGGGCGTGCACGGGGACTTCCGGCGGCTGGCCGTCAAGCATGCGCACGGCCCCTGGCCCGAGGAGCTGATCCAGGCGGGCGAGATGCTGCCGGACATCCCCAACGGGCCCGGCTTCCGCGATCTGGAGCGCGGCAAGGTGCTGGTCGTCAACGAACCGGACGCCTACGCGGCGATCCTCGGCAACGGCCCGGCGGTGCCGCGGATGGTGCCGGAGGACCTGAGCGCGTCCATCGGGGCGGCGCTGGTCGCGCGGGGGCTGGTGCTCGGCTACGTCCAGGTCTACCGCGTCCGGCAGGCCGCCCCGTTCGACGGGCAGGACGCCAAGCTGCTCCAGGAGATCGTCAGCCGCGTCGCGCTCGGCATGGACAACGCCCGCCGCTACACCCGTGAGCACCGGATGTCGGTGATGCTCCAGAACAGCCTGCTGCCGCCGGTCTCGCGCTCCACCGCGGCGGCGGAGACCGCGGGGATCTATCTGTCGGCGGAGGGCGACGCCGGAGTGGGCGGCGACTGGTTCGACGCGGTGCCGCTGTCGTCGCTGCGGACCGCGCTGGTGGTCGGCGACGTCATCGGCCACGGGCTGCCCGCGACCGCCACCATGGCGCGGCTGCGCACCGCCGTGCAGACCCTCTCCGACCTCGATCTGGGCCCGGACGAGCTGCTGACCCGGCTGGACGACCTGGTGCACCGGATGGCGGAGGAGGCCGAGCACCCGGACACGATGGGCGCGTCGTGCCTGTACGCGGTGTACGACCCGGTGGACCGCCGGTGCCAGGTGGCGAGCGCCGGGCATCTGATGCCGGCGGTGGTGCATCCGGACGGCACGGCCCGGTTCATCGACGTGGCGCCGGGGCCCGGGCTGGGCGTCGGCGGGATGCCGTTCGAGGTGACGGAGGTGGAGATCCCGCCGGGCAGCGTGCTGGCGCTCTACACCAACGGGCTGATCGAGGCGGAGCGCCGGGGCACGTCCGCGTCGTTCGAGGACGCGGAGGCGGCGGTGCTGCGGCGGCTGGCCGAGGCGGCGGGCCCGGGGCGGTCGCTGGACGCCATCGGGGAGGAGCTGATCGCACCGGTCCGCTCGGCGCCGCACCGGCCGGACGACATCACGGTGCTGCTGGCCCGCACCCGCGCGATCCCGGCGACGTCGCTGGCCGCCTGGCAGTTCCCCGCCCGGCCCACGGCGGTGGCGCTCGCCCGCGAGCTGGTCACCGGGCAGCTGACGGAATGGGGCCTGGACGCGCTGGTGTTCAGCACCGAACTGGTCATCAGCGAGCTGGTCACCAACGCGCTGCGCTACGCCCGCGGCCCGATCGGCGTCCGCCTCGTCCGCGACCAGGTCCTGGTCTGCGAGGTCACCGACTCCTCCAACAGCCAGCCCCGCCTGCGCCAGGCCCGCGACACCGACGAGGGCGGCCGCGGCCTCTTCCTCGTCGCCCAGCTCACCACCCGCTGGGGCAGCCGCTACGGCCCGACCGGCAAGACGGTGTGGACGGAGCAGGCGATCGAGGGCGTGGAGGGGTGACCGGAGCGGTCTGCTCGTGCTGATGACGAAGTCCCGGCACAAGAAGCCGGAGAACGTCCGCGCGTACTTCCATCCCTCGCCGGAGGCGATCGCCGAGATCACCAGCCTCCTCGCGCCCGGCGGCAGCAGGCGCCGACCTCGGTCGGCCAGCGACGCCGATGGGGCATCACTGCGGGTAGCGCACGATCAGCAGGGCCTCGACGTCTCCGGCGGGTGCCTGATACAGGTGCGGGACATCAGCGGCCCAACTGCCGTGCATGCCCGGGCCGACCAGGACAGGGTCGGTGAGCCCGCCGACGCGCGCCATGCCGGTGAAGACGATGAGGTGCTCTGTCGTGCCCGAGGAATGTGCTGCGGACTCCTGCGTCGTTCCGGAGCGGATGCGAACCCGGTAGGTCTCCGCGACGGAGGTATCAGCCTCGAATCGCTCGATGAGGACGGCTTCGACGGCGTGACCGGAGATCTTGGCCGGATACGCGAGATCGTGCAGAACGGTGCTCAGAGGCACCTTGAGCGCTGTCGTAAGAGCGTAGAGCGTTTCCAGAGTGGGGTTGCGCCGGCCGCCCTCCAGTTCGGAGAGCGTCCCCTTACCGATCTTGGACCTGCGCGCCAGCTCGGACAGTGACATGCCCTGCGCCTTGCGCAACTCCCGCAAGCGCAAGCCGACGCCGGCGGCCAGATCCATGAAGCCCCTTCCCGTCTGCGGAGGCCGGTTGATCCAAGCCTCTTGAGGGATCTATCGTTCCACATACAGAACGTTCCGTATACGGAACGCACGATGGTGCGACGTTGGATGAAGGAGTCACATGGCGCCCCAGGAAGGCACACCCCTGCCCGTCCGCAGCATGGAGGTGGCCCGCATCCTCGCCGAGGCCGGCATCGCGGGTCAGGTACGCGAGTTGGCGGAGTCAACGCGCACGGCCGCCGAGGCCGCCGAGGCCCTTGGGTGCGATGTGGGCGCGATTGCCAACAGCCTGGTGTTCCTCTCCGACGACGAGCCCGTTCTCGTCCTGACCAGTGGTCGGCACAAGGTGGACACCACAGCGCTCGCCGCCCGTTGGGGACGCGGCAAGCTCCGGCGTGCCACCCCGGAACAGGTGCGTCAGGCCACTGGGCAGGCGATCGGCGGCGTGGCTCCGGTCGGTCACCCCCAGGCGCTTCCCACCGTGGTCGATGCGGCCCTGAGCGACTACCCCCAACTCTGGGCCGCCGCCGGGACGCCACGCACGGTTTTCCCGACCACTGCCGGTGAACTCCTCCGGCTCACGGCCGGGCTTCTGCTCCCCGTCGGCCCGTGACCAGGGGTTCCCTCGGCCAGGGATCGATCTGACCGGGCAGGTGGCACTCGTCACCGGGGGCTCGGCCGGCACTCCGGGCCTCCGGACGGTCAGTGATCAACACGACTGCCGAAGGCTCCGTCTTCACCGAAGCCCGGGTCAAAGCGGTCCCGGACGCGCGAAGCGCTTAGCGCCGGCTTTCGTTCCGATGCTCCTCAACCCCCGGGCGACGCACGGGGGCGGCGCCGGGCTTCGGTGCTCCCTGGTGCGCGGCAACCGGCGTGTTCTGTGCCATCCGGATGCGCCACTGTCCGGCGGCGTCCCGCATCAATGTCATGGTCAAGACGGCCTCCATGGGATCGCTGCCGCTCCCCGTCGGCCCGTCGGCCCCGGCACTCCTCTGACGTGCATGGACGACGGCGACCTCGGGCGTGAGGAAGGCGGTGTTCTCGATGGTGTACCGCACCGTGATGCCGGCCAGCGGGCCGCCCTCGGCGAAGACGAAGGACTGCGCCCGGTGCAGGCGGTCGGCGCCGGACACCAGGGTGCCGCTGAAGTTGACGAAGACCGTGTCCGGCGCGAAGAGGGCGTTCATGGCCCCGGCGTCGTTCCGGTTGAACGCGGCCTCGTAGCGCGCCACGACCTCGGCGACCTCTTCCTCGCGGCTCGCGGACTCCTCGATTCCTCGCACGGTCGTCATGGGGGTCCCTTCAACGGCTGACACGGCTTCGAAGGCGAGCCTCACGTCTCAACCGCACTTGAGGTCAAGGGCGTTCGGCAGGCCTCTCGCCCCGCGGACAACGCTTCCGCCGGTGGGACCGGATACCCGGCGAGCCGGCGGAGCTCCGGGCCGGAGGCACCACCCGCTGGCGACGCATCGGCGCGGCGCCCGGATTCGGTGTCTACGCGGGGCGGGCGGCGGCCGTTTCGTGCTCCTCGTGGCGGGCGGCGCGTGCGGGCAGCAGCGCGGCGGGCAGCAGGCCGAGTGCGGCGAGCGCGGCCAGGACCGGCAGCGCCGGGCTCATCGTGGCCGCGGCGGGTCCGGTGACGCCGGCCGCGACGGCGATGCCGAGGGTCGGCCCGATGTTCACGGCGGTCTGCTTGAGGCCGCCGACGACCCCGGCGTACCCCGGTGGCGCGTCGCCGACGACGGTCCCGGTGGCGGTGACCATCACCGCGGCGAACCCGGCGCCGAGGGCCGCGAAGGCGGCCGTCATGACCGCCCACGGGCTGTCCGGACCGACCCGGCCCAGCGCCGCGATGCCCGCCGTGACGAGGACCGTACCGGCGAGCGCGGTGCGGCGGGCGCCGTAGCGGCGCAGTGCGGCGCCCGCCGCCGGTGCGCCGAGGACCATGAGCGCGGTCATCGGCAGGACGCGCAGCCCGCTGGCGAGCGGATCGAGGCGGAGCGTGTCCTGGAGGTGGAAGGTGGCCCGGAACAGCGCGCCGAACAGCCCGGCGGAGATGACCAGCAGCAGCGCCATCGACGCCGTCACCGGTACGGACCGCGCCACCGCCGGCGGCACGATCGGGTGCGCGGTGCGGCGTTCGTGCCGGACGAGCACGGCGGCGACGCCGGCGGCGGCGAGGAGTTCGCCCAGCGTCGCCGCGGCCGCCCAGCCCCGGTCGGGGACGCCGGACAGGGCGTGCACCAGGACGGCGAGCACGAGCGCGAGCAGGCCCGCACCGGTCAGGTCGATCCGCGAGGAGTCGGTGCGGGGCGGCGCCGGCATCCGCAGGGCCAGGGCGAGCGCGGCGATGACGCAGGTCAAAGGCACATTGATCCAGAACACCGCGCGCCAGCCCAGCTGTGCGACGAGCAGTCCGCCCAGGATCGGGCCGGCCCCCGCCGCCACCGCGATCGCACCGGTACGGATCGCGACGGGGGTGGCGAGCCGGTCCGCGGGATACGCCAGCCGCAGCAGCGCGAGCGTCGCCGGTTGCAGCAGTGCGCCGAAGGCGCCCTGCACCGCGCGCAGGGCGATCACCCAGCCGACGGTGGGCGCGAGCGCGATCCCCGCCGAGGCGGCACCGAACCCGAGGACGCCGACGAGCAGCAGGCGCGGATGCCCGTACCGGTCCCCGAGGCGCCCGGCGACGACGAGCAGCGCGGCCACCGCGACGAGATAGCCGGTGCTGGTCCACTGGATCTGCGCCAGGCCCGCGCCGAGGTCACGCTTCAGGCCGGGCTGCGCCACGAGCAGGACGGTGCCGTCCAGCGCGACGACCGCCGCCCCGGCGACGCCGACCGGCAGCGCGAGCCGCCGCTGCACGGCCGCGGTCATGCGGGCACCGGGCCGAGATGGGCGTCCAGCACCGCCGCGAGGAGCGCGTCGCGGGGGTCGTCTCCGGGGGCGCCGCCCGGCGGCGTCTCCCCGAGGGCGAGCGGCAGGCTGCCCCAGGCCCACAGCTGGGCGAGACCGTGCAGGTTGGCCCAGAGGGCGGCGGCGGTCACGGCGGGCGGCGCCGCGTCCGGCCCGTCGGCGCGGTGCCCGGCCGCCCGCTCCGGCCGGCACCGGGCGACGAGTTCGGTGAGCTGCCCGAAGAGCGGGAGGGTCGCCTCGCGCAGCCGCGGCCGGTCCGCCGACCGCGCCGCGCCGTCGAGCAGGTCGTGCCGGAACATCAGCTCGAACATGCCGCGGCGCTCCTGCGCGTACGTCACATAGGCGCGCGCGAGGGCCGTCACCCGGCCGCGCGGGGTGCCCGCGCCGGCGGCCGCGGCCTCGAACCGGGCGCCGAGATCCTCGAAGCCGCGCCGGGCGACCGCCGAGAGCAGCGCCTGATGGGTGGGGAAGTGCCGCCGCGGCGCCCCGTGCGAGACCCCGGCCCGGCGGGCGATCTCCCGTAGCCCCACGGACCCGGAGCCCTCCGCGAGTACGAGCTCCACCCCGGCATCGACCAACCGCTCCCGTAGGGAGCCCTCTTCCGTCATGGCCTCTGTCTATCGCACCCACGTAGACAGTGTCTACTCCACTGCCGGCGCCGACTCCGCCCCGAAGCACTCCTGCGCCCGCTCCGTCAGCAGCGCGACGAAGTCCGCGACCGCCCGCGTCGGCGTGCGGGCCGTGACGCGGGTCAGGCCGACGGTGCGGTGGGCCGCGGGTTCGTCCATCGGCAGATCGACGAGGCCGGGCACGGCCACCGGGGACGGCGGCAGGACCGCGACGCCCAGGCCCGCCGCGACGAAGCCGCGGATGGTGGCGATCTCGGCGCCCTCGAACGCCACCCGGGGCGTGAAACCGGCTTCCGTACAGAGGCCGTTGACCAGGCGGCGCAGGCCGTAGCCCGAGGTGGCCATGACGAAGTCCTCGTCGGCGGCGTCGACGAGGCGCACCCGGTCGCGTCCGGCGAGCCGGTGGCCGGCGGGGACGACGAGGCGGAGCGGTTCGCGGGCGACCGGGACGGTGGTGATGCCCGCCTCGTCGGGCAGCGGCGACGTCAGGCAGAGGTCGACCTCCCCGGCGCGCAGCCGCGCGAGCAGCCCCTCGGCGTTGTCCTGCACCAGCTGGAACCGGGCCTGCGGATGGCGCTCGCGGAACCAGCTGACCAGCAGCGGCACGGGCGCGGTGCCGAGCGCGGGCAGGAAGCCGAGGGCGACGGTGCCGGGCACGTCGGTGGCGAGGCGCAGCTCCTCGCAGCCGGTGGCGATCTCCGCCAGGCCCCGCTGGACGCGGGCGAGGAACGCCCGGCCGTGCCGGGTCAGCCGCAGCCCGCGGCCCTCGCGGTCGAAGAGCGGGGTGCCGACCGCCGCCTCCAGCCGGGCGATACCGCGGCTGACCGTCGACTGCGGTGCGTCCAACTCGTCGGCGGCGGCCGAGAGATGCTCCAGCCGGGCGACGGCCGCGAACCGCACGAGGTCCGGGCAGACCGCCGCCAGCGGCCCGGGCAGGCCCCGCGACTCCCGTGCGCCACCGGCCGCCGGCCCGCCCCGCGGCTCCCGCAGGCCCCCGGCGGCCGGCGCGGACCGCGGGCCCGCCGAAGCCCCGTTACCCCGATGACCCAGCTCGCTCATCTGTTCCATATCCGGAACATACTCCGCCGATCCATGCATTGGACGCATCATTTGCCCCATGCCTACCGTCGCCGGGTGACCGACGCCGCCGCGATACCCGCCGCACACCTCCGGGGCACCCCCGGCTTCCGGCGCGCCACCGGTGCGCTCTTCGCGGCCGGGCTGACCACGTTCATGACGCTCTACTGCGTCCAGGCGCTGCTGCCCGCGCTCTCCTTCGACCTGCATCTGACGCCCGCCGCGTCCTCGCTGACCGTCTCCGTCTCGACCGCGTCGATGGCGCTCGCCGTGGTGCCGCTGACCGCCGTCTCCGACGCCTGGAGCCGGACGGGCATGATGACGCTCGCGCTGAGCTGCGCCGCCCTCCTCGGCATCGCCGCCGCCTTCGCCCCGAACTTCCCGGCGCTGCTGGTGATCCGCGTCCTCCAGGGCCTCTCGCTGGCCGGCCTCCAGGCCACCGCGATGTCGTACCTCGCCGAGGAGGTGGACCGCGCGTCGCTGGGCCAGGCGATGGGCCTGTACGTCGCGGGCAACGGCATCGGCGGCATGGCCGGGCGGCTGGTCGCCGACGGGGTGCTGGAGGTGACCGGCAGCTGGCGGTGGGCGATCGGCGCGGTCGGGGCGGCCGCGGCGGTCTGCGCGGTCCTCTTCCGGCTGACCATCCCGGCATCGGTCCGCTTCGTCCGCCGTGACCCGCGCCCGCGCGCGCTGGCCGCCGGGATCGGCCGGGCGCTGCCGGACAGCGGGCTGCTGCGGCTCTACCTCATCGGCTTCGTCGCGATGGCAGCGTTCGTCACCGTCTACAACTACCTGGGCTTCCGCCTGATCGCGGCGCCGTTCCACCTCTCCCAGACCGCCGCCGGACTGCTCTTCGTGGCGTACGCGGCCGGGTCGTTCTCGTCGGCGGCGGCCGGCCGTCTCGTGGACCGGTTCGGCCGCCCGCGGGTGCTGATCCCGGCGCTGCTGACCACCGTCGCGGGGCTGGTGGTGATGCTCGTCCCGCATCTGGGCGCGGTCGTGCCGGGGCTGGTGGTCTTCACCGTCGGGTTCTTCGCCGCGCACGCGGTGGCCAGCGGCTGGGTCGGCGGCCGGGCCACCGCCCTGGGCGCCCAGGGCGCCGCCGTCTACCTCTTCTTCTATTACATGGGCAGCGCCGTCGGCGGCACGGTCGGCGGCGTCGCCTACGCGGCCGACGCCTGGCCTGGTGTCACGCTCTACTGCCTCGGGCTGATCGCCCTGGCCCTGATCAGCGCCGTCACGCTGCGGCGGCTGCGCCCGGCCACCGGGCAGGTCGCCGCCGCGGCGGCCCCGGGGACGGCCGCGGCGGCGGAGCCGGAGGCGGAGCGGGGCGCCTGAGCGGCCGCCCGGCTCAACTCCGGCTCGCCGGGTGGACGGTGCCCGTCGCGTCGCACCGCACGGTCCACACCGTCTCGTACCCCTCCTCGTGCACCCGGACGTCCACGTCGGGGGCGTGTCCGGCGCCCGGGATGGAGGCGTTCGCGACGGTGCAGACGATCTGCTGGAGGCCGAGGCCGCCGCCGGTGATGCTCGACACCGGCAGCGGGATGTAGAGGTCCACGCCGCCGCGGGCGACCCGGGCGGTGGTGCGGCGCAGGTCCGGCGGCACCTCGGTGGTCAGCCCGCGGTTCTGCTCGGCCACGTCGGGGCCCTTGAGGAGCAGGTCGAGGGCCTGCTGCGGGGTGGCGGGCGCGGGCACCTCGCGGACCGTGGCGCGGAGCCCGTAGGGGCTGGCGAAGTAGAGGCGGGCGTGGCGGGCGGGCGCGGCCGCCGGCAGGCCGGAGGCCGGGGCGCCGACCGGGTCCGGACCGGCCGAATCGACCCCGCACCCCACCGCGCAGACCGCCAACAGCACGGCGCCGCACACGCCCCGGCGCATCACAGCGCCCCCTCCGGATCCCGCCGGACGGGCAGCACCACCGTGAACACCGCACCGCCACCGGGGAGGTTGGCGGCGGTGAGGGTCCCGTCGTGCAGACGGACGTTCTCCGCGGCGATGGCGAGCCCGAGCCCGCTGCCCTCGGAGCGGCTGCGCGCCGCGTCCGCCTTGTAGAAGCGGTCGAAGACATGCGGCAGCACGTCCTCGGGGATGCCCGGGCCGCGGTCGGCGACCTCGATCACCACCTCGTCGGCGGCGCAGACCGCCCGGACGGTGACGGGCGGCGCGCCGTGCCGCAGCGCGTTGCCGATGAGGTTGGCGAGGACGACGTCGAGGCGGCGCGGGTCGGCCCGCAGCCGCGGATCGCCCTCGGGCAGCTCGGTGACCACCTCCTCCGGCTCCCGCCAGCCGCGCAGTTGGAGGGTCTTGTGGATGACGGTGCGCAGGCTCACGTCGTCCGGGTGCAGCACGGCCGAGCCCGCGTCGAAGCGGGAGATCTCCATCAGGTCCTCCACCATGACGGCGAGTTTGCGGGTTTCGTCGCTGACGAGCAGGACCGCGTCGGCGGTGTCCGCGGGGAGCGCGCCGGAGTGGGCGTCCTCGTCGAGGGCGTCGGTGACGGCGGCCATCGCGGCGAGCGGGGTGCGCAGTTCGTGCGAGACGTCGGCGGCGAACCGGCCGGCCCTGGCCTCCATCCGCCGCAGCTCGGCGTCGTCCCGCTCCAAGGTGGCCGCCATCGTGTTGAACGTGCCGGTCAGTGCGGCGAGTTCGTCCTTGCCGACGACCTTCAGCCGGGTGTCGAGCGCGCCCGAGGTGATCCGCTCCGCCGCGGACCGCAGCCGCCGCACCGGGCGCAGCACGCCGCGCGCCGCGAACAGCGCGGGGACGACGGCGAGGGCGAGCGCGGGGACGGCGCCGGCCCAGGCGGCGGTGATCAGCGTGGCGATGTCGGCCCGTTCGCCGTCGAGCGGCAGCGCCGCGTAGACGACGAGTCCGGACGGCTTGCCCGCGTCCGCGCCCTGGTCCTCGTACCGCACCGGCATGCCGATCAGCAGCCGCGGCGTCCCGGTGGACGCGACCCGTTCGGCGAAGGCGGTGTCGCCGCCCCGGGTGGCGGCGCGCAGGGCGGTGCCGATGCCCTGCGCGGTGCCGAGGAGCGGGCCGCCGTCGCGGGAGACGGCGGTGCGGCGGCCGTCGCCCGCGGCGTGGTCGAGCTGGCTCGCGAAGATCCGCAGATCGCCGTCGGTGGGGTCGGGCGGCAGATTGGGCGCGAGCGCGTCGACCTGGCGCCGCAGTTCCTCGACGGCGGTGTCGCGGGTGCGGTCCAGGATCGCGCTGCGGGCCTGCCGGAAGGTGAGCGCGGCGGTCAGCAGCGCGCTGAGCGCGGCGACGAGGACGAACGCGACGACCAGCCGCGGGCGCAGGCCACGGGGGAGGGCGGCGCTCATGCGGGCAGCGGCCCGAAGCGGTAGCCGAAGCCACGGACGGTCTGGACGTACACCGGGTGGCGCGGGTCCTCCTCGATCTTGGCGCGCAGCCGCATCACACAGGCGTCGACGAGCCGGGCGTCCCCGTAGAAGCTGTGCTCCCAGACGTCTTCCAGCAGTTGCTGGCGGCCGAAGGTCTGCCCCGGGGAGGCGCTGAGGAAGAGCAGCAGCTTCAGCTCGGACGGGGCGAGCGGCAGCTCGGCGCCGTTCTTGCGGGCGATGATCGCCCCGCGGTCGATCTCCAGATCGCCGAAGGTGGCGAGCCGCCGGGCCGGGTCGGCGTCCGGGGCGGGCTCGATGCGGCGCAGCACCGCCCGCATCCGGGCCTCGATGACGGCGGCGCTCGCGGGTTTGACGACGTAGTCGTCGGCGCCCGCCTCCAGCCCGACGACCACGTCGATGTCGTCGCCGCGCGCGGAGAGGATCACGATCGGCACCCGGCTGACCTCACGGATCCGGCCGCACACCGCCAGACCGCTCATCCCGGGCAGCATCAGGTCGAGCAGCACCAGCTCGGGCCGGAAGGCGGCCAGCGCCTCCAGCCCGTCCTCCCCGGTGCCGACCGCCTCGGTCTCGTGCCCGTTGCGGGTCAGCCCCAGCACGACACCACGGCGCACGGCCCGGTCGTCCTCGATCAGCAGGACTCGGGTCATGAGCAGGCTCCTTTCAGGGGGCGGACGGTGCACGGGGCGCCCCGGCGCTCACAGCCGGGCGCCAGGGCAGTATCGGACAACCGCGGGGCGGCGGCCGGGTGAGCCGCGCCGTTCACCGCAGCTGCCCGATGTCGACGGTGCCCGCGCCGGACACGGGCACCGGCAGCGCCGCCCACAGGGCGGCCCCGGCGAGCGCCAGCGCCGCCACCACGAGCGGACCGCGCCGGCCGCGCGCCCAGCCGGCGCCGAACCGCACCGGGTCCTCGACCAGCCGCCGCGTCACCACGGCGGCGCCCGCCGACACCCCGATGGCCACCGCGACCGCGACCGGCCGCCCGAGCCCGTCCAGCCGCGGCAACAGCAGCAGGTACACCGGCCAGTGCCACAGATAGAGGCCGTACGAGATCTCGCCCAGACGGCGCGGCAGGGCGCCGCCCGCGATCCGCGCCGCCCGGGTGCCCGGCACCCGCGCCAGCAGCACGATCAGCGCCGCGGCGGCCAGCGAGTGCACGAAGAGCCCGCCCCGGAAGAGCAGCGGCTCCTTCTCCCCCTGGGTCACCACCCACGCGGCGGCCAGCCCGCCCGCCAGGACCAGGCACACCGGGTCGGCCACCCGGCGCGGCACCCGCCGGACGAGCGCACGCACCGGGGCGGTGGCGGCGAGCGCCCCGAGGAGCAGGGCGGCGGCGCGGGTGTCGGTGCCCTCGTAGGCGCGGGTGGTGTCCACCGCGGCGCCCAGCGGGACGGTCACGGCGAGGGAGGCCAGCGCCCCCGCCCCGGCGACCGCCGCCACGATCCGCTCGGCGTGCCGGCCCCGGGCCGCGCACCCCACCACCAGCGGCCAGAGCAGGTAGAACTGCCACTCCACGCCGATGCTCCACAGGTGGGCGAAGACCCGGGTGTCGGCGCCGTTCCAGTAGCCGATCCGCTCGGCGATGTAGTGCCAGTTGACGGCCTGGGCGCCGGCCCACGGCGCGTCGTCCAGCGCGAACCGCAGCTGGGCGGGGGTGCCCCAGGCCCAGGTCGCCGCCAAGACCGCCACCGTCACGCAGACCAGCGCGGGCAGCAGCCGGCGGGCGCGGCGGCCCCAGAACGCGACCGGCCCGATCCGCCCGCCGCGCGCCACCTGCCCGAGCAGCAGCCCGGTGATCAGGAAGCCGGACAGCACGAAGAACAGGTCGACCCCGAGGAACCCGCCGCTCAGCAGCCCGCCGTGGAAGAGCAGCACGGCCACGACCGCGAATCCCCGCAGCCCGTCGAGGGAGGCGAGATGCGGGCGGCGTTCGGCCGGGGCTTCCGTCGATGTCTCCGCCGACGTCTCCGCCGATGCGGGCGCGATCGCCGACGGCGGTCCTTCCGCCGTCGCCGGCAGCAGGCCTTCCCCGGTCGTCAGCGGCCGCCCTTCCCCAGTCACCGGCAACCCTCGCGCAGTCATCGCCGTCGCCCTCAGCGGTCGCACTTGAGGGTGGCGTACCGGTCGTTGCCGGTCCACGAGCCGCGCGCCCAGTCGTCCACCGGCGCGGGCGTGAAGCCCTCCGACTCGCCCAGCTCGGTGGCGAACCAGTCGGCGAACGCGGCGGCGCCCTGCTGGCAGTTGTGGATCCCGTCGGCCGCGCGCTGCGCCTTCTTCGCCGCGGGGTCGGTGCCCCACAGCCGCGACGCGTCGAGGTACAGCGCCGCGCCGCCGCTCTTGCGGGCGACCTCCTGCGCAACCGACGCGGCGGTGCGCATCTGCGGCGCGTGCTCCTGGTAGAAGTCGTCGATCTTTATCGGCGGCGTCGGCACGAACACCGTCCGCGCCCCCGCGTCCCTGGCCTTCGCCACGAGCTTCTCGTAGGCGGCGCGCTGCTCCTTGCGAGTGCCCCAGTCGTACGTGGTGAGCTGGTAGGCGACGACGGTGGGACGGAAGGACGCGAGGTTCCCGTCCAGCGCCTTCCAGGTGTCGGCGGAGATCATGTTGGTGATCCGGTCGCCGCCCGCGACCACCGTCCCGCCGCCGTCGGACGACGCGTCCTTGAAGTCCACGCCGCCGGCGGCCAGCGCCGCGCCCAGGGCCGGACTCTCGGCGGCGGCGATGGAATCACCCATCCACAGCACCTTCTTGCCGGTCTTCTCCGGCGCCGCCGCCGTCGTCGTCTTCTGCCCGGCGGGTCGGACCCCGGCGTCCGGCCCGGCTCCGCAGGCGGCCAGCCCGAGCCCGAGCGCCGCGAGCGCGCCCGCGGCCACGGCACGGCATACGGGCCGCCGGAACACGTTCCTGTGGTCACTGTTCATACGCCCCAGCACAACAGCCCGAAAGCGACATTCCGCCCGCCGTCATCGTTTGCTCATATGGCGAGCAAGGAACGGTCACGGGGGCGGACGAGGGCGCCGGGAGGCCGCGGTTTCACGGCTGGAGCGGACGAGGCGGCCCCACGGGAGGGCCCCTACCCCCGGCCCGCCCGCGCTTCCGCCGCCCTTCGCGCCGCCAGCCCCGCCAACGCCTCCGGGGCGCCCGCCTGGCCGCGGACGCCGGGGAAGGCGTTGATGTCGACGATGACCGGGGCGCCGCCGCCCGCGTCCAGCAGGTCGACGCCGTAGACGTCGAGGGCGAAGACCTCACCGACCCGGCGCACCAACTCCGCCCAGCCGTCCGGCAGTTGATCCAGTCCGACGGTGGTGGTGGCGCCGCGGCCGCCGGGGGCCAGTTCGGAGCGGCGGACGGCGGCGAAGAGCTGTCCGTCGATCGCCCACAGCTTGTGGTCCCAGCCGCCGTTCGGGGTGAACTCCTGGACGACGACCGGCTCATCGGGCCAGGCGGCGGCGAGCCGGCGCAGGTCGGCGGCGGTGTCGACGCGGGCGACGAGGTCACCGCGGCGGCTGCGGCGGCTCTTGACGACCAGCGGCACGGACGGCTCCCCGGCCGCCGCCAGCGGCCCGAGCCGCTCCAGCGTCCGGGTCGCCGCGAACGGCAGGCCCGCCGACCGCGCCAGCGCCGCCATCTCCGTGCGGTCCTGGCACAGCGCGGTCGCCGCCGCGGAGTTGACCACCGCGGCGCCCGTCTCCTCCAGCCGCGCGGCCAGCGCCAGCGCACGGGGCGTGTGCGCCTTGAGGAGATAGACATCGGCGACGGGAACGCCCTGCTCATCCAGGCCCTGCACCTCCAGGCCCGCCGCCTCCAGGCCCTGCGCCCCGCCGCTCCCCCGCAACGCCGCGGGCAGAGCGGCGCCTCCGCCCGGAACGCCTGCGGATACGCGTACGGGTGCGGCCTCCGCATCCGGCACGGCGACGGGCCCGGGCGCACCCACCGCCCCCCGCACGGGCACGGCCACCTCCGCCACGGCGACGGACACAGCCACATCCGCCACCTCCGGCACGGCCACGGACGCAGGCACGTCCGCCACCTCCGGCACGGCCACAGGCACGGCCGCCCGCCCCGCATCCGGGTCGTACGCCACCACCGTGCCCCGCTCGGCCAGCAGCGCCGATGCCGCCGCCAGCAGCGGATGGCCGGGCTTGTCCGTCAGCAGACAGACCCTCACCGCACCCCTCCCGCCTCTCATCCCGCCGGACCCCCGCGCCTACCGCGCCCCGGGCCCGACTCCTCGTCCGCACGCGTCCGCGCCGTATCCGCACGGCGCACGCGCCACTTCCACGACGACCGACACCACCCCGCAGTTCCCTGCCCAAAGCCCCCGCCCCCTGGATACCGTGCCCCCACCTCACCCACCGGGAGCCCCCATGGCCAGCAAGTCCCCCAGGAACGGCACGCCCCACCACACCCCCGCACGCTCCACCGCGACCGGCACCGCCGGCACCGGAAAGCCCCGCCCCGGCGCCTCCCGCACCGCCTCCTTCGACGAGCTGGACCGGAAGATCGTCGCGGCGCTCATCGACAACGCCCGGACCAGCTTCGCGGAGATCGGTACGGCCATCGGGCTCTCCGCCACCGCGGTCAAGCGCCGCGTCGACCGGCTGCGGGACGCCGAGGTGATCACCGGGTTCACCGCGACCGTGCGGCCCTCGGCGCTGGGCTGGCTGACCGAGGCGTACGTCGAGGTGTACTGCGACAGCGCCGCGCCGCCCCGGCGGCTGGCCGAGGTGGTCCGCAACCACCCGGAGATCGCCGCCGCGATGACCGTCACCGGCTCCGCCGACGCGCTGCTGCACGTCCGGGCCACCGACGTCGCGCATTTCGAGGAGGTGCTGGAGCGGATCCGCGACGAACCCTTCATCCGGAAGACGATCAGCTACCTCGTGCTGTCCCATCTGCTGCCGGACTCCGCGGAGGCGGGCGCCCGGCGGGCGGCGCCCGAGGACCCGTCGGCCGACGCAACGATCCTCCACCGAGGCGACTGATCACGCAGCGATGCTGCGTCCGCACGCAGCATGTTCGGCTTGTCCCGCGCATCGGCCGCTCTCTACCGTGGAGACATATCCGGCAGTCCCGCGGCCGTCCCGCCGCGGGCCGACCGGTCGTGCCCCGTAAGAAGCGGAGGTTCTGCCGTGCCGACGAGTCATGCGCCCGCCCCCAAGAGCCACGAGCCCGCACCGCCTGCCCCCGCCGCCGCAACGGCCGTGGCGACCCACCCCGGTGACCCCACCGGCACCACCGGCCCCCTCAGCCCGGCCGGCACCACCGGCCCCCTCGACGCCACCCACCTCGCCCCCACCGGCGACACCCCGCTGCGCGCCACCGTCGACGCGCTCCCCGCGCCCCGCCGCACCGCCCGGCCGCGCCGCTTCCTGATGTGCCCGCCGGAGCACTTCGACGTCCGCTACGCCATCAACCCCTGGATGAGCGGCGACACCCCCGTCGACACCGCGCGCGCCGCCCGGCAGTGGGAGGCGCTGGCCGCCGCCTACCGGGCGCACGGCCACACCGTCGACACCGTGGCGCCCGAACCGGACCTGCCCGACATGGTCTTCGCCGCCAACGCCGCGCTCTGCCTGCACGGCAAGGTCTTCGGCTCGTCCTTCCACGCCCCCGAGCGCCGCCCGGAGTCCGCCGCGTACGAGAAGTGGTTCGCGGCGGACGGCCACCCGGTGCGCCGCCCGGAGTCCTCGTGCGAGGGCGAGGGCGATCTGGTGCCGGTCGGCGGGCTGATCCTGGCCGGTACGGGCTTTCGTACCAGCCGGGCGGCGCACGCCGAGATCCAGGAGTTCTTCGGCGTCCCGACGGTCGCCCTCCAGCTGACCGACCCGTACTTCTACCACCTCGACACCGCGCTGTTCGCCCTCGACGACGAGAACGTCGCCTACCTCCCGGAGGCGTTCTCGGCGGGCAGCCGGCAGGTGCTGGAGCGGCTGTTCCCGCGGGCGGTGCGCGCCACCCGTGACGACGCGATGGCGTTCGGCCTGAACTCCGTCTCCGACGGCCGTCATGTCTTCGTCGCCCCGCAGGCCACCGGGCTCATCGACCGGCTGGCCCAGGAGGGCTATGTCCCCGTCCCCGTCGACCTTTCGGAGTTCCACAAGGCCGGCGGCGGCATCAAGTGCTGCACCCAGGAGATCCGCTGATGACCGCTCTCGCACAGACCGGCCCCGCGTCCGGTGCCGCCGCCTCGTCCGCGTCCGTGATCGCCGCCGAGACGCCCGTCCTCGCGCACAACTACCACCCGCTGCCGGTGGTCGTGGCGCGTGCGGAGGACGTCTGGGTCGAGGACGTCGAGGGCCGCCGCTACCTCGACATGCTGGCCGGCTACTCCGCCCTCAACTTCGGCCACCGCCACCCGGCGCTGACCGCCGCCGCCCACCGCCAGCTCGACGCGCTGACGCTGACCTCGCGCGCCTTCCACCACGACAAGCTCGCCGCCTTCGCCGCGGGCCTGGCGTCGCTGACCGGCCTGGACATGGTCCTGCCGATGAACACCGGCGCCGAGGCGGTGGAGAGCGGCATCAAGCTGGCCCGGAAGTGGGCGTACGAGGTCAAGGGCGTCCCGGCCGATCAGGCGACGATCGTGGTGGCCGCGGACAACTTCCACGGCCGCACCACCACCCTCGTCAGCTTCTCCACCGACCCGGTCGCCCGCGACGGCTTCGGCCCGTTCACCCCCGGCTTCCGCATCGTCCCGTACAACGACCTGCCCGCCCTCGAAGCGGCGATCGACGAGACCACCGCCGCGGTGCTGATCGAGCCGATCCAGGGCGAGGCGGGCGTGATGATCCCCGACGACGGCTATCTCACCGGCGTCCGCGAGGCGACCCGCCGTGCCGGGTGCCTCTTCATCGCCGACGAGATCCAGTCCGGTCTGGGCCGCACCGGCCGCACCCTCGCCGTCGACCACGAGAACGTCGTCCCGGACGTCCTGCTGCTGGGCAAGGCGCTCGGCGGCGGCATCGTCCCGGTCTCCGCCGTCGTCGCCCGGCGCGACGTGATGGAGGTGCTGCGCCCCGGCGAGCACGGCTCGACGTTCGGCGGCAACCCGCTGGCCGCCGCGGTCGGTTCGGCCGTCGTCGACCTGCTGGCCACCGGCGAGTTCCAGCGCCGCGCCGCGGAGCTGGGCGAGGTGCTGCGCGAGGGCCTTACCGCCCTGGTCGGCCGCGGCGTCGTCGCGTTCCGCTCCCGCGGCCTGTGGGCGGGCATCGACGTCGACCCGGCCCTCGGCACCGGCCGCCACATCAGCGAACTCCTCATGGCCGAAGGCATCCTCGTCAAGGACACCCACGGCTCCACCATCCGCCTCGCCCCGCCCCTGACGATCACCCGCGAGGACCTGGAGTCGGCCCTCGGCTCCCTGGCGAAGGTCCTCGGCTAGCCCCGACCTCGCACGAACGCCCGCTTCGCGCGGACGGACGCGGCCCGACGGGTAATCCCCGCCGGGCCGCGGCGCTGTGCGGCGCGGGCGGCCAGGCGATCAGGTGATCAGGCCGCGTGGGCGGTGAAGACCACGGTCGAGTTACCGCTGTCGAGCGCGATGTTGAGCGACGCGTCCAGGGCCTCGGCGAGCCGCGCCAGGAGCGGAAGGGTGGGGACCGTGCCCCCGAGTTCGAGCTTCGAGATCTGCGGCTGGGTCATCCTCGCCCGTTCGGCGAGTTCGCTCTGCGAGATCCCCAGCTCCGTCCGGCGGTCGTACACGGCCTGTCCCAGGTCGAAGGCGAGGCGGATCTCACTGCGCATCGCCTCGGCCTCGGGCGCATCGGCGCCGCCCTCGGACATCCTCCGCTCACGCGCGAGCTTCCATCGGGCGTGGTTCATCGTCCTTCTCCCCTCGACATCTCACGGGTGAACTCGTCATGAGCGGTGTGCCCCTCTGCCGCACAGCGCTCCCTCGCCTGCTGGGCCCGCTTCACCCAGACATCAGCCATGCGGCGAAACGTATACCGATCGACCGTGGCCGAGCAGCGAGGGAATTCCGGCACCGCACCGCTCCCCCCCCCCGCCCCTCCCGCGTCAAAGTCAGGTAATGCCCTTCTCCGGGGAGGCTCCGTCGCGGGTAAAGGGCCTGGCCGGGGGCTAAGGTCGGCAGCAGGACCAGCAAGGCGAGGGGGAAGCCGTCGATGGCGCGGGACGAGGCCGTGATCGGCTGCATCGGGGTGCTGCTCATCGGCACCCGGGGCGAGGCCGGGCCCGGTGAGGTCCAGGTGCGGGTCAGGGGCGGGTCCGAGACGTTTCTGGCCTGGTCGGCGCAGCCGCTGGCGACCGGCACGGAGGTGCTGGTGATCGCCTCGCGCGGCACCCGGCAGGTGGATGTCCTCGCCTGGTCCGATCCGTTGGACGCGCTGAACGGTTAGGGAGCCGCCGTTCGCGTGCGCCCCGCGCCGCGGACCGCCCCCGGGCCGGCGGCGCCGGTTGAGGAGACGAGAGATGTTCGGTTACCGCGTACCGGCCCCGGATGAGGCCATGTTGATCTCGGGCGGCCGCCGGGGGCACGGCGACGCCCCGTTCCGCGTGGTGATCGGCCACGGCAAGTTCGTGCTGCCGGTCTTCCGCAAGACCCGGTTCCTGACGCTGTCGATGTGTGAGTCGGAGGTCGCCGAGACCTGTGTGACGCGGCAGGGCATCGCGCTGACCGTGCGTGCCGTGATCGCGTTCAAGGTCGGCAACGACACCGAGTCGATCGTCAACGCCGGGCAGCGCTTCCTGTCCGATCAGGACCAGATGTCCGTGCTGACCGGCCGGATCTTCGCCGGCCATCTGCGGTCCATCATCGGCTCGATGACCGTCGAGGAGATCGTCACCGAGCGGCAGAAACTCGCCACCGAGGTGCTGGAGACCTCCAAGACGGAGATGGCCAAGATCGGCCTGATCGTCGACTCGCTGCAGATCCAGTCGATCGACGACGGCGACACCGGCTACATCGAGGCGATGTCCGCACCGCACAAGGCCGCCATCCAGCGGCAGGCGCAGATCGCGCAGGCCAAGGCCACCCAGGCATCGGCCGAGGCGCAGCAGGAGGCGGCGCGGAACCAGGCCGAGTACTCGCGGCAGACCGCGGTGGTCCAGGCGCAGTACAACGCCGAGGTCGACCGCGCCCAGGCGCAGGCCGCGCAGGCGGGCCCGCTGGCCGAGGCGCACGCCCAGCAGGAGGTGCTGGCCGCCCGTACGGAGCTGGCCGAGCGGGCCGCGTCGCTGCGCCAGCAGGAGCTGGTGGCGGAGGTCGTCAAGCCCGCCGAGGCGGAGGCCGAGCGCATCCGGCTGCTGGCGCTGGCCGATGCGGAGCGGATGAAGATCCAGGCGGAGGCGGCGGCGTCGTACGACCGGGTGGCGCTGGACCGGATGCTGATCGACCAGCTGCCGCAGATCGTCAAGGAGGCGTCGGCGGGCCTGTCGGGCGCCAACGTCAACGTCCTGAACGGCGCGGACGGCCTCGGCGAGATCGCCGCCGGTCTGGTCGGCCAGGGCCTGACCATCCTCGACTCGGTCCGCCGCAACCTGGGCGCGCCCGAGACGACCGGAGAACCGTCCGGGGACGCCGCGCCCCGCACGGGCGCCTCGGCCGACTCCCGCCGCCCCGAGGACGACGGCCGGATCGGGATCGAGTAGCCGGGAGGGCGAGTAGCCGAGTAGCCGAGAGGCGAGAGGCAAGAGGGCGAGAAGTCGCTGACCAGCCTCTTCGGTCCCGTACGGCGCTTCCCGTACGGGACCGGGCCCGGTGCGGACCCGAGCCCTCTACGAACCCGTACGGGACCGGGTCCCGCACGCCGCCGGCCCCCTACGGACCGCGCCCGCCCCGGACCTCTCCCCCACGGACGAGCCCCGCCGCCCCCGCCCGGTCGCCCTCACTCCGCCCCCGCCTCCCGCTCCCGTACATGTTCCGTGAGCCGGTTCAGCACCTCCGCCGTGATCGCCACGTCGCGGGGGTCGAAGCCGTGGAGGGCCTGGTGGAGGGAGTGCTGGCGGGCGCCCTGGAGGCGGCCCAGGACCGTGCGGCCGTGCTGGGTGATGGCGACCAGGCGGGCCCGCCGGTCGCACGGGTCCGGGGTGCGTTCGACGAGCTTCTCCGCCGCCAACCGGGCGATCTGGCGGGTGACATGGGACGGCTCGACCATCAGGTGATCGGCCAGGTCGCCGACGCGGCTGGTGCCGCCGACGCCCTCCAGGGCCATCAGCAGCCACAGGTCCGACCGCCGGGCCGAGACCCCGGCCCGCTCGGCGAGGCGTTCGTGCGCCTGTGAGCGGGTGAGCAGGTAGGACAGCATGACCAGCGCCCGTTGCAGCGCGACGACGGGGTCCTGGTCCGGCGCGGGATCCGACATGCAGGAACCCTAACCGTCCCCCGCCAACTCCCCCTCGCCACGCGGGAATCGGCCACCCTCGAACCCGGCCGGAATGCGCCCTTACACCTCTGGCGCGGGCGCGTTAGCGTGACCTCGATAGTTGCTTTAGTCAGGTAACAGTCGGCGCGGGCCCCACCGCGACCGGCCCGGGCGCACCCCGTGCCGGCCGCACGCCGCCCGCGCGCCGACGGCGTCACCCGCACCGTTCACCGCGGCGCCCCGTGCCCGAACGTGGAAGGACCCGCCATGACGACCGCACCGCACACCGACCCCGCAACCACCTCGGTCCCCTTCGCCGTCCCCGCCACCCGCGCCCCCGGCTGCCCCTTCGACCCGCCGCCCGCCGTCGACCGCGCCCGCCAGGAGGCGCCGGCCGTCCGGGCCACGCTGTGGGACGGCTCGCCCGTCTGGCTGGTCACCCGCCACCAGGACGTCCGCGACGTCCTGGGCGACCCGCGGTTCAGCGCCGACGCCAAGAGCCCCGGTTTCCCCTTCCTCACCGCCGGCACCCGGGTGCTCGCCGAGGACAGTTCGTTCAGCTTCATCCGCAAGGACGACCCCGAGCACGCCCGGCTGCGCCGGATGCTGACCGCCGACTTCATGATCAAGAAGGTGGAGGCGATGCGGCCGCAGGTGCAGGAGATCACCGACGGGCTGCTGGACCGGATGACCGACGGCCGCGACCGCGCCGACCTCGTCACCGAATTCGCCCTGCCGCTGCCGTCCCTGGTGATCTGCCTGCTGCTCGGCGTCCCGTACGAGGACCACGCCTTCTTCCAGGACCGCAGCCGCGTCCTGCTCACCCTCCGCTCCACCCCCGACGAGGTCCGCGCCTCGCAGAACGAACTCCTGCGGTACCTGACGGACCTGGCGGCGAAGAAGCGCCGTGAGCCGGACGACGGCATCATCAGCCGGCTCGTCGCGCGCGGCGAACTCTCCGACGAGGCCATCGCCGGGATGGGCCGGCTGCTGCTCATCGCCGGTCACGAGACCACCGCGAACATGACCTCGCTCGGCACCCTCGCGCTGCTGCGCAACCCGGCCCAGCTGGCGCGGCTGCGCGCCGAACCCTCCCTGATCAAGGGCGCGGTGGAAGAGTTGCTGCGCTATCTGTCGATCGTCCACAACGGCGTGCCGCGCACCGCCACCGAGGACGTCACCGTCGGCGGGGTCACCATCCGGGCGGGCGAGGGCGTGCTCTGCACCCTGAACGCCGCCAACCGCGACGAGGACGTCTTCCCCGGCGCCGACCGCCTCGACGTGACCCGCGACGCCCGCCGCCATGTCGCGTTCGGCTTCGGCATCCACCAGTGTCTGGGCCAGCCGCTGGCCCGGATCGAGATGCAGATCGCCTTCGAGACGCTGCTGCGCCGACTGCCGGACCTGCACCTCGCGATCCCCTTCGAGGAGGTCCCGTTCCGCCACGACATGGGCATCTACGGGGTGCACTCCCTGCCGGTCGGCTGGTGACCGGCAGCCTCCCGGCCCGGCCCCGCGCCCCGTCAACTCCCCTCCCACATAAGGCACTTAGACTCCCGCGCCACCGATCCGCGCGTACACCCACCGGGCGGCCCGCCGCCCGGCCCCACCCGAGGAGCAACGTCATGCGAGTCACCGTCGACCAGGACAAGTGCTGCGGCGCCGGCAGCTGCGTGCTGTCCGCACCGGACGTCTTCGACCAGCGCGACGAGGACGGCATCGTGGTCCTCCTCGACGCCCGGCCACCCGCCGAGCTGCACGAGGCGGTCCGCGAGGCCGCCGCCGTCTGCCCCGCGGCGGCCATCGCCCTGGAGGAGGCCACCGAACGCGTCTGATCCGGCGGGGCGGGCCGCACTCGCCGGCCCGCCCCGCCGCGTCCGAGAGGAGTCGCGATGACCCTGCGGCACGCCGTGCTCGCCGCCCTGCTGGACGGCGAGTGCAGCGGCTACGAGCTGGCCAAGGAGTTCGACACCCGCGTCGCCAACTTCTGGTACGCCCGCCCGCAGCAGCTCTACACCGAACTGTCCGGACTGGAGCGGGACGGCCTGGTCGCCGGCCGTCAGGTGGTGCAGGAGATGCGCCCGAACAAGCGGCTGTTCACGGTCACCGAGGCGGGCATCGGCGAACTGCACCGCTTCGCCGCCGCCACCGTCCGGCCGTCCTTCCTCCGCGACGACCTGATGGTCAAGGTGCAGGCCGTGGACCGCCTGCCGGCCGCCCCGGTGATCGCCCAGCTCACCGAGCGGGCCCGGATCGCCGCCGGGCGCACCGAGATCTTCGACCGGGTCCTGGAACGGCTCCGCGGCGACCTCGACGAGACCACCTTCCTCCTCCGCGGCGCCCGCATCGGCCCGTACCTGACCTGTCTGCGCGGCCTCACCTTCGAACGCGAGACCCGCGCCTGGTGCGAACGGATCGCGGCGATCCTGCGCAGCCGCGAGACGGCGGCGCACACGGCGACGTGACGACGCAACGGGCGCGCCCCACCACCCAGTTGGGGCACCGCCACCGGGCGCGCCGGGCCCCGCCACCGCACGGCCTTCCGCACCCGGCACTCCTTCGTGTGACCGGGCGCGCGGACGCGTCACGCCTTACGGGGCCGGACAGTTGCTCCCGGCACGCGCCCCGCCGCGGGGCGCGTCCGTCCCCGGAAGGAAACGCCCATGCGCCTTCGCCACACCGTGGCCGCCGCCCTCGGCGCCCTCGCGCTCGCCGTCGCCCTGCCCGCCTCCGCCGCCGAGGCGGCGACCGGCTCGTTCACGTACCTCATCGACGCCCAGGACGGCGCCGTGCACGAAGGGACCCTGGCGGATCCGCCGAGCGGGGTCTGCCTGACGCTGCCCGAGGCCGCACAGGACTGGGTGGCGCCCGCGCACACCCCGCGCAACGACACCGACGACTTCGTGACGGTCTTCTCCGGCGCGGGCTGCGACGGCGACTCCTTCACCCTCCGCCCGAACGGCGGCCACGCCACCGACCGGCTCAAGATCCGCTCGGTGCTCTTCCACCGCCGCTAGAAACCGCCCGCCAGGCAGCGCCCGCCACGAAGCGCCCGCCAGGGATTACGCGACAGCCCTCAGGCCGACCCCGACGGCCGCGCCTCCGCATCGTCCCCGGTCCGCGCCCCGTCCCCCTCCCCGTCCGGGCGGGGGCGGGCCGGCTCCAGCGTCCAGGAGGCGAGCAGGCGCAGGGACTGCGCGGACGGGGAGCCGGGCTCCGCGTGGTAGGTGATCAGCTGCTGGTCGGGGTCGGCGGGCAGGCTCAGCGTCTCGTACGCGAGGGTCAGCCGGCCGACCAGCGGATGCCGCAGCACCTTCGTGCCGAACCCCTTGTCCTGGACGTCGTGCGCGGCCCACAGCCGCCGGAAGTCGTCGCTCTTGAGGGACAGCTCACCGATCAGCGAGGCGAGCGCCGGATCGTCCGGGTTGCGCCCGGCGTCCCGCCGCAGATAACCGACGACATCGGACGCCTTGGCCTCCCAGTCCTCGTACAGTTCGCGGGCCGCCGGGTCCAGGAAGATCTGCCAGGTGAGGTTGCGCTCCTTGTGCGACAGCGCGGGGAAGTCGCCGAGCAGCGCGCAGGCCAGCCGGTTCCAGGCGATTATGTCGAGCCGCCGCCCGATGACGTACGCGGGCACCGCCTCCATCGTGTCCAGCAGCTGCTGGAGGGCGGGCCGCACCCGCTGCGGGCGGACGGTCCGGCGGCCCCGGCGCGGCACCGGTCGGGCCAGGTGGGCGAGGTGGTCGCGCTCCGCGCCGGTCAGCCGCAGCGCGTCGCCGATCGCATCCAGCACCGCGGCGGAGACGTTGCCGACCCGGCCCTGCTCCAGCCGGATGTAGTACGCGACGCTGACCCTGGCCAGTTGCGCCAGCTCCTCGCGCCGCAGTCCGGGCACCCGCCGTCTGCCGTACGCGGGCAGCCCGACGTCCTCCGGCCGCAGCCGGGCCCGCCGCGAGCGCAGGAACTCGCTCAATTCGGTGCGCTGGTCCATACCCGAAGTATGCGCACCCGGTACGGGCCCCGGGAAAGCGTCCGGGGTCCGCTGGGTGTCCCTCCCAGTAGTAGGAACGCCGGTCATACGTTGCGGGGGGCACTGGCTACGGTCCGGTCGCCCTTGCATCCTCGGGAGCATGACCCACACCTCTGTCGCCGCGTACGCCGCACCCGCACCGAAGGCACCGCTGGAGCGGACCACCATCCCGCGCCGCGAACCGGGTGCCCACGACATCCTGATCGAGATCAAGTTCGCCGGTATCTGCCACTCCGACATCCACACCGCCCGCGCCGAATGGGGCGAGGGCGGCCACTTCCCGATCGTCCCGGGCCACGAGATCGCCGGCGTCGTCGCCGCGACCGGCTCCGCCGTCACCCGCTACGCGGTCGGCGACCGCGTCGGCGTCGGCTGCTTCGTCGACTCCTGCCGCGAGTGTGAGAACTGCCGCGCCGGCAACGAGCAGTACTGCACCGGTGAGCTGGGCTGGGTCGACACCTACAACGCCGTCGGGCGGGACGGCGAGCCCACCCAGGGCGGCTACTCCACCCACATCGTGGTGGACGAGAACTACGTCCTGCGCATCCCGGACAGCCTCCCGCTGGACGCCGCGGCGCCGCTGCTGTGCGCCGGGATCACGCTCTACTCGCCGCTGGCCCACTGGAAGGCGGGCCCCGGCAAGCGGGTCGCCGTGATCGGTCTCGGCGGTCTCGGCCACATGGGCGTCAAGATCGCGCACGCGATGGGCGCCGAGGTGACGGTGCTCAGCCAGTCGCTGCGCAAGAAGGACGACGGTCTGCGGTTCGGCGCCGACCACTACCACGCGACGTCGGACCCGGCGACGTTCGAGGCGCTGGCCGGCACCTTCGACCTGATCATCAACACGGTCTCCGCCAACATCGACCTCAACGCCTACCTGGACCTGCTGCGCACCGACGGCACCCTCGTCCAGCTGGGCGTGCCGGAGAAGCCGCTGCCCATCGCGCCGTTCGCGCTGCTCGGCGGGCGCCGGTCGTTCGCCGGTTCGCTGATCGGCGGCATCCGCGAGACGCAGGAGATGCTCGACTTCTGCGGTGAGCACTCCCTCGGCGCCGACATCGAGGTGATCTCCGCCGACCGCATCAACGAGGCGTACGACCGCGTCGTCGCCAGCGATGTGCGCTACCGCTTCGTGATCGACGCGTCGACGATCTGACGAGCCGACGCGTCGGGGCGTATGGGGTGGGCGGCGGGCCGGAGGCCGCGCCGCCCCCGTACGCCCCCGCGCGGCCTCAGGGCAAGACTTTATATTTCAGTCCGTACAACGCCCCACCGCCCTCGAATCTCTTCGACAATTCCCCCACATTTGCTTCGTCACGCCGGAGGAATATCGACCCCAGGGAAATGGGGTGCCCCGGCTGATTCACCGCCTTCAGAGTCAGTTCCACGTCGCCGTCGCCGAACGGCACGAAGACGTCCTCGCTCTCCAGGTCCAGCTCATCGCCTTGACGCACGGTGATGAGGCCGGCAGAGGGGAAGAACTGGAAGTCGCCATCCCTGGTCAGGACCACCTTGTCCTGACCGCCAGGGGATTGGGTCTTGTTTACGTCGAGCTCCAGAAGCTTGCCGAGGGGAAAGCTCATGAGATGCTCCCGCTGCTCTCGAACGGGTCTCGCGTTGGCGTAATCGCCGCCCGCATCATACGAATCTGCCGCTCCCCACGTTACGCTTCGTGAGCAAGCGCAGCAATCGCAGAATTCCCTCCGGAAAAGCCCCGCCCGGCCTTCAATTCAGAAGACCGAACGGGGCTTTCGCCGTACGCGGGCGGGCTCGCTCAGGCGCGGAACGCGTCCGCCTTCACGCCCGCGACGAAGGACGCGAAGGCGGCGGCGCCCACGCTCAGCCGCGGACCGTCCGGATTCTTGGAGTCCCGAACGGGGACGACACCGTGCGAGGCGACGAGGACCGCGGTCACCTCGATGCAGGTGCCGCCGTTGTTGCTGTGCGTGGACTTGAACCAACGGTCGGCGGCGATCTCAACGCAGTTGCCGCCGTTCTCGCTGTACGAGGACTTGATCCAGCGGAGGGGTTCGTTCGGCACGGCATTCCCTTTCGCAGCTTGTCAGCACGCTCGGGTTCCGTTCGAGAGTAGGAGCCCGGAGCCGGTGCCGCGCAAGGGGTAAAAAAGCCTCGCCCGGCCTCCAACTCGGGAGGCCGGGCGAGGCTTTCGTCGTACGCGGACCGGCTCAGGCGCCGAACGCGTCCGCCTTGACGCCCGCCACGAAGGACGCGAAGGCGGCAGCGTCGACGCTCAGCGCCGGGCCCTGCGGGTCCTTGGAGTCACGGACGGGCACGATGCCGCGCGAGGCGACAAGGTTGGCGGCGACCTCAACGCAATCGCCGCCGTTGTCGCTGTACGAGGACTTGTACCAGCGGGGGGATTCGGTCGTCACGGGGTGCCCTTTCTCAACTGGCTGATCATGGCTACGGACTCCGCCTGGGAGAGCGCCTCGGCCTGTAGCTGATGGTAGGCCGTTAGGACCGGCATAACGTAAGTCTGTTCGCGGTCGAAGTTCCCTTGCGCCTGGGACTCCGCGTAGCACATGACGGACCTGTCGGCCATGGTCAGCAGGTTCACTGGCAGGTTGAATGTGCGGCGCTCTCCTATCGTGAACGGAGCTACCTGGAGAACGGTGTTGGGCCTGTCGGCGAACTCGATCAGCCGATCCAGTTGCCCCTCCATGACCTCGTCGCCGCCGACCCATCGCCGGATGCAGCTCTCGTCCATCACCACCATCACCATGGGCGGACGGGAACGCTCCAGCGCAGCCTGGCGCTCCGCGAGGAAGTCGACTCGTTCGAGCGCCTGCTCGGGCGAGATGGCGCCCCGACGCACGGCACTCTCTGCCAACACCCGCGCGTACTCCGGTGTCTGCATCAGTCCGGGAATGATCCCGATCTGATACAGCCGCAGCTCCACCGCCCGCCCCTCGTACCCCACGTACTCCGGGAAGCCCTCCAGCAGGGAGCCCTGCCGGAGTTCGCGCCACTGGCGGTCGAAGGTGTCAGCGCCCTGCAGGCCGAATGCCCTGTCCGCGCTACGCGAAAAGCGCAGAGTAGGAGGCTTACGCGCAGTTTCCACGGCCGAGATGTGCACGCTGGAATAGCCCATCAGCTCGGCCAGATGATCCTGCGTCCAGCTGCGCGCCTCCCGCATGCTGCGCAGTCGGGCGCCGTAAGCCGCTCTGAGCGATGCGTCCGGATGCAACTCCTTGATGTTCAAGGGCTTTCACTGACCTTCCGTCCTCTTCCGACAGGTTGAACGCCCTTCCGACGCTAGGCCACGCTGCACCCCCTCAGTAGTGGAATGACTACAGGAAGGAACTTTCGTGTCTGTCGAACGGGAGTCCGGGAAGCGCGAGCAGGCCGCATACCGGCCGGTGCGCGGTGAACTCGTCGCGGACGCCGAGCGGCGCTGCCTCGGCATCGCCAAAGGGGAATTGGCCGGGGCGTGGACCCTGCGGGCGCTGACCGGCGGCGAGGAGTGGGTGGTCGACGCCGCGCACATTCGGCGTCCGTGCCGCGCCGAGCGGTTGATCGCGGGGATCACGCTGGTCAACGCGCGCAGTCGGGGCGAGATCCTGTGAGCGGGTATCTCGCCGAAGTACGCCTGGAGAAGCGGGCGTCGACGCCCGGGGCCACATACCCGGTCTGCGGGCTGTGGACCGTCTCCCCCGTCCTGGCCGTGCGATGGCTGCGCGGGCAGGCGTTGCGGCTGGCGGAACGGATCGAGCCGGAGCCGGTGCGGTCGCCGTGGGCCTGGCTCACGCGTCCGGCGGTGGACGCCCACGTCGCCGATCATGCGGCGAAGGTACGGGCATGGGCCTGGGACTCGGGTGAGGAGCGGGCCGCACGTGAGCACATCAAGCGCGGGCACGCCCTGTTCGTCACCCTCCCGGAAGCCGACCGCACCCACACCCTGAGCATCTGGCCAGGTCAACCGCCCGGAAACGCCGGCCGGACGCGACCGGAACCGTTCCGGCACCGCGTCGGCGGCCTCACCCACCCGCTCTACGTCCTCGCCGAAGCCCCCTGGAGGCAACCATGACCGACCCCCGTACGTCCGAGACCGCGCCCCGCTGCGGCACCGTCGGCGACGACGTCCTACGCGTCCACGAACTCATCGGCACCGACGCCCCCCGCCCCAAATGCGGCGCCGGACACGGCGAACCCGTCGACGAATGGCTGCGGGCGGTCAACTGCCCGGACTGCCGCTGACGGACGGACGGCGCGAGCGATGCGCGGCCCGGCGCCCGACGATTCGGCGCACGCCCCCGGCGGCGCGGCGGCTCCCGGCCCCGGCTCCCCCACGACGCGCACCCCGCCCGCGCCCCGCCCGCGGCCCGCTCCCGGGGCTCCCGCTCCCGGATCTCCCGCTCCCGAAAAAAATTTCTCCGCATCGGCAACCCCCACCCCCGCCGCACGTCGTGAGGGGTGAGGGCGCCACCGGGCGCCGCCCGTCGACCGTGGAGCAGTACCCGTGAACCTCTTCCGCACCGCCCCCACGCAGTCCGCCCCCACCGCGCGCCGGATACGCGGCGCCGCCAGCGCCGGGCTGCTGGCCGCCTGCGCGCTCACCACCCTCGCCGCGGCCGGTCCCGCCTTCGCCGACGACTCCGCCCCGGCCTCCACCCGCCCCTCGCCCAGCGTCAGCGTGCCGTCCGACCAGCGCCCGACCGCCGTGCCCTCCTCCCCGGGGCACGACCGGACGCGGCCGTCCGCCGAGCCCACCCTGCCTCCCGGCGGTGAGCGCGGCTCCGACACGCCGCGCCCCGTCCCGAGCGTGAGCCGCCCCGGCGAGGCGAGCCGCGGCGACGGGGCGACCCCCGCGCCCGCCACCGGCCGGGACGCGTCCGGCAAGGACGAACTGGCCCACACCGGAGCCTCCGAGACCACCACCCTGATCATGGGCGCGGGCGCCGCCGCCCTGCTCGTCGCCGGTGGTGGCACCCTGTACGCGGTCCGCCGCAACCGGGCCTGACGCCCCCGTCCCGGCACCAGGAACCGATGGAAAACCTCGTACTCCCGCTCGCCCCGGCCGGGTTCGCCCTGCCGGGGCCGCGGCGTGTCCGGTGGCAGTGGCTGCGCCGCGCCGCCCGTACGGCGACCCGCGCCGCCCGGCCCGCACACACCGCGGAGCCCACCGCCCACACCCTCCCGGGGCCCGCCACCCCGTCCGCGTACGGCACGGGCATGCCGGAGCGGCCGTCGATCGGCGAGCTGTACCACGCGCACCGGCTGTCGATGGTGCGCCTCGCGGTGCTGCTGGTCGACGACCGCGCGACCGCCGAGGACGTCGTCCAGGACGCGTTCACCGCGCTCTGCCGCCGCCACGGCGAACGCCTCGAAGAGGTCGACAACGCCCTCGCCTACCTGCGCACCTCCGTCGTCAACGCCGCCCGCTCCACCCTGCGGCGCCGGCGCAGCGCCCGTAACTACACGCCGCCGCACGAGGCCGACGCGCCGTCCGCCGAGGAGCGGATCGTCCTCGACGAGGAGCACCGCGAGGTCCTGGCGGCGCTCGGCAAGCTCACCGCCCGCCGCCGCGAGGTCCTCGTCCTGCGGTACTGGGGCGAGCTGTCCGAGGCGGAGATCGCCCGCACCCTCGGCATCAGCCGGGGCGCGGTGAAGTCCCTCGCCAGCCGCGCCCTGAAGGCGCTGGAGAAAATCCTGGAGGAGCGGTCATGAGCACCGGCGACGACCACCGCACCGCCCGCCCCTCCCCCGGCGGCCCCCAACGCCCCGTCGAGGAGCGGCTGCGCGCCGCCCTCGCCGCCCGCGCCGCCACCGTCGAACCCCGCGATCTGCGCCCGGCGGCCGTGCCCCGGGCGGCCGGCCGCACGTCGTGGCTGCGCGGCGCCCCCTGGAGACGGTTCGCGCTGCCGCTCGCCGCCGCCGCGGCCGCCGCGGCCATCGGCTACGCGGTGTTCGCGCCGGACCCCACGCCGCCGCGCCCCATGCCCGCCACCACGCCCGACCCGCTGCCGAGCCGCACCCACGACAGCCGCCCGACGCCGTCCCCGACGGCCCCCGGCAGCGACGAGCCCGGCCCGACCCGTACGCACACGCCGTCCGGCCGCACCGTGTCGCCCAGCGACCTCCCGCCGGAGCGCGTGCGGGGGACCCCGAGCGTCGACGGCCGGGCCCCGCACACCCGCGGCGACCCGCCCGGAACGCCGCCGTCCCGCCCCTCGGAATCACCGGTGCCGGGACAGACGCCGTAGGCCCGTGGGGGCGGGCCCCGGCGAACGTCCAGGTGGCGACGGCCCCGGGCGGCTCGGCACGGCAGGCGTACCAGGACGGCCCGGCTGCGGGCACCGCCTCCCGGAACGCCCCGTCCGTACCCCGGCGCACGCCCGGCGCGCGGGTTCCCGGGGCCCTGCACCGGGCCCGGAGTGGCCGATACCCGTGGCACGGCTGGGCCCGCGGCCGCTCGCCCGGTAGGCTTTCCGTGTGATCTTCAAGCGCATCGGAAATGGGCGTCCGTACCCCGACCACGGCCGGGAGAGCACCCGCCAGTGGGCGGATGTCGCCCCGCGCCCGGTACGCCTCGACCAGTTGGTGACGACCAAACAGCAGCTGGACCTGGAAACCCTCCTCGCCGAGGACTCCACGTTCTACGGCGACCTCTTCGCGCACGTCGTGAAGTGGCAGGGCGATCTCTACCTGGAGGACGGGCTGCACCGCGCCGTCCGCGCCGCGCTCCAGCAGCGCCAGGTGCTCCACGCCCGCGTCCTCGAACTCGACTGACGCCCGCCGCCCGGTCCGTTCGGCCGTAAGAACGGACCGATTGCCCCTTTCGGGTCGGCTCACCCGGCATCCATTGATCATCTAGTAGGCACGCGTGTCGGGCGGCACTACGCTCGACTCATGAGCATGCTGACGCCACCGGGCATGGGCGGTAAGAAGTACCGCGTGACGGGCGACAGGTATCCACGGATGCGCCGCCCCCGCCACCGCCGCCGGATCGTCCTGACCGCCGCCGCGGGCGTCTGCGCCCTCGGCCTGGCGGGCTGGGGCACCCTCCAGCTCATCGACGTCTTCGGCGGCAGCTCGGGCAGGGCCCAGGCGGCCGAGAAGAGCACGGACGCCAAGCAGAAGTGCAAGGCCACCGCGCCCGCCCGGCCCGCCGCGGCGAAGCCGCCCGCGCCGTCCGCCATCACCGTCAACGTCCTCAACGCCACCCCGCGCGGCGGCCTCGCCAAGCAGACCGCCGACGAGCTGAAGAAGCGCGGCTTCGACATCGGCGAGGTGGGCAACGCCCCCGCCGCCTACGACAAGAAGGTCAAGAACAACGGCGTGCTGCTCGGCCCGTCCGGCGCCGACGGCGCACTGAAGGTCCTCGCCACCCAGCTCGCCGGGACACGCCAGGAGACCGACAACCGCAAGGGCCACTCCGTCGACCTGATCATCGGCGACACGTTCAAGGACCTGACGAAGGCGAAGGACGCCGAGAAGGCCCTGCACGCCCTCGCCCACCCGCCGCGCCCCGAGCCCGCCGGCTGCTGAACTGGCGGCTGGTCGGCGGTCCGGCTCTCCGGCTTCCGGCTTTCCGGCGGTCCGGCTTTCCGAGGCCCCGGGCCCGGCTGCTCAGCCGCCCGGCCATCCGGCCATCCGGCCGCGGACATGCCACGGGCCCCCGCCGGAAATCGGCAGGGGCCCGGAGTGTTTCCGTGGGCGCCGCGGGGCGCCCGATGTCGTCTCAGCCGGCGGTGCCGTACATCCGGTCGCCCGCGTCGCCCAGACCCGGCACGATGTACCGGTCGTCGTTGAGCCGCTCGTCGACGGCGGCGGTGACCACCGTCACCGGCGCGCCGGCCAGCTCCCGCTCCATGACCTCGACGCCCTCCGGCGCGGCCAGCAGGCAGATCGCGGTGACGTCGTCCGCACCGCGGTTGATCAGCTCACGGATCGCCGCGACCAGCGTGCCGCCGGTGGCGAGCATCGGGTCGACGACGTAGACCTGCCGGCCCGAGAGGTCGTCCGGCATCCGCGTGGCGTAGGTGTGGGCCTCGTAGGTCTCCTCGTTACGGACCATGCCCATGAAGCCGACCTCGGCGGTGGGCAGCAGCCGCACCATGCCGTCCAGCATGCCGAGACCGGCGCGCAGGATCGGGACGACCATCGGCCGCGGGTGCGACAGCCGGACGCCGGTGGTCGTCGTCACCGGGGTCTCGATGTCGACCTGCTCGGTCCGGACATCGCGGGTCGCCTCGTACGCGAGCAGGGTGACCAGCTCGTCGGCGAGCCGCCGGAACGTGGGGGAATCGGTGCGCTTGTCGCGCAGTGTGGTGAGTTTGTGCGCCACCAGCGGGTGGTCGACGACGTGGATCCGCATCCCTCGACAGTAACCGAGAGTGCGGACAAAGGTGTCAGCCCGGCCCCCCGACGCCGGCCCGGACGCCCCCGGCGCACCGGCACGACCGCCCCGGAGCGCGGCAGAGCGGGCCACGGATACCCATCCGTCCGGCCCGCCCGGGCCGGCCCCGCCCGAGGGGGTGTGCCGCGTGCCCGACTCCCCGCGCCCCGACGGGCCCGGCGCCGCGCCCGGACCGGAAAGCGCCGCGGCGCGCCGCCGGCGACGCGACCGGTTCCTGCGCGAACTCCACGAGGCCGAGGCGCTGCGCGAGCGGGTCCGGCCGCGCCGCGCCCGGACGGCCCGGCTGCGCCAGGCGCTACGGATGCGCTCATTCCGCTGGTAGACGGCGCGGAAGCGGCCCGGGCCCGGCGCCCGGCGCGGAGCGCCCGGCCCGCCGCCGCCCGCGCCCGGAACGTCCCGCTTTCCGGCACCGCCGCTCCGGCACGCGGGCGACTTCTCCGGCAACCTCCACACGACGCAGCGCCGAAGACCCCCCGCGGACGCGTTGTTTCTGCCACGATTCCGACGGGGGCGGGACCAGTGGCGCATCCGCGTCGCCCCGCCCGGCCCGGCAGCCCAAGACAGTGGGAGAGTCACGGTGTACTTCGCCGCACTGCTCGCGCGCACCGAAGACGGGTGGGAAGCGAGCGATACGGAGCTCGACAATGTGGAGACCCTGACCGATCTGGCCGATCTGGCCCGAGAGGCAGCGGTGGACGACGACACGGTGGTCGCATACATCGAGCAGGAGGGCGCCTGGTTCGGCGTCATCCGCGTGGACGGCGAGGACGACCCGCGCGTCTTCGTCTCGCACGCCGCCGCCGCCGCGCGCAGCTCGTACGGCGCCCTGCTCACCGACGAACTGCTCGGTTCCGACGACGACGGCGCCTCCGACCTCGACAGCCTCGACCTCGACGGCACGGAGGACGGCGAGCCCGAAACCGAACCGGACGACAACGACCTGAACCCGACCGACGACGACGCCCCGCCACCCGGCCCGCTCGGCGACGTCGAACTCCTGACGGACCTGGGCGTCCCCCCCGAGGACCTCCTCGTCCTCGACACCGACGCCCTGTCCCAGATCGCCGACGCGCTGGGCTGCACGGATGTCCTGGAGGCGGTGCGCTGAGGACGGTGCGCCGGGGGGCCGGGGGCGGTGCGCCGAGGGGCGCCGGGGACGTGCCCGGTTGTGGCTTGGCGTTGCGGTTCGGCGAGGGCCATCCCCCTCAGCGGAACCCGTGAGACCAGGCCCCGCCCCGCCCCGCGGTCACGTCCCCGACACTGGGGACATGACCGCGTCACCTCCCGCTCCCCCGCCCGCCGCCGCGCCCGATCCGCTGCGGGATCCCTGGACCGCGCCGATGCGGCGGGCGCTGGCGGAAGCCGCGCTCGCCCCGGCGACCGGCGACGTCCCCGTCGGCGCCGTCGTCCTCGCCGCCGACGGCACGGTCCTGGGTGCCGGCCACAACGCCCGCGAGGCCACCGGCGACCCGACGGCGCACGCCGAGGTCCTCGCCCTCCGCGCCGCCGCCGAGGCGCTGGCCGCGGGCGCCGGCCCCGCCGACCGCCGCCCCGGCGACTGGCGCCTGACCGGCTGCACCCTCGTCGTCACGCTGGAACCCTGCACGATGTGCGCCGGCGCGATCGTCCTCTCCCGCGTCGACCGCGTCGTCTACGGCGCGTACGACGCGAAGGCGGGCGCCGTCGGCTCCCTCTGGGACGTGGTCCGCGACCGCCGGATCAACCACCGCCCCGAGGTCATCACCGGCGTCCTGGAGCCCGACTGCGCCGCCGCCCTCACCGCCTTCTTCCGCTCCCGCTGACCCGCCCCGCTATCCGATTTCGGATCCGGAGCCCCCTTGGGCTAAGCTCTCTCTCGGTAGCGTGTCCGAGCGGCCGAAGGAGCGCGCCTCGAAAGCGCGTGAGGGGGCAACTCCTCCGTGGGTTCAAATCCCACCGCTACCGCTCGAAAGAAACCGCCCCTGACCTGCGAAAACAGGTCAGGGGCGGTTTTCTGTTGCCGGTCTTTGCAGCGAGTTTGCAGCGAACCGGTCTCCTACGCTGGTTCGCATGGCTTACATACGAGCCCGCCGGAACGCCAGCGGGCAGGAGACATTTCGGGTCATCTGGCGCTCCAACGGGAACGGCCAACAGGAGGGCGAAGACTTCGATGACAAGCCGTCGGCTACGAAGTTCCGCGACCTGGTCAACGGTCACGGACAGCAATGGCCGCCAGGGTGGGTCAGGGGAGTTGGGTTCGCCACCCCCGAGCAGGAGAACATCCCCGAAGAGGAGATGTTCGGCCCGTTCGCGCATCGCTACATCGACCTGCTCACGGACGTGTCGGAGCAGACCCGGGGCAACTACCGGAAGTTCGTCAACAACCACATGCTGCCGTGGTTCCAAGAGCTGACGGTCCGTGGTGACCGCGAGACGACCCTCGGCCGTGATCACATCAGCCGCTGGATCAACGACCTGGCCGCCGGTCGCCGCGGGCCCCACCATGCGCCAGGGGTGAAACGACGCAAGTACGCGCCCAAGACGATCAGGAACTATCACGGGCTCCTCTTCGGGGTTCTACAAGCCGCCGCGGATGCGGAGCCGCCGCTACGGACGTCGAACCCGTGCGCTCATACGCAGCTCCCCGGAAACAACCACATCGCCGACGAGGCAACGTTCTTGGAGCGGGAGGAGTACGCGATTCTCCGCGCGCACCTCGCGTCGGATGTGGTGGACCTGGTCGACGCGCTGGTGAGCACGGGACTGCGCTGGGGCGAGATGACGGGGCTCCAGGTTCGCGATCTCACTCTTCACGGCGACCGCCCCAAGCTGCGGGTGCAGCGAGCCTGGAAGCGCGGCGAGCACGGCAAGTACCTCGGGCCGCCGAAGACGGTGAAGTCGCGCCGTACGATCGTCCTCTCCCCCTCCCAAGTTGCCCTGTTCAGCCGGAACTGCCGGGGGAAACGCCCGACCGACTTCGTCTTTACCGCACCGGAGGGCAACGCCTGGGATTCCGGCGGCTTCTACAGCGCGCGCTGGAAGCCGGCAATCTCGTCGGCGATGCTCGTCGACTGTCTGACGAAGAAGCCTCGACTACACGATTTGCGCCATACACACGCTTCTTGGCTCATTGCGAAGAAGGTGCCGCTACCTGCGATTCAAGCGCGCCTCGGCCACGAGAGCATCACCACGACGGTCGACCGGTACGGGCACCTCCTCGCGATGATGGATGAAGAGGTCATCGCAGCGGTGGAGTGGAGCATGGCAGGCATGGACTTGGCTGCCTGAGCGCCGCCTTCGGCAAGGGCTCGTCGGCCTGCCGAGTCGGAAGGGGAGGCGGGCGCTGGGATTGCCCGCCTCCCACGCCGTTCAGCGTGACACACCCCAGGCGTGCCACACCGGTCGCGTTTCACAATCGCTCTTGGCTGGACGATGATCAGGGCCTGGACGATCTGGTACTCCGATCGCGGTTACGAGGGCCCGGCGGTCCTAGCCTGGGCGAAGCGGCTGACGGTTCCGGACTCCGAAACCCCGGCCCGCTCGAAGATGGCCGGGCGATCAGCTGATCGCCCGGCGCGAGGTCCGCCTGCACGAGAAGACCCTGTGGCGGATGCTCTATTCTCTGAACTTCGTCATCGCGGCGTAGGACAGGCGATGTTGGCCCCGGTGTCCTAGCTCAGGCACCAGCCGCAAAGCAGCCGGGTGATCACGTGCTCACTGCGTGGCGGCCTGCTCGTCGTGCTCGCGCAGCATCCGCATCACGGTCGCCGGTGACGGATGCTGGCCCTTCTTCGTGCCGGTGGTTATGACGAGGCGCTTGGCGATCTCGCGCAGGCTCATCTCCTGGGCGCGCAGGTGGAGGGCCATGGACAGCATGTCGTCGTCGGTGACGCCCGCGCCGCCGATGGTCTTGCCGCGCTTGCGGGCGGATTCGTGCCCTTCGAGGGTGCGGTCGCGGATGTACTCGCGCTCCATCCCGGACATGGCCGCAAGGACCGTGAACACGATGCCGGGGGGGTCGTGGGAGCCCTTGAGTTCGCCGGTTAGGAACTCCAGGCCGATGTCGCTCGCCTTCAATTCCTCGGCGAGCATGGCGCGCTCGATTCCGCGGCCGAGTCGCTTGTGCTCGTGGACGACGAGGGTGACGGCGATGCCGGAGGAGCGGATCTCCCCGGCGAGCTTCACGGCGGCCTCCAGCTCGGGGCGCCGGGCGGCGCGGGTGGAGATCTTCTCCGAGAAGGGGCGTGACCCAGATATGCCAGAAAACGGGTGTGAGTAGTTGGGTACAGGAAATCCTGGTGAGATTGATCATGATCCGGGCAGTATGAACGTGGTGACGTGGCTCTCGTACTCGCGGCGAGCCTTGTGCTGAGCCGGGCTCACCGGGGCGCCCTAGCCGCCGTCGAGCGGTTGGCAGCGGGCGAGGAGCCGGCGGTGCGCGGCCGGGACGGCGGTGGCGCGCAGGGTTTCCCCCTGGCCGCGCCGGACGACCACCCGCTGGTTGAGCCCGCTCGGTGGGCTCCAGTTCGGTGGTGCGGAGGAGGTCGGCAACCTTGCCCGGGATGTTGAGGGTGACCGATGACGGACCAGAGCCCACTGGCAGCATGCGCGTCAGGGAGAAGACGGCCAGTCGTCCGGGCTGCCGCCGCGCCACTCGATGAGACGCGGATCATCCAGGGCAATGTCCTCGGAGGGTTCAGCAAGCCCTGCGCGGCGCATGAACTTAACGACATCGCCGATACCGTGGGCAAGGCCGACGATTTGGCCGTCGACAGTCACCCGACGCCCCCCAGAGGGAGTCGGCGGATGGACAATCATGTGCGGGTGCTGATTCATGCCTTCAGCATTGGGCAGGGAGGGGTCAACCGCATGGTGAGTTGCGCCGCCCGGTGCGACGGTTGGGCCGGTGCGTCCAGACCCTTGCCCACTCCCGGCCTCGGGGAACATCGATGCAGCGGCTATCGGTGAGAACGATCATCGTCCGGGCGGCGCGAGTGCGCTGACCCGGCTCCCGTACTCGGGGTCCGAGTAGTACCGGCCGAAAAAACAACGGAGTAGCCCCTGACCTGGGGTTACTCTCCGTTCTCCCGTCAGAAGCCGTCGCCGAGGGTGTTGACGCGGTTCGCGTACTCGCGGCGGGCTTTGCGCTGTGCGGGGATCGCCGCGGTGCTGTCGAGGGTCTGGCAGCGGTCAAGAAGCTGGCGGTGTACGGCGGCGACGGCGTTGACGCGCAGGGTGTAGCCCTGACCGCGCCGTACGGTCACGCCCTGGTCGAGCGCGGCCCGCTCGGCGGGCTCCGAGTCGGCCGCGTAGCGACCCACCGCCGGGCCCGGCGTCACGGCGGCAAGCAGGCCCCGGCATCGCCGTCACCGTCGCCGCCCCGTTCCTGACCTGTGCCACCAGTGCCGGCGCGGCCGCCGGCACACTCACCCTCGACAGCACGACGGTGACGCCGTACCACCACTGCAGCTGCCGTGTCAGTGCCTGACATGGTCGACTTTGTCGTCGTAGACGCCGACGAAATACCAGCCTTCCTTTTCGGGGGAAGGCGTCGAAAAGATATAGTGTGGTTCGCAATCTCCCTTGCTGACCGGATGCCGAAGAGTAACGGACTTGTACGGTCCGGTATAGGTTTCCTTGAGGAGCTCGTCCGCCCTGGTGATATCCATGGCGAGAGGCCGGGGGATGACGTAATCAGCGTACGCTTCCCCGAGTTCCGGCTGGGTCAGGTCACCCCAAGGCTTGACAGTCTTGACGGAGGCAGTCATTTCCCCTTCGATGGAGTTTACCCGGAAAATGAATTTCCACGTGCCGATGTCATGCCAGTTCTCCGTCGGATTCCCGCTGTCGCTGGTCCCTTCGGCCTCATACAGTTCTGCTTCCGGGTACGGCACGCGAACGATTCGCAAAGCCCTTTCGAGAAGTTCCAGAAATTCATGCCTGGTGTTGGGCATTTCCATGCTCCTTTACGCAGGGATGCGGATTGGGATTCCGCCTGGTCGGCGCCGGGTGTGACCTCGGGACAGCGGCATGCGGTGGCCCGAGGGCCGCCGTGCCGCCCGCTAATCAGCTGTTTCGGATTGGAAGGCGAGGTACAGGGAACTCCCTGACTTGCCAAAGTCCAGCAGCACTTGCCAGGGCGCCGAGGGTTCAGTTGCCACCACATCAAGTTCGGTGATGATCTTCTTGTCGCCCTCCGCAGCCTGCGTCGTGTACTGCCGAGGAACGTACGTCTCCCAAAAGCGGGCGCCAACCTGAATCCTCTTTATGACAACAGATACTCCGACCGCGTCGCCCGTTTGCGTACTCCAATCGGGCGACGCGGCCAGGGAGGGCCTTGGGCCGGACACCGACGCGCCTTCGCCCTGCCTGTGGCGGAGGCACTACGCGTGATACGTCAATGAGATCGGCGAATTCCCTCACCGCATCTCTGTGCCCGATCGGTTGGCGGCGTCCGCCGAGGTTCGGGGGCGGGGTACGACGGCGGCCGGCGCGAGGTCGAGCCGCTTGTTCATGTCCAGGCGGAAAGCGATCTCCGCGACGGTCAGGCCGCGCTCGGCTGATCGCCCGGCGCACCCGCGGCCCGCTGTTCCTCACCGACCACAAGGCCCCGGCCGGAACGCCGACGCTCGACGTCTGCCCCGAGACCGGCCGGGCCTGGCTCTCCTACCGGCGGGCCGAGGAGATCTTCGAGGAGAACACCCGGCTGCTGGCTAACCCGCTCGCCTCACCCGAGGACATCGAGGGCCTGGACGGCTGGACACTCCACCGGCTCCGCCACAGCGCCCTGACGCACGACGCCGAGGACGCCACCTCCACCCCGATGCTGCTGGCCCGATCCCGCCACGCCTCTCGGCCGTGTACCGAGACCGCGGGCTCGTTGCTCCTGCATCTCCCATCGAGCCGCTCGGCCCGGTGGCTCGCCTCGCCGAGACCCAGCGTCACGCCACCTGAGTCAGGTTCTGAGGGATCAGCGTGATGAAGCGCTGAGTCATGTCCCCCATCGGGGCCATCGCCTTGATCTTCACGGGAATGCTCTCGGACGCGCCGAGCAGCCGGATGGCCCGCACATGGTTGTCCGGGTGGCCGAGGGTCTCGTTCTCCGCCCAGAGTTCACGCGCCGCTCGGTTGCCTTTGAGCAGATCGTCCTTGAGCACCTGAAGCCCCTCGTGGTCAGGGTGCATGGCGAGAGCAACACGCACCTGAGCGAGGAAGGGGCGGGCCCAGCCTTCCTTCCAGGGGACCAGCTGCTCCTGGGCTTCCGGGTACAAGAACGCCAACCTCATCATGTTGCGCTCGTACGGCAGCCAGGGGAACCATTCGTCGAGCACCGAGTTATGGCCAATAATGTCCCAGCAAATATTGGACAGATAGGCGGGAAACGGCTCCATCTGATCCAGTAGGAGCTGCATATCCGGATCGACCGCATCAGCTTCGGCGAGCTTCGGGCGCTGGGGCGGCGACTGCCCCTTGGCTAGCTGAAACAGGACCGCCTGTTCGGTTTCCGACAGCCGCAACGTCATGGCGAGACGCTGGAGGAAATCAACCGAGAAGTCGTGTCGGGTACCTCGCTCCAGAGCCCTGTACCAGGTGAGGCCGACGCCCGTCAGGTGAGCCACCTCCGCTTGCGTCAGCCCTGGCTTCAGGCGTCGACGCCGCGTATCCACACCGGCGATCCGCCTTGGATCGAGGCGCTCTCGCCAGAACGCCAGCAGCCGCCCAAGTTCGTCCGGCCCTTCGGGGATGGGACCTTGCTCACACTCTTGCACTGCGAATCCTCAGTTTCCGTCAGCTGCCGAGCCGCCGCGAGGGCCCCGAACCCTCACGACCGACAGCTGACGCCAGGTAGCACCCCTGGCAATTGCCCTGTACACGTGCAGTAACAGACCCGAGAGTCGGTTACCTGGAGACCTGCGCCCCGAGCATCACCACTCAGAGCCGTTCGATGTTCAACAATCGTCACTCCGACTGCCATCACTTCGAGTGACGACAGTAGGTGTACATGATGAGTGGAGTCGAACTGAGAGCCATGCTCGGCTCCATGACTTTTCCCACCATCCACGGAGGTTGATCATCTATGTCCCGATCCGTGCTCGTGACCGGAGGCAATCGCGGCATTGGCCTCGCCATCGCCCACGCCTTCGCCGAGGCCGGCGACAAGGTCGCCATCACCTACCGATCGGGCGAGCCCCCCGAGGGGTTCCTCGCCGTGAAGTGCGACATCACGGACACCGAACAGGTGGACCAGGCGTACAAGGAGATCGAGGAGAAGCACGGCCCGGTCGAGGTGCTGGTGGCCAACGCCGGCATCACCCGCGACCAGCTGCTGATGCGGATGTCCGAGGAGGACTTCACCTCCGTCCTCGACACCAACCTCACCGGCGCCTTCCGCGTCGCCAAGCGCGCCAACCGCGGCATGCTGCGGGCCCGTAGAGGCCGCCTCATCTTTGTGGCCAGTGCGGCGGGAATGGTCGGTCAGGCAGGACAGGCGAACTACGCCGCGTCCAAGGCCGGCCTCATCGGCTTCGCCCGCTCGCTCGCCCGGGAGCTCGGAAGCCGCGGAATCACGAGCAACGTGATCGCCCCCGGCACGACCGCGACCGACATGGTCAGCGCCCTCACCGACGAGCAGGTAGAGGCAATGGTGCAGCACGCTCCGCTCAAGCGAATGGGGCGGCCGGAGGAGATCGCGGCAGCCGTAAAGTTCATCGCTTCAGACGAGGCGGCGTACATCACCGGGGCCGTCATCCCCGTTGACGGCGGCGTCGGCATGGGGCACTGATCTACCGCTTACGCCGCGCGTCGAACCTCGCGCGCCAGGCGGCCTCCGTAGCCGCGCGGGCCCTCGCCAGTTGCTCAGGAGTCACGTCGTAGATCTCGGAGAGGGCAACGCCCCACTCGTCGCGCATCCCCCCGGTACCTTGCTCCATCTCCGAGACGTCCGACGCCTGGATCCCCAGAGCCTCGGCCACGTCTTCCTGCCGGAGCCCTGCCCTCGTTCGAAGGACAGCCAGGTCGGCATCAGCGGCGAGCGGAACCAGAAGAGCTGACTTCGGGACGCCCAGCGCATCCGTCAGGGCGGCGAACAGCCGGGGGCTCGGGGCGCCCTTCCCGCTCTCCCAGCGCCCAACGGTGCCCTGCGTGGAGCCGATGGCCGCGCCAATGTCGGCCAGCGACAAGCCGGCGGCGCGCCGGACCTCCTTGAGGGCGGCAGGGTCGAAGTCCTCAACGCTCTTCACCATCACAGTATCCCCCTCGATTCGAGCACATCAGGGGATGGAAATGATGGGTCGGAAATAATGGTATAGTGATGTTGTCGGGTTGACGGGTAGCCGTCGACTCGACGGTTGACCTCGGCGACGCCGAGAAGCAGTCCGGCCCGTGACGCGAAGCGGGAACTTCGAGCCACGGGCCGGACATGGGGAGGGAAACCTCCCACGTAAGCAGTGCGACCGCAGCGGGCGTAGGAAACCTCGCGGACGCACCTGGTTGGTGACGGCGGAGCTTCGCTTCGTCGCCACCTGATCAGCGGCCGGACATCAGTCCGCTCGCTCAAGGAGCAATTGTCTCATGGCACACCCTGAAGGTGCGGCCGAACCCAATGACCTTGATCTTCACAGGCTCGTTGAGGCTCTTCGCCTGATCACCGACAGCGCCGACGGCGCCCACCTCCGCAAGGTAGACCCCACTCTGCACGTGGGGTACGAGGAAGCGGCCCACCGTCTCCAGATACCGGAATCCTGGCTTCGTAAGCGGATAAACGAACTCCCTCATCGAAAGATGGGGAAGACCGTCCTCTTTTCGCACGAGGACCTCCGAGACATCTCTGCAATGCATGCCGTGCGGCCCGACGAAGGTAAATCCCTCCCCTCTGGGGTTGATGCACATCTAGCGGCACTGACGCCCTCGCGGCGATCCAGGGCGCGTTCGCGCATCTGAATCCGCTCTCCCCTTCGGGATACCCTGACTTCCTTCGGAGCAATTGCAATGTCTCGTGTCATATTTGAAGAGCTTCCTCCTTTCTCTCGCTCGACAGCATCTGCGACGATTCGCCATACCGGAGTCGCAGAGGCGCTCAGAGCCAACCCGACCAGGTGGGCGCGAATACAAGAGCGTGAAAAGCCTGGAGATGCAGCTGGCTTCGCTTACCAGATACGAAAAGGAATCCTTGCCGCGTTCCGGCCAACTGGTCATTTCGAGGCGAAGTCAAGGACTGTAGGCAAGGTTTATCACGTCTACGCACGCTACGTCGGCCCTGCGGCTGAATCTACCGAGATAGACAACGCAGGTACCCGTTGATTCGGCCTGCCCTAAACAGGGTCGTAGATTCCGCCCTCTTCGGGGACTGGGAGCCGCTCCTCAATGCAGCAGAGGGCACGCCACGAGAAAAATGGGGCGAGCGTGCGCAATGTTCCGCGTCAGAACCCGATCAATTTTTCCTTGATTCTGACACGCCGTGGGTTTCACCCGTGGAGGTCAGGATCAAAGAGAAATTCGCTCTCTCTGCCCCGATGCGCGTGTGCAGAGAATGTCCGTTCTCCGTTTCGGCACGCTGCCTCGTAGAGGCGCTACGCCAGGGCGACGCCTTCGGAATCCGTGGCGGCCTGCTGGCCTCGGAGCGTTCCTCGCTTCAACGTATGTGGAAGCTGGAGCGTCCGACCGAGCCCGCGCAAATGCAAGCGGCCTAGCTCCCCTGAAACACCTATCTCTCACCAGAGAACCATCAGCGCGAGGGTTCCTTGCGCTACCCGGAGTTTCCCATGCCAGACGACAAGCCGACCGCTGCATCCACTGTGCCTCTCTCCGGAGTGGTACTAGATCTGGTGCCGGAAAGTGCACTGGTTCGCATTTTTCCGCGCGCCAGAGCCGTTACCCACTTCTACGACTCCAAATTCCTCTTGGTCAGGACTCATCGCGGCATCGAACGGAAGATCACCCGACTCATTCGGCAGAGCTTCTCCAGTTGCGCTGACTGGCGCCGAGTCCATGACTTCCACGTCGCCAGCGGGTGCCTTTACCTTGCTCCTGAAATATATCAACGAGGATACGTCCCGGAAGACGACAAGACTTTCGGATTGACCTCCAGCAGGCTAATCGCCACCTCTGCCGGGGGTGCCCTGTGAGCGCAATCGTGACGAACGCGGTTTGGTCCTCCACTAAATCCCAGAAGTCAGACCTTCTCGTGATCCTGGCGCTCGCGAAAGTCGCCGACGATGAAGGGAATGCATCATTGCCCATGGAAGACATCGCTGGACTTACCGGCCTTTCCACTCGGGCTGTGAAGAATTGCCTCGACAAACTGTACGACCTCAACGAGCTCGCGCACACGCCTGGAGGAGGCCGCGGGAGACCGAATCGGTACCAGATACTCCTCACGCACGGCTCTAATGAGGGAAGCAGTTTCCAGGAAACCGCACCTCAAACAGGGAACCACGTTCCGGGAATGGAAGAGCGTTCTCCCGCGCACGCGGGTGCTAATACTCCCGTAGGGAGTATTAGCACCTCAACCAAGCAAGCAAGCTTGCCTGACTCCGGCGGCGCCGTAGCTGATTCTGTTGACGTGCCGGAGGGGGCTCAGGACCTCGTCACGGCCATGACTACGGCAGGGATGCTCGTGGGATGGCGGCTGAACGCGGAAGAGTGGCGCCGGGTAACAGCTCTGTCGGCCCGTTGGGGCACCGATCGCCTGGTCGACGTCATCGCGCGACGCTGGGACCCGGCCCGGCCACCGAAGACAGCCCGATACCTGCTCCGCATCTGGTCTGATCTGCCTTCCGCCGCACCCGCCGATATCGCGACGAGCAATGTCGTACCGCTCCGTCCCGATACCGCTTGGCGTCCGTCCCGCACTCCGATGAGCGCTTACGAGAACGGATTTTGATATGCCTGATCCAAAAACTGCGGGAAATTCCGGTGCTGTGCGGGCGCTGCAACGCATCATCGACGGCCGGGGAATTCGGCTGTCGATAGCCGAACTTTCCGATGAGGTCGCGCCGGGCGACCCGACATGGCACCGGGATGCACGGGCTGCCGCAGCGCTGTCCCGCTGGGAGGCCGCGACCCCGCCCCGATTCCGAGATGCAGAGGCGACCATTCCGGACGTCATCGCCTGGGCCGACGCCGCGCTCTCCGACCCTTCGTCTGCTGGTGCGCTGTTGCTGACGGGCCCGACGGGGACCGGTAAGACCTATCAGGGGTATGGAGCACTGCGCCGCGTCGCGGCCGGTGGCCCGGCGCAGTACGAAGTGGTGGCGCTGAACAGCGCGGACATGTACGGGGGTCTTCGACCGACACGTGAGGTCGGAGCGTCAGAGCGTGAGCTTCGTCGGCTGTCCCAGGTGCCGTTCCTGTTCCTCGATGACCTCGGTACATCGAAGGTCTCGGAATGGACGGAGGAAGTCACGTATCGGTTGATCAACTACCGCTACAACCACGTCCTCCCGACCGTCATCACGTCGAACCTCCCTGCCCGCGACGACACCGGTCCGGACCTCAGCGATTTCGTGGGGGCTCGTGTGGCCAGCAGGTTGGCGGAGATGGTGACGACGCTGGTCCCGGTGATCGGTGCGGACCGGCGGCGGGGGGCGGCATGACTCCGCGCCGACTCCAGGTATCCGCCCACCAGCCGGGCGCCGTCTTCACAGGCCCTGGCAGTCGTTACGCGAACCCATTTCGCGCTGGAGATCCCAGCCCGGACCTTCCGGACCGGCCGATGACAACGCACGAAGTCGTGGACCTCTTCGCGTCCATGCTTCGAGGTCCCGTGGGCCGCTTCTACGCCGCCCAATTCGCCGCCGAACTGCGGGGCCGAGATCTCGCCTGCACCTGCTCCGTGGACTCCCCATGTCACTCCGACGTACTTCTCGCCCTCGCCAACGGGCTCGATCACCACGCCGGCCGGTCCACCCGTTTGAAAGGAACCCGTCGATGACCCACCCGCTCATGCTCGCGGCTGCTGCCGAACTCGCGGCCGCCGAGGATCGCCGGATCGCCGAGCGCGAGCGCCGGTTCAGGACCTGGGGGCCGAGGTCGGTGAGCGCCGCGGCCACGTACGCCGGTCGGGTGCTGGGTGAGGGAGCTGCGGCGTTGGAGTGGGAGGTGCTGGGGCTCTTGCCGGTCGAGGAACACCTCCAGGCGACCGCGCCCTTGGGTTCGGTTGGTGGTCAGCAACTGGACCTCTACTACAGCGGTGACGGCGAGGTGGAGCGGATCGCGCTTCGTGCTTCGTGTGGGTCCTGCCCGAGCCAGATGGTGCACGACGTGGCCTCGCTGGAACAGCTTGGCCGACTGCTCTCGCAGACACCCGCTTGGCAGCTCATCAACCCGCTCAACGGGGAGGGCGCCTGATGCCCGGCGCGCGAATATCCGGCAGGCAGATGACGGTGTTGGACTACGGAGCCGTCGGCGCGCTGGCGACGGTGGGCTTCACGCTCTCCTACGACGCGCTGCGTCAGGTCGCTGTCGCCATCCACATCAGACCCACGTTGACGTACCTCTTCCCTGTCGTGGTCGATGGCTTCATCGCATACGGGGTGCGGGCGCTCGTACTCCTACGGAACGGGTCCTTCGGCGCTCGTCTGTACGCCTGGGGGCTCTTCTTCCTCGCCACTGGGGCAAGTCTGTGGGCGAATGCTCTGAACGCGATCACCCTCAACCGTGGTCAGCCGTCCGGCCCTTCCGGACCGTCCGGACTGTACCTGGCGGACAGCGTGGTCGGGGCGTTGTCGATGGTCGCGCCGCTCGCCCTGGCGGGCTCCGTCCACCTGTGGATCATCATGGCGCGAGCCGCGGAATCGTCCGTCCCGGACCAGGCACTGAGCAGTGCCGTGCCACCCCGGGACGGCACTTCTCCCCGCCCGGCACGCTTCGGACTGGGCAGGAAGATCCTCCGGACGGTCCGGAAAATGGGCTCGCTCGTAGCTCCGCGCCGGTCGTCAAACCGCCGTGGTGCGCTTCCTCAGGGCCAAGGCGAACCCGTCCCGGAGAAGGCGCTCCCGTCCGAACCGTCCGTACAAGAAGACGCGCAAGCCATGCCGACCGACGCCCCGTCCGTGGCGGGCGGACAGGGGGGACCGGGCCGTCGGACCGCGGTGGACGAACAGGCGGCCCCCGGCTCGTCCACCGTCAGTGACTCGGTGCCGCAGCCCGACGACGAGGTCGCGGACGAAGCGGGGATGCCCGTCCCGGACCGGGACGGGGACCAGCAGGACAGGGAACTCCTCGACGAGTGGATGGTGGAAGTGCTGCCCATCGCCCGCGACGCTTCACGCGCGGCCGGTCGGATCAGCCGATCCGCTGTCCAGGAAGCAGTCCGCGCCAAGTACGCCATCAGCAACTCCAGGTTGGGGGACCTGGTGGCTCAGCTCAAGGAGGAGGAGAAGGCGAAGAAGAAGGGGGGACAACGGGTACCCGCGCGCCACGCGGACGAACTTTGGTAATCGCGTCTCATGACGAACACCCCGGGGTACGGCGGCTTGTGTCCGCCGCGCCCCGGGCCGTGGAACGGAGGATTCGTGCACGACCGTCATGAGGCTGAACTCGCGGCGACACGACTCGACCATCATCTCCAGGCCGGCGAGAGTCTGACCCCGGTCCCCGCACCCGGACTTGATCTGAACGCCGGAGAAACGGCGTACGCGGACGCAGTGTGCGGCACCGCCCGCTTCCACGCAACGGACGTGGACGCCCCGCCGCGCAGACGCCTTGACGACGCCAAGCGTAGGAACTCGCGTCATTCATTGCCGATGGCGTCCAGCTCGCGCTCGATAGCGGCGCACCCAGGGGGAAGGATGGGCTCGACCTCGCCATCCTTGTAGATTTCAGTCCACGGGAGCCGGTCCACGTGGTAATTCGGGTTCGGTGACGGGGGGATCTTCATGACGACGATCTTGACTGCGTTTCCGTACTTCTCTTCAGTCACAATCTCGTTGAGCCAAGAATTGATCCGGAGGGACGGAACGTACCAGTCGGCGTAGTAGTTCACCAGGACTGGCCTTTCGCTGCCGCGGACAACTTCTTCGAGCTCGCCGTCGTCGGTTACTTTCTCGACGATAAATTCAGCATACATTGGATTTCCTCCTTGCGTTTGCCGGGTAGCCCCAAAAGAAGAGATGCAGTCAGCGGAGATTTTCCTTCAGTGGTGTTCATGGAAGCGATCGCCCGCCATTGAGCCTCCTTCACACTCTTCGCGTGCGACCTCGCATGGCGACTCCGGCCTGCAGTAATACATCTCCCCTTTGATCCTCGGCCCTCAGAATCAAAGAGGTTCATTGAATTGCAGGGCGGGCGATGGGGGGTAAATACCCAGACCCAAGCGAGCTTCGTAGTTTTGTCTGGACATCTTCGTTTTAAGCGTAAGCGATGCAGTGGCCCTGCGCCTGACGTCGTACAGGCCAGCATCAAGGCGCAAGCGTTCTCGTGATCTGGTCGCGACGAGGTCGACCCCGTGATCAGGATGGGACCGGCCGTAGTCGGTGGCGGCCATGTTCTCCCAGCCCGTCGAGCGAGCCAGGGCGATTGCAGGGCTCCAGAAAGAGGCCATCGCAGGGTGTGGTCCCGGTGCGGATGCAGCAGACATCCTTGGCGAACGTGACGTCGGGTGGCGATAGTGGGCCTCGATTCCTCAGCGCCAACGCCTGATCTGCGGGACCACCCAGGCGATCCACGCTCAACCCGAACGAGCACTCACCATTCTGGGCGTCACCAACAACCCGGACACCTACGGACCTTGATCAAGCCCTGGAGTGCCGTGGCTCTCCGACCCCTCTCTCCGGCAACGCCGTTCCGAGCGGCGGACTGATTAGAGAAAGCCTGAAGAAAATTCCCTGAATTAAATTCCGGAATGCCGGATGGGACTTTTTCGGAGCCCCCTGCAATTATTTACGCGCGGCCAACGCCTATGCGTTGTTGACCGCCCGCCAGACTCCGGCCGACGCCGGATCTAGCCCGCAGGAGCAGCCCCCCCCCCCGGCTCACTCCTGCGAAGGGGTGTTGCGGCCCCTCGCCCCCCAGGGGGTCGCAACACCCGCCCAGTTGATCCACAGCGCAAGGTCGTAGCCCCCGCATGTTCCGATCCACCCGGTTCATCCACATATCCACCGCTATAGCTTCTGCGGCGTCGCTGGCCGCTCTGACGACCGGCTGTTCCACTTCGGCGCCATCAGCCCCGGACTCGTCAGTCTCGGGCTCCTCCCTACCGGCTGTCACACCGGCCCAACCGTCCAATACCCCTGCGCCCGCCGGCCCGACCGCAGTTCCCGCAGCGGTGGAGAGGACGGCGCGCGCCTTCACCACCGCCTACGCCGGCCATGACGCCCGCGACGGAGGCGATCGGACGTATGCCGACGCCGGAGTCCGTGCGGCGAAACACGCCGCTGGCGAACTGGCGGAGGTTCTGCGGCAGCAGAGGCCAGGGCAGGACGGTGCCTGGGCAGAGCTTCGGTCCGAGAAGGCAGTCCGGACCGCGCAAATCAAGACCGTGGTCACCCCTGACGGCGCCCCTGCGGCGGACGAGTCGTCCGCGGTCGTCCGAGTCGGCTACACCCTCACCACGACGCCGGCGTCCGGAGCCACTCGGACGAGCAGCGAACAGATCGCGCTTCGCATGGAGCACACCGCTTCCGGGTGGCGCGTCGTCGCTCTGCCCTGGTCCTGACCCGAGGCCGTGATGAAGAAGCTTTTCAAAGTCGGTCTCGGCCTGGTGGCGGCAGTGCTGGGTCTGGGGGCTGCCGTGCTGATGCTGCTCGGCGGCGGGGGCAGGGCTTCTGCTGAAGAAGCGGGCCCCGGTGGCGGCCTCACTTCAGACGCTCCCGTGCCTGGCTGGGCCCGTGCGCTGATCGAAAAGAACGCCGGGAAATGCCCTCAGGTCACCGCCTCGCTCCTCGCTGCGCAACTCCACGCCGAGTCGAATTTCAACGCGAAGGCCAAAAGCCCCGTCGGCGCCCTGGGCATTGCCCAGTTCATGCCGGGGACTTGGTCGGTCTACGGGCAGGACGGCGACGGCGACGGGAAGAAGGACATCTTCAACCCTGCCGACGCCATCGCAGCACAGGCGCACTACGACTGCGTACTGGCCGACGAGGTCAAGCGCGTCCCCGGCGACAGCACGGAGAACATGCTCGCCGCGTACAACGCGGGCGGCGGAGCGGTGATCCGGTACGGCGGGGTTCCGCCGTACCCGGAGACCCGGGCCTATGTGAAGAAGATCCGGGACCTGGCCTCGAAGTGGGCCGAGGCGGCCGTCACGCCGGCGGTGCCTACGGGCAAGGGGGCGGCGCGTGCCATCGCTGCCGCGAAGACCGCGCTCAACACCTGGTACCGGTGGGGCGGCGAATGCACCCCGCCCTTCACGGGCCAAGGCGGGTGTGACTGCTCCTCCCTGACCCGGATGGCGTGGTCCGCGGCCGGCGTGAACCTGCCGCGCGTCACATACGACCAGGTGCGCTCGGGAACCGCCGTGAAAAGCGTGGCCCAACTCCGTGCCGGCGACCTTGTGTTCAGCGTCCCCGGCGCTTCAGGTCCGGAGCACGTCGGGATGTACATCGGCGGCGGCCAGGTCATCGACGCACCTCACACCCGGGCTCTGGTGCGCATCAAACCCCTCAGCTATTGGACGCCGCAAATCATTGCCATGCGGCATGTCGGATAGCCAACCTCAATATCACCAAGGAATTCCGTGAGCCACATTATTTCTTCCGCGTCCGATCCGTCCCTGCACTCAACACTCGCTGCCGGAGTCGACGTCATCACCGGAGTCAAGCCGGATTGGGGGCCTTTCGCGAAGCTGGGGAAGACCTCGAAGATCCTCCTGGGCGTAGCCGCGGCCGTTGTAGCCGTCGTCGGGCTGGGCGCGTTCCTCGTCGGCCTCGGAAAGAGCAAGGGATGGATGGGTGAGGGCCATTCCACGATGCAGAGTTCGCAGGGCAAGGGAATGATGGCCGGTGGTCTGGTCGTCATATTCGTCCTCGCCTCTCTCGGCACCATCGTCGGCATCACGTACAACATGGGTGTGTGACCCATGTCTCGAATCCGTCATAGGAACGGCGGCTCCGCCGAGCGTGCGACGGGGCGGTCGGGGGCAACTCGATGGAGCCTCGCTGCCGGGTGCGCCGCGGTCGTCACCGCCGCCGCGGTGGCCGTGAACGTATCGACCGCCACATCCGATTCGTCCCCCACCACGTCCCTCTCGAACGACGCTCCGCTTCGGAGCGCCGAGCCGCGCACCAAGGTCATCAGCAGCGTGCCCGTCGGCTACCCGCGGACCGCAGCCGGGGCGAAGGCGGCTGCGTCGAACTTCACCGTGGTCATGGGAAGTTGGCCTTTCCTGACAGAGGCAGGGGCCCGACGCAGCGCCTTGTCCGTGATGACCGCGAACAGTGCTCCGAAAGCGGTTGCCGAGAAGGCCGACCGCACTGCCCGGCAGGCAGCGCGCGGCCTGCAGAACGGCAACCACAAGCTCGACCGGAATCGGGGCATCGCGCGGACCGGCGTCCTCTCCGCCCGTACCCTCGGCTTCGATATCCACAGGGCGACGGTCAGGTTGTGGACAACCGCGGTGCGAGGAAGCGCTGTTGGCCACCGTGCACCAGCGACCAGCTACCGGTCCGTCACGGTCAGCCTCGTCTGGGAGAACAACGACTGGAAGCTCTACGGCGGTTCGGAGCAGAAGGGTCTCGTCGCCCCGATCGACTTCCGGCAGTCGACGAATTCCGCCAGCAGCTTTGCCGACTACGTTCCGGGGAACGCTGCCGACCCGGTGCTGAGCGGCTCCGTGGGACAGGACGGATTCCCGGCCCGATACCGGCATACGGAGCAGGGGGCCCGCGGTGCCGCGACGAGCGCTGTCGCCCTCTGGGGAGACCCGCGGTTCTTCACCTCTTCGGAGTGGCGGCACCACATGCTCGCGGCCACGGCGGCGCCGTCCTCGCTCCGTACGCTCACGTCCGATACCGACGCCACGGCGGCGCTTGTCCGTGAGAACCGGGCGCTGGGCGAGGACGGCACAACCGCGGACGGCGGGCTCCTGGTCACCAGGACCGCTGCCCTCGCGACCCGGGCCGTGTCCTACTCGGACCGGGCAGCGAGCATCGAGGTGTGGACCGCGTCCGTGGGCGGGGTCGCAGGGCCGGACGAGACTCAGACTCCGCAGTGCGCCTTCCTGCGTATGACGGTCGACCTCACGTGGAGCGGCGGCACCTGGACGACGACGGCCGTCACGCCGTCGGAACCCCTCGTGCCGGCGCCTCCTGCTGATCCGGCTTCGCACAGCAGCAGCTTCGCAGGCGTAGGGGGTGTTGCTGATGCGCCTCCGACTGCGTGACGACGCTCCGGGTCTGCTGACCGTCGACCGGTCGCCGAGCGGCGGATGGAGGCGCCGGCTTCAGACCATCGCCGTGATCAACGTCCTCATCGCGTTCCTCGGTGTCCCGGCAGCGGTGGCCAACCCGTTCTGCTACATCCCGATGGTCTGTGAGGCGAAGGCGGCGATCGACTTCGCCACGGACCCCATCGGCGCGATTGCCCAGAAGCTGGCGGAAGCCAACATCTGGTTCTTGCGGAAGATGTTGGAGCTGCTCCAGGGCAGCACGAAGATCGACCTCACCTCGGCGAGCTTCCTGAAGCAGTACGCCATCATTTTCGCGGCATCGTCCCTGCTCACGATGGCCTTGTGGTTGGCGGCCATCGCCAAGCGGGCGGTCCGCGGAGTGTCGGTGACGACAGCAGTAGGTGAGGCAGTCGGCCTGCTGATGCTCCAGTTCTTCGTCAACGCCCTGACACCGGCCGCGATCGGCCTGCTGATGAAGGCGTTCGATGAGGTAACAGCGGTGTTTGAGCCGTACGCCACGAGCAACTTCAAACCCTTCCTGGCCAACCTGCTCAAGATCCTGGCTGCGAACCCTCGTGACGGCCTCGGGCAGCTCATCACGGTCAACCTGGTCATGCTGTTCGGCGCGCTGCTGATGTGGGTCGAGCTGCTGATCCGCAGCTCGGCCGTCTACGTCGCGGTGGCCCTCGGCCCGGTCGTCAACGCCGGTCTGGTCGATCGGGACCTGTGGAGGAAAAGCAAGAAGTGGGTCGGCGCCCTCTTCGCCATCGGGTTGTCGAAGCCCGTCCTGCTCGCCCTGCTCGGATTGGGCGGCGCGGTCCTCAGCGACTCGTCCAGCAACGTGTCCGACTCGGTCTCCAAGATCCTCGTCGGCGCGCTGATTCTTCTCCTCGCGGTCTTCGCGAGCGGCACCGTGTACCGGTGGGTGCCCGCGTTCGGCGACGAGATGTCGCAGCTGCACCACGCCCGGATGACCGCGCAGTCCTCCGGTCCGGCGTCCGTGGTGGATGGTCCGGCCCAGCAGACGAACCGGGTCATCAACACCCGCATCCATGACTCCTTGGTCGGCGGGCGGCCCAGCAGCGGCAAGGCCGCGGGGTCGGCAGCGGGCGGCAAGGCCGGCACAGCGAGCGCCAAGGCCACGACCGGCGGCGCCAAGTCCGGTGCTGGTACCGCGAGTGCCGCGGGGCCCGTGGGTGCCGCGGTGGCGGTGGCGAAGGCCGGTGTCGACCTGGCGAAGAACCGGGCCACGTCATCACCGGGCGCGCAGGGAACGGACGCCGCGAACGGTGGTGGGGCCCAGGTCCCGGCCGAACGCGGGCCGTCGGCCGCAGGCTCTGGCGCTCCGGCCTCCGCACGCGCCCGCGGGACGACCTCTCCGGTGGTCAGTCCACCTCCCGCCGGGAAGGCGGCCCCTACGGCGGTGATGCCTCCGGCGCCTCCACGGCCGGTGCCTGCCCGCCCGGCTCCCCCGGCGCCCCCGACGCCTCCGGTTGTGGGGCGCGCCCCCGCCGGGCCCGCCCCTTCCACCATTCCTCAGCCCGCGAAGCCCACCAGCAAGGACGCCTGATTCATGGCTACTCGTACCTACCAATTCGGAAAGCACCGGCCGACCGGGCTCTTCGGTCGCCGCGACCTCGGCGAGCAAGCTGTCCTCGGGAGCGGAGCGGCAGTTGGCGTTCTGGGCGGCTTTCTCTTCAACGGTGTGCCCCTCGTGGCCGGGCTTCTCCTGCTCGTCCCCGTGACGCTCGCTGCCGCAGTCGTCTACGTGCCGTACCGCCCGCGCGGCACCGCACAGCGTCGCACCCTCTACCGCTGGTGGCGGATCACCCGCTACCGGAAGTCGGCGCTCGCCCGGACCGGCGGGGTCTGGGTCTCCCCTGCGGTGGAGGCCGGCGTACAGCGTGACGGCACCCCGCCGGATGCCGCGTTGACCGCTCCGGAAGGCGTCGCGGGAATGACCTGGGTGCCGGTGACCGTCCGGGGCCAGAAGGCGGTGGTGGTCCTCCAGCCCGAGGCCGGATGCGTCACCGGGACATTGGAGGTCGCGTCCCCGGGGCTGGGCGGCAAGGAGGTCGGCGAACAGGTCGTCGCGCTCGAACGCTGGGGTGAAGTGCTCGATGCGTTCGGGAACACCGAGGAGCACCCGGTCAAGCGGCTCCAGGTGCTCGCGCGGCAGATGAAGAGCGACCCCCACGCCCACCGGCGCTACGTCGCACAGCGCGACGGATCACCCGCGACCGCCGGCGTGCCGCAGTGGCTCGCGGACTCGTACGACGTGCTGGCCGACGCCGTGTCGACCTCCGCGGAGGAGCACCGGTACTACGTCACCGCCCACGCCCGCTTCACCCGCGACTTCGCCGCCGACGGTGCCGCGCGGGGCGACGGAGACGAGGGTGTAGCGGCCGCGATGGCCGCGTGCCTGGAGGAGCTGTGGTCGCGGTGTGAGGATGCCGGACTTCAGGTCGTGGCGCCCCTCTGTGAGAAGGGGCTGACCGCGCTGGTCCGCAACTCCTACGACCCCGACCACCCGATCTGGGACACCGAGCTGCCCCGCCAGCACGCCTTTCCGCGCAACGTGGACGTGCGCGACGGCACGTTCATGGCCACCCGCGCCGCGGGTTCCACGGGCAGCTGGTACCACGCGACGGCCGCCGTGGTGAGCTGGCCGACGACTCCGGTCGGACCCGACTTCCTGTCCCCGCTCCTGATCGGGATGCCGGACGTCATCCGCACCATGGCGATCACCCAGGACCTCGAACCGAACGACAAGGCCGTGGAGCGGATGCTCTCGGAGGACACGAACAACCAAGGCGAGATGCTGCGCGACCAGAAGCGGGGGAAGAACATCGACCCGCGCGACATCATCGCGGCGAACGCCACCGGATCTCGGGGCATGGCCCTGGCGGAGTCGGGTGCGGCCGGCTCCGCGGTGGTCGGCTACCTCACCGTCTCGGCGCGCAGTGCCGCTGAGCTGGAGAAGACCAAGCGGACCACGGCCTCGCGCGCCCGGAACGCGCAGCTTCGCATCGAGTGGCTGGACCTCGAACACGCCCGCGCCTTCACCACCACGCTGCCGTTCGCCGGAGGGATCAAGTGACCGGCCTGGGCGGCCTTCTGCCGCTGACGCCGATGCACGAGACCGTCCGGCGCCCGCTCCACACCGCGACCACCACGAGTCAGGCTCTCTACCTGCCGATCGCACCGCCCACTCTGGGCACCGCGGGAGCGATCATCGGGCGCGAGCTGTACAGCGGGAAAGCCTTTGTGTACGACCCGTTCAGCGCGTTCGGCGACGGTCTACCGGGCGGGAACATGCTCGTGATGGGCGACACGGGCCGAGGGAAGAGTGCCCTCACGAAGACGTACGCCTCCCGCCAGGTGCGCCTTGGCCGGAAGGTGGTCGTCCTCGACACGAAGGAGCAGAAGGAGCGGGAGGAGGGCGAGTGGGCGGCCCTGGGCCGGTCCCTGACTGGTAAGGCGCCGGTGCGGTTCACGCCCGGCGGCGGTCCGGCTTCGTCCTGCATCAACCCCTTGGACCCGGCGATCACCGGTAAGCGGCAGGTCGAGCTGATCCGCACGATCGTGGAACTCGGGCTCGGTCGGCCGCTGGACGAATTCGCGGGCAGCGCCTTGCGGCTCGCCATTCGCCGTGCACATGACCGCGCCGGCGCCGAAGACCGCACGCCCGTGCTGGCCGACGTCGCCGCAGCCCTGCGTGAGCCGGAGGAGACGGACGCCACCGCCAAGAAGCGGACGCGGGACGAACTCCTCACCGATGGTCTTGAAACCTCGTACGTCCTGGACCGGCTGTGCGGTAGCGACCAGGACGCCGGTGATCTCGTCGGGATGCTCGACGGCCCCACCTCGCTGTCGGTGGACCTGGACGCCGACATGGTCGTCTTCGACCTGACCCGGGTGCCCTCCGGCGGCATCGCCATGACGATCCTCGTCGCGGTCATCGCCGTCTTCCTGGAGGAGGTCTGGCTGAGGCCGGTGTGCGAGTGCGGCACCGAGCCGGGTGAGCACGAGCGGACGGTCGTGGACACGGCCTCCGGTGCGTGGGAGCTGGGTGCCAACCTCGCCGCCGGGTGCCGACGCTACGTCCAGCGGAAGCGCATCCTGGTGTGCGAGGAGTCGTGGCACATCCTCGGGACACCACAGCTCGCCGCGCTGCTGGAGAAGTTCCTGAAGTTCGCCCGAGGCTACGGGCTCTCCTGCATCTTCATCGTTCATCACCTGTCGGACATCGACGACTCCGCAGAGACGCAGGCCGCGCTGAAGATGGCGGACACGGTGGTCGTCTACTCGATGAAGAAGGCCGAAGCCGAGGACACCGTGAAACGCCTCGGGCTACCCGAATGGACGGCCGAGCACATCATGCGTCTCCGCAGGGGCATCGCGCTCTGGAAGGTGGGCGAGGTCATCTACCCCGGCGTCCAGCACCTCCTGACCCAAGCGGAACAGCACCTCTGCTTCTCCAGCGGCTCCATGACGGACCTGGCGACCACGTCCCCCGATCCCGCATAGCCACTGGCGTTCGCCCCTCTTCTCGCTCCCCCCGAAAGGCGATCAACAACTATGTCTACTTCTCTCGCTGTCGCCCCTCCGACGGCCCGGCACACCGTGCGGACGGATATCGACCGACTGCACGCTGACTACCTCGCCCTCGCCCGGAGAACGGCCCAGCTGGCCGCCGACCTGGACCGCGGCGACTACGCGGCTGCTGGCGGACGCGTGCGCACCGCTGTGGGCACGCTCTGGCGAGCATCTGAGGAACTGCACACGGCCTTCCACCAGGCCCCGCCCCGGTGCGCTGGTCCACACGCCTCGGTCGCCCGCTTGTGCGGCCGGCGGATGCGCTACCTCGCCGCTCGCGTTGCCAAGAGGGCGTGATGGACCTCCTCTCCGGAAACCTGTCCTTCCTCCTGTACGCGGTCGTCGCCGTCTGCGCGCTCGCCATGCTCATGCTGCGCGTCGCCTCTCAGCGCCAACGACGCAATGCCGGGTTCGCCCCGAAGGCCCAGCTGCGCAAGCAACTCACGGCGAAGTCGGTCCTGCGTGCCACGGAGATCCGCCCGTCACTGACGGATGACAACGCCCCCGGCCACTCTTCGATCAGCCTCACCAAGCAGTAATTCGCCCCTCGCTCTCACGGAATACCTCATGCATCACCACTCGTCCGACCCCTTCAACTTCGGTTACCCACTGGGGGTTTCACGCCGCCCGAAAGGCGTGCCGCTCTGGTCGCGGGCCGACAAGGCGTGCAGGGTCATCGGCCCTATGGGAAGCGGCAAAACGCTGAGGTTCTTCGCCCCCTTGATAAGGGAGTGGCGGGGCCCGGTCCTGGCCACCTCGACCAAACCGGACCTGGTCGAACTGACGCTGGACGCCCGACGGAGCGACGACCGTCCGATCAGGGTCTTCGACCCGCAGGGCATCGCGCCTTCCATCCCCCGGCTGCGCTGGGTGCCGACGACGGGCGCGGAGGATACGGAGACCGCGATGCTGCGGGCGAAGGCCCTGGTCGCCGGAGCCCGGACGCCGGGCTCCGCGGCCCAGTCCGAGGGAAGCGCCTTCTACAAGGGGCAGGCGGCGAAGGTGCTCGCCGCGCTGCTGCATGCGGCTGCGCTCGACGGGGCCAGCCTCGCGCACTTTCTCCGGTGGGCCCGGAAGATCAGCGATCCGGCCCCGCTCGGCATCCTCGACTCGCACCCGGGCGCCGGCCCGGGGTGGGCAGACATGCTCCGCACGTCCACCACGGGCGACAGCCGGACCGTGGGCAACACCGCCGTGACGGTGGAGGCGGCCTTGGAACCGCTCATGCACGAGTCGGTGGTGGAAGCGCTCCAGGGCAACGGCGAGCCGCCCACCGACTTCCGCGAGATTCTCGACGCGGGCGGCACCGTGTATCTGCTCGGGAAGGACAGCGAGGCGAACTCGGTGGCTCCGCTGACCACGGCGGTGACCGAAGACCTGCTCGATGTCGCCGAGGGCCATGCCCTGCGGTCGCCGGCCGGACGACTCGACCCGCCGCTCCTCGGGGCGCTGGACGAGGCGCCGAACATCGCGCCGATCCCGAGCCTGCGCCAGCGTGTCGCTGACGGCCGCGGACGCGGCATCACGATGGTCTACGGCCTCCAGGCGTGGCCGAGCGCAACATCTCGCTTCGGAGCGGACACAGCCGCCGAACTGGCCGCGTTCACGAACAACGTGATCGTGTTCGGTGGCGCGAAGGACCCGGCTTTCCTCAGTGACATGTCCGCTCTCTGCGGCCAGGTGGAACGCCTCCAGACGACCCGAACCACCAGCAGCGGCGGGGCCGGGGAGACGACGTCGACTCACGTTGCGCTGGAGGCGGTTCTGCGCGCCGACGAGATCAAGGGGCTCCCCGACGGAGACGCACTCGTCCTCGCGGACAACCTGCCTCCGGTGATCACCCGGTTCGACGGCATGTGGACCTGGAAGTCGTGGGACACGATCCAGGGACACGTGGGCGACCTGCGGCGGGCCAACGAAGCTGAACGTCTGCGCGCCGCGTCGGCCAAGCGGCGCCGCTCCGAAGCGCACGCTGCTGCCTGGCGAGCACGGGAGGCGGCGTGAACACCGACCTCGATCCGTTCCGTCCCTTCCCCGAGCTGCCGAGCGCGCTCGCCGAGTACGTTGCAGCGCGGGCCGCGGAGGAAGTGCCGACGGGGCCGTCGCCGTGGGACATCGGCGCGCTGCCTGAAGATCTTCGGGGCTCGCTGGATGACTGGCTCGGCGCCGTCTGCCGGTGGCTGAACCGCACGTACGCCTGGCAGCCGCATCAGGTGATCCCGCCGTGCTGGTCGGAACACGAGGGGCTGGCCTACGAGGTCGCGAGCCTCGCGTTCGCCCGCTCCGACGCCTTCTCCGAGGCTGTTTCATCGGTGGTGTGGCACGAGCAGTGCGACAGGTTCATCGCGCGGATGAACGCCGCTCTCGGCCGGGCGGGAGATGCCTGCCGATCAGGACGACACGACGATCGCCCGGCTCGCTTCCAGCTGGCGGCATGGCCGCGCCGGGCCATGTCAGACCCCCTCGCCGCCCAGGAAGGCGCCGAGGGCGAGCACGAGCGCGAAGAGCATGGCGAATCAGGTCCGGTCGGGTTCTGCCGTTAAGCGGGCGTTGAGGTGGCGCGGCGCCCGGGGGAGTTCCTAGTGTGCGCCCGCGATGAGTGGTCACCGGTGACTGCTCTGCGGCGAAGGGAGAGCCGTGAACGGCTACAGCACGGCCGGCAAGTTGGTACGGGACCGCATCCCGCAGATCATCCGGGAGGACGGAGCCGAGCCGATCGTCCGGACCGCGGGCCCGGAGGAGTACCGCAGGCGTCTGCGGGACAAGCTCGGCGAGGAGGTCGCCGAGTTCCTCGCGGCGGACGAGACCGGGGCGTTGGAGGAGCTGGCGGACGTGCTAGAGGTGGTGCGCGCGCTCGCCGTCGATCTGGGCGTCGGCTCGGGTCAGCTGGAGAAGGCCCGCGAGGCCAAGGCGCGCGAGCGGGGCGGGTTCGCAGGCAGGATCGTGTGGATGGGCAACCGCCAGCCCCGCGTTGCGCGGGATATCGCGGATTGAAGAACTGCCTCGCGGCAGTGGGTGGGCTCAGGCCGGCATGGTCCGTGCAGCAGAGGCCCTGTCCGGCGGCTCCGCCCGGCCGCCGGCGATCGGGGGCGAGGCTGCGTACGTCAGCCCAGTCGCTACAGCGAACTGGAGTGCCCGCCCCCAACGGGCAAAAGACTGCATACGAATCTCGTCCGGGTGAACCGCCGGGCGCGTCGTGAGGGTTCCTCCTCGCCCCGGGTACTTGGCCTGCGGGAGCGGCAAGGCGCCAGAGCAGTCCGGAGCCTCGGGGCTCCCATGACGTACCCCTCTTGTGAACCTCAGTACGGAGCCCTCATGCGTATGCGCTTCAGTCGGCGCGCGGCCCTCGTGGCCACCGCCGGCGCCCTCGCCCTGTCCTGCGTCAATCTCACGACTGCCTCGGCCGCGCCCGGCGTCGTGATCCAGGAGAACGGCAGCCAGTTCAAGCAGACCCGGGACCCGCAGCCCGGCCAGTGCTACCCCGGCCTCGGCGACGACACCGCGATCGCCAACCGGACCAGCGGCACAATCCTGCTCTTCCCTGACGGCAACTGCTCGACGAAGGTCCTCAACCCCCTGGGGCCGGGCGAGTTCCGGCCCGACGAGAACGTCGGCAGCTTCCTCGCCCTCGACTGACCCCACACACACTCCCGTCCGCCCTCCGGCCGAACACCGGAGGGCGGACGATGCACAAGCGCAAGCCATCAGACGAGTCATGGCCTGGCCCGGAGGCCCCGACCTCGCCCCGCGAAGACACCGAACAACCCTCCCTAGCCGCTGTGGCAGCGTGTCTCACCCCGGCGACAGCCATCACCTGACGGTGAGACTTTCCGCGGCGAGATGACTACCCGTCAGGCCGGTGTGCTCGTCCTCGGGAATCTGCGAGCCGAGGGCAGCCGAGCTGACGACGCGCGGGGGTATCCGAGGCGGAGGCATCTGGTCAGTTGATCGCCTGCGACGCGTGTTGGGGCTCGGGCCTGCCCGAGATGCGCGGGGAGGGGCAATGCATGGAACGTGGAGGCCAGGACACTCAGCTTGTCACCCATTTGGCCCAGTGTCGTTGGTTGTGATGGTGGCCTTGTCCGGTCCGGGGGCTTGGATCTTCGACCACTCGCACTGCGGGTATGTGGTCCAGGCGGTGGCTACGCCAATCGTCTGAGCCTGTTCCTCTCACCGGGGCATAACGAGACGGAATGAGTGACATGGTAAATCTGCCGACATGTGCGCTTTCCGTCATAGTGAGGGTGGGTGGCTGGGAGTTCCAGTCCCTGATGAGCGTCGAGTGGAAGGAGCTGTCTCATGGCAGACACGTACACCCTCACGTTGCACAACGCGTCGTCGCAGCCGGGGTTGACCTTCGCTGTCTACACAGTCGCCCCGGTGGGCAACACGGCCGGGCAGTTTCCGGTGGCTTGGCTTACCAAGCCCCTCAACGAGGGCAACCAGGTCACCTTCGCCTGGACACTCGACTACGCGGTCATGTTCGCGACCCAGGGGGGCCAGGCGGGCACGGTGTGGAAGGAGAGCAGCACGGTGGACGTCAAAGACACCGACGCTCAGCTGAACAGCGCGCTTCTCGACTACCAGAACAACGACTACGTGTTCCAGCACAATGCCGGAGCGCACCCGGTCAAGCCTGGAGAGGTCTACATCAACACCTCAGCCACTGTTCCGCCGTGGACCCTGGACGCCGGCCCCTCTGTGGGCCTGGCCATCTCCGGCGGCGAGAGCGGCCAAACGCCCACCATGGCACCCGCGATCGTGGGCAACAGCGGACCCAACCTGGTGCACACCTTCGATCTGCACCCCACCTACTACATCGATGCCGGAAACATCGTGCAGGGCGCCATGGCCGACCTCGACACGGTGACCCAGTACCAGCAAGTGACCTACGGGTCCGGAGTTTTCGCGGCGGAATGGACTCTGGACAAGAGCAACAACTGGGTAGAGGGTCCGCCGCCCAGGAACAGCTGAGCTGCCAGACCTGGTGCGACACGCCTGGCGGCATCGGCAGTCGTCGGGCGTGTCCCCTCACGGCAGTGGGGCCTCGTCGGTCACGACGCTGGTGCCGGCCGGTGCGGCGCTGGCTGCTCACAGCAGGGGCGAGGGGCTGCAAACGCTGCTGCGGGGCGGGCGCCCCATGAATGACGCCTACAGCCTCACCCTTTACAACCGCTCCTCGCAGCCCGCCTTCACGTTCGCCGTCTACGTCGTGGTGACGGTGAGGAGTGGCCAGAGAGACCCATCGAACGTCTATCCATTGGTCTGGCTCGCGAAGCCGCTCGACGACGGTGGGCAGGTCACGTTCCAGTGGACTCTTGATTTCTCCCTCGTCTATGCCGACCTGGGCTGCCAGGAGAACAATCCATGGTGCAGCAGCAGCGAGGCCGAACCTGTGCAGTACGACGACACTGCTCGAAACAGCATGCTTCTCGATTATCCGAACAGTGCCTACACGTTCACGCGCAATCCTGCGGTGCACCCGGTCAAGCCACCGGAGGTATACATCGACACGACCGGGACGGTTCCGGCGTGGACATTGCCGAACGGCCCCTCCGTGGGCCTTGCCGTCTGCGGTGGCGAAGAGGACAAGCCGCTCGCGCCAATCCCAGCGATCGTGACCGACAGCGGACCTAACCTCTGCCACACCTTCGACCTGTCCCCTGCGTATTTCATCCATGCGGGGCAGGACGATGCCAATACCATGATCAGGTTAGACACCGTGAAACGGCATCAGCAGGTGAATTACGACCCCGGGGTGTACTTCGCTCAGTGGACGCTGGACAAGGCCAACGAATGGATCTGCGGCCCTCCATGACCACGGGCCCCGAAGTTCTCTCGTCGAACGGCGTTCCTCGACCGAGACGCCGCCCATGGCCGTGTCCTCTCGCGGCCGGAACGCGGACGGCAACGACAGGTCCTGGCCCGTCCGCGACCACCGCCTCGGTGAACCGAAAGGACAGCACGATGGTTCCCCTGACAACCCTTGATCTGAGGAACACGGAACCCCAACACTTCGCCGCCGTCATCAACGCAATCCGAACGCGGGTCTGCGACCAGAGTCCAGAGGCTGTCGTTGAAGTTCAAAATGCTCAGGGCGTTACCCGCCGGCTCTATCCCATGAGTCATACCCATCAGATCAATCAGGCTGAGAGCATGTTCTCGGTCCGCATCGTGATCGAGGACGGCCGCTACCTCGACTGGTATATCCAGGACACCGACCTGTACGGCTGGGGCTACACCCTCGACGGCAACAACACCTTCTATCACCTCCGAATCCCGGAGGGACGTACGGGCATCCTGGCCATGGCTCAGCAGGAGGGGCTGGCCCCGCAGGACACCGGACTCGAGGAGCGCTACGCCACCCTGGTTCCCGACCGTGCGGCAGTACTTCCCGTGGGGCGGTCATACCTGAACCACGCCGTCGAGCAGCTCTTGGACAACCCAGGCTCCGACCAGTACCGGCGGCAGGTGATCGTCCTGCTGGCCGAAATGCTGTGCGAGGCCGCGCGCTTCGCCAGGATCGCAGTCGACATCGCCAACATCTGGGCAACCGGCGAAAACCTACGACAGGATCGGCGCGATCGAATGGCCTTGGCTGAGATCAGCTGGCACGCGCTCTCGACCAACCTGATCCAGGCCCGTGAGAGCGAGACCCCCCTCGCAGAAACTGTTCTCACTCGGGTGTTCGGCAGCACCGCGGCCGCGCTCTGTATGGTGCTGGCGATCCTGCACCTCAAACAGCACGGCTCCGGCGGTCCGTCCCGGAATCGGCGGGCGGAATACTTCACAACGGGCGGTGTGACGGCCCCCCGCGCCCTGTATCCGGTGCTCAACGCCTCCGGAAACATGCCGGACGCGAACAAGGCATGGCTCTTCCGGCTCGACACCTGCCTGACCTACGACATTCCCACCGACAGCGTCACCGCCGGCCCGCAGTCGATCGAAACGGTCTGGCCCGCCCTCAAAGGCACCGTCTTCGCGAACTCGGTGGACACCGCCGTCGTCGTCCCCGGCAGCAGCAGCATGGTCTGGCTCTTCTGCGACAGCCAATACGTCCGCTACGACCTGTCCACCCATACGCTCGCCGTGAACCCCAAGGAAATCTACGACGGATGGCCCGGCCTGCAGGGCACCACCTTCGACAACTGCATCGACGCCGCAGTCCAGGACCCCACCGGCGGCAACGCACTGTTCTTCTTCCTCGGTGAGGAAGTCCTTTACTACTACGTCGACAACGACAAGGTCGTCGGGCCCAATCTCATCGGCGAATACTGGCCCGGCCTCGCCGGCACTCCCTTCGCCCGCGGCGTCAGCGGTGCCTTGACCGTCAAGGGCCAGCCCGACTCCCTGTGGTTGTTCCGGGGCGACGACTACGTCCGCTACGACCTGAAGGACCAGAAGATCCTCGCAGGCCCCAAGCCCATCCATGCGGGCTGGCCGCCTCTGGCAAAGAAGGCGTTCATCGACGGGGTCAGCGCCGCCCTGCCGAGCCGCGGCGAGAACCCCGACGACGTCTGGCTCTTCCACGACGACATCTACCTGAGGTACGACACCGTCAACGACAAGATCACCCATCCTGCGACCGCGGTGGCCGACGGGTGGCACCACCTCGACACCCAACATTTCTCCGACCGCATCGACGCCGCCCTGACCGTCCCGGGCGAGAGCGCGCAGGCGTGGTTCTTCCACGACGACCTCTACCTGCGCTACAACATCACCGACGACACCGTCATCAACGGGCCTTCCACCCTCCACGACGGCTGGCCCGGACTGCGCGGCACAGGATTCGAGGACGCCGGCATCACCGCCGCCGTCCTACGGCCCGGCCACCCCGACGAGGCATGGTTCTTCGCCGGCAGCCAGTACCTCCGCTACAAGATCTCGGACGACACCCTGCTCCAGCCCCCCAAATCCATCGCCGAAGGCTGGCCTCCCCTGAAGGGCACCGCCTTCGCCAACGGCATCGACGCCGCGTGCACCCGGCCAGGCGGCGACGACATCTGGTTCTTCACCGGCAGCATCTACTGCCGCTACAACCCCGAGACGGACGAGATCACCGTCGGCCCCAAACAGATCAGCGACGGCTGGACACTCGGGTTCCCCGTCAGCTGACCACCACCAAACGCAAAGCCCCTGCCGCGCAGCACGAAGAACGCCACCGACAGGCAATCCGGGCACCGCTCTGGTAGCCGCCGCAGCCCTCACCATCCGGCTCCGAACGTGATCGGCCGGACAAGTCCCCGCTCCCGTTGCCGCTTGAAGTCAGATTCTCCGGCGTTAGGCCATCAACCGCACCGGATGCGGGTTACCGAGGTAGGGGAGCTACCGCAGCAGGTCGGTGTGTGGGCCGCTCCCCTTCTGCTCGTCGCCGTGCAGGATTGCCGCCCTGGCTGCCCAGGCCAGGATGCTCTGCCCTCGCATGGACAGTCCGAGCCGGTTCCAGTGGAAGATCACGTGGTAGCTGAGCACCTGCCGCAGCCCGCGGTCGAGGGTTCCGTCTTGGACGGCGCGGTGGAGAGCCTGGCCTGTGTCGTGGAAGGCGGCGGCCCACCTGGCGACGGGTTCCAGCGAGCCCTCGGAACGCAGCAGGGCGTCGGTGTCGGCGAGGAGCAGGGGACGGATCTCCTGGGCTCGGGCGTTGAGTCGTTCCGCCGGGACATCGCTGATGGCCGAGCGGTGTTCCTTCGTGATGACGCGGTGCCAGACATCGCCCTGCTCGTACCACTCCAGTCCGGCGGAGCGCATCATGATCGTGCACAGGAGGACGGACAGTTCCCGGGGCCCCACAGCGAGGTCCGCTCGCTGCCGCAGCTGCTGGGTCTCCCGGCTGTCGGTGACGAACAGGGTGTGCGCGGCCGTCATGCTGGCTTTCCCGCCGAACGCCGCAGTCTCCGGCTCGTAGATGCCGGGCCACCAGCGTTGAAGGTGGCCTTCGGCGGCGAGGCGGTCGAAGGCGCCGCCGATGCTCGCCTTGGTGTCGGCCGCGGGCTGAAGGCGGAGGCGCAGGCGCCAGCAGGGGTGCTTTCTGGTGTACCACCAGCCGTCGATCGCGCCGGTTGTCTCCGCGTTCCGCAGCACGGGCAGGACGTGCGTGGTGAAGGTGGTGTCGGCGGTCGCCCAGTCGGTGAAGTGGAGGTATATCTGCCACCAGCCGGTGGTGACGGCGTGGCGGTCCAGGGCTTCCCGGCCGGCTTGGTCGTAGACCGCGACTGCTTCCGAGAGAACCACGGGGTCCATTTGGTACTGGTCCGCGGCGTCGACGATCGACATGCCGGTCAGTACGGCGAGGACAGCACGCTGGGTCGGGCTCGGCTCGGCTTCCCGAGTCAGTTGATCAAGAAACATGAGTCCCATCCGGTGATCGGCGTCTGCTGCGAGACGACGGTGGTGAGGGCGAGCGCGGTGCCGGCGGCGCCGTTGAGCAATCCGGGCGGCGGCGGGTCACCGGGCTCAGCGTGCGTGGTGAGGGCGTCACCGAGACGTTCCGGGAGGGTGCGAAGCCGCGGGTCGAGTGCGTCTGCGGCGGCGCGGTGCGCGGTTTGGTAGATGCCCGCCCATCCGTGGCAGAGGCCGCTGTCGGTGACCTGGGCGAGCTGCGCGGGATCGGTCAAGGCCCGGTACAGGGCGTCCTCGTAGAACTTCTGGAGCGAGGAGGAGCGCAGGGCGATCCCGGCGAGTTGACCGGCGCGTGCGATGCCTGTCGTGCCGTAGCACCAGCTCGGCCGCATCGGGGCGTCGTGGTGGGGGCGCCCGCGGTCGAGGTCGTGGTGCGCGATGTGCTCGGGCCACCAAGGGCCGGAGTCGCTGTGCTGGCACCAGGCGTCGAGGTGGGCGCAGATGGTGAACATGGCGTCTCGGTGGCCGCTGACGGTGATGCCTCGGCGCAGGGCCTGGGCCAGGAGGAGCAGCGGGCCGGTGATGCCGTGGGCCGCGCCGAAGTTGGCGTGACCGCCGGGGAAGTAGGGGGATTCGCTGCGGGTGGGGTCGTGGCGGACCCACCAGCCGGGAAGTCCGCGGCCTGCGGGAGCGAGGGGGCGGGTCAGGGTGACGAGGTAGTGCAGGACCCGTTCCAGGGCGGGGCCTTCGGGGTCGGTGCGCAGGAGGTAGGCGCCGATTCCCGTGAGTCCGTAGAAGAGGTCGTACTCCGAGAAGGTGGGCAGGTCGCGCCTGTCGATGCGGGCGAGCGCGGCGTCCACACGGCGGGTCGCGAGGTCGGTGATGTGCTGGTGCAGGGTCGCGCGCGCCGAGGCGTACAGGTGCTGGTAGGCCGGGGGGATGGTGGTGAGGAGGAAGCCGACGGCCGGGGCTCCGAGAAACAGGCCCGTCTCATCGGCGGCGCTGACGGTTCCGGAGGCCGCGGCCGTGATCCATCGGTGGGCGGCACGCCAGGAGCCGCCGTACCGGCTGGCGATCTCGGTGTGCAGCAGAGCGATCCCGGCGGCGCCCTCGGCGAGGGATTGCGCCGCCCAGGGCGTGTTCTCCGACGCCGGGGCGGGCTCCGCCAGGTGCGCGGCGTGCTGGTCGAGGAGGGCCGATGCCGTGGCGGGCGAGGCAGTCATCGGCCGGCCTTCTGGTGCTGGAGGGCCGCGGTGCGCACGAGCCGCAGCGTGGTGTCCTCGGCGGTCGGGCTGACGCCCAGGGCCCGGACGTGGTGCTGGTGGAGCAGCGAGCGGGCGGCCCGCATCGGGTCGGCGTCGGCCCGGCGGAGCCGGTAGGCGTCGAGGGCGGCGGTGCGGGCCTGCCACGCCCGGGTGACGGCGTCGCCCCCGGGAAGCGCGCCCAAGGCGTCCCGGCCGCCCGGGGAGATGAGTTCGAGCATCTGGTCGCGCAGGCGGGGGTCGAGGCGGCCGGTGGTCTGCGGCAGCCGCCGGACCATCCAGTCCGTGGCCTGGGCGGCGGAGGGGGCGAGGTGCTGGACGAGGTCGTAGGCGCTGGCTGCGGCGAGGGCCCGCGGGGCGACGGCGTCGGTCTGGTGGGTGAACCTGATCTGCGCGAGGGCGGCGGCGGAGTCGGCGGCGAACACGCGGTGCGCGGCGGCCATCGCATCACCCTGCCCGAACCGGCCGGTCTGCGGCCGGTAGTCGCTCAGGGTCAGGCCGGCCGCCAGACCGACGCGGTGAAGGGCTTCCGCCCAGTCGTGCACGTTCTCGGCTGCCGCGGCGTAGGCGCCGGGGGCGAGGTGAAGGACGAGGTCGAGGTATTGGTCGGCGTCGGGGCGAGCCGTCTGGCGGTGCCGGGTGAACCACCACACGGTCAGGCGGTCGCCCAACTCGGCGAGCAGGGGATCGAGGTGCTGGGTCAGGATTTCGTCGTACCGGCCGGGGTGGGCGTGCAGCCGCGCGTACAGCACGTCGCCGGTGCCCGGCAGGTGGAGCGGCGCCGGTCCGGTGGCGGCCGGGATGGTGCTGCTGTTCTCGGGGTGCTGCGGCGGCGCGGTGTTGCGGAGGGAGACCCACACCTCGTGGGCGCGGCCGATCCAGCCGTGCGCGTCGGCCGGCGGCGCCTCGCGTAGTTCCAGGCGCTTGTTCTGGTCGAGCTGGGACCGGAGCAGACGGCGGTGTACGGGGTGGGTCAGGTCCAGCGGAAGGCGTTGGTCGTACTCGACCATGCTGATCTTGTCCGGCATGCGCAGCCGGGTACGCCAGGCATCGAACGCTTCGTCCCAGCAGCCCTGTTGGGCGGTGCGGCGGGGTAGCTCGTCGGCGGTGAGCAGCCAGCGGGCGGGGGCCAGGATGGTGCGGCGGTAGCGCACGCGGGGCAGGTACGGCAGGCGGGCCGCGGCTCCGAAGTCGAACGGCTTGTACGCGGCGTACCGGGCACCGGCGACCTCGGCGAGGAGCCGGGCCAGCGCCGGGGTCTGGACGCCGGCTTCGAGGGCGTGGAGGACCCGCACGTCCAGGGGGTGGCCGGTGGAGTGCTGGACCAGGTGGAAGTGGCGGGCGTCGGCGGTGACGGCGATGTCGTCCAGGCTGATCGTCCCGCCGCTGGTGACCGGGTTCTCGCCCACGGCGATGACGTGATCCAGCAGCCGCGGTGTGCGGATGACGTTCTCGTTGCGGCGTTTGCGGGGCGGGAAGCTGAGCTGCGCGGTGAGCGCGTTGGGGTCGGTCCGGTAGCCAGCGGCCAGGTCCTCTTGCTGCTCGGGGTCCAGCAGGTGGGCGAACCGGCCGGCCATGCTGCTGCCGGGCCGTGGGACGGCGGTCAGCGCGATCTCGAAGGCGCCGCGCGCGAGGTCCGCCGGGAACGGCGCGCGGATCTCGAAGGCGGTCTCCACTCGCGGGACGAAGTGCGGTTCGGTGCCCGCGGCGGCCGCCAGGGCGCTGATCGTCTTGTCGGTGAGGACGAGTTCGCCGCCCTCCATCAGCACCGGTTGCAGCAGCGCGAGCAGCGCCTCATCCCGATCGGTGAGCAGCTTCGGCGGTCGGTCGCGTTCCGATCCGAGGTAGCCCGCGGGCAGCCCGAGCCCGCTGTCGGAGACCAGCTCCAGGACGGAGACCCGGGCGCCGGCGCCGTAGCGGGCGCGGAAGCGGCGGTGGTAGTCGCGCCAGTGCTGATAGCCGTAGGGCTGGGAAGTGGTGCGGTACAGCGCGGTGACCGCGGCCTGTACTTCCTCCAGGACCGCGGCGGGTATCTGCACGTCGCAGTCAAGGGCGGTGTCGATGACCAGCGGGGTGGGGGTGGCCCCGGACAGTGCGCGCATCCTCGCCGTCAGGCGGCCGGGCGCCGAGATGGTGGTGGGCTGGGTGGCGGCGATCTCGTCGCGTAACTCGTACAGCTCGGTGACCAGCTCGTAGAGGTCGGGGATCGAATCGGCGGACACCCGCTCCAGCTCGGTGCACAGGTGGCCGAAGGCGTCCATGGTGGTCATCGGCGCCCACAGGCTGGTCAGCAGGATCTGCTGGGTGATCAGGTCGCCCAGCAGCCGGTCGATCAGGTCGGGCCCGGCCTGCGGGAAGAGTGTGCGCAGCCGTACGTGCAGGTCGTCGTAGACGATCGGCCGGCGTGTGGCCTCGACCGCGGCGGCGACCGGGCGGGCGTGGCGTACGGATACCTCGACCGGCGCCATGAGCTGGGCGTACGCGTCGGCGGGCGGTCCGACGGTGACCAGTCGGTTGCCGCGTTGCCGGGCGGTGTTGTTGGCCACCAGCGGCAGCCGCTTCAGCAGCTCCGGGTTCGCTTGGAGGCGGAGGATGAGGTCGGTGACCCATTCGGCGTCCGCGCGCAGCAGCGCCCGGTGCTTCTCGCGCCACTGGACGTGCGCCGTCTCTGCGACGGTCACGGCGGCGGTGCCGGCGAACAGGCCGTGCGGGGTGGGGCGGTTCTGCCACCGCAGCAGGTAGGAGATCGTGGACAGCGCGATCCGCCGGATCTGGCGGGGCTCGGTCCGGCGCCCGTCCACGGCAGCTTGGACCGCTTCGGTGAGCACAGGGGTGGCCGCGGACAAGGCGGCCTGGAATGCCGGGTGCTGCCAGGTCCGGTGCAGCCACGCGAGGGTGGCGGCCGCGTCGTCCAGGTCGAGCGTGTCGGGCAGTTCCACGGGGGCCTGGCTGGTGGTGGCCCGCAACAGTGCGGGGCCCTGCCAGCGGTAGCTGACGGCCGAGGGGGTGGCCATGGGGCGTTCCCTTCCGGTACAGGCGCATCGATGGCCGGTGGGCCGAGCGGGACGTACATCACGCCCGGCCCACCGGTGGAGGGGCCTGAAGGATCAGGCAGGGTCCTCGATGAAGGAGCTGCACGCGGAGGCGCCGTTGGCGCAGGTGCTGCCGCAGCCATCGTTGGTGCCGCACATCAGCTTGCCGTGCGGGTGGGAGGCGACGACGACTTTCACGTCGAGCGGCGCGAAGTCGTCCTCCACGGTCGCCAGCGCGGCCGTCGGGGCCGGAGTGGTGATGCTCATGGTGGTGCCCTTCCTTCCGATATGGATGGTGCGGGAACCCTGGCCTGCGGCTACTGCTTGGCGGGCCAGGAGAGCGAGATCCGGCTGTGGACCTTGTCGATGACCCGGTCACCGGGGACCTGGTCATCGGGGGTGCCGGCCGGATAGACCCGGATGACCGGGCTGGGGCCGCCGCGGTGTTCGCCGGCCCAGTCGCGCAGGTGACCGGTGATGGTCTCGGCGAACGTGGCGGCGTCGGGGCCGAGGGCGTGCACGCCGAACTCGACGTGCTTGTTGTCCTCGGTGCGGCGGGTGGTGAGGTAGGCGAAGGTGCGGCCCTCGCTGTCCACGGCGGCCAGGGTGAAGCCCTTGTGGTTCGGGGCCACGATGCCGGAGTCCAGCTCCGGGTCCACGGCCATGATGCAGAAGCCCGGCAGCCGGATGGCCAGGTGCATCTGGAGGGTGTCCAGCAGCTCGCTGACTCCGATGGTCACGCCGGTCCACGTCTCGAACCGCGGGAAGGTGACGGCGTTGTCGAGCAGGCTCGGGTCGGAGGGCAGACCGTCATCGAACCGCAGCCCGATCTCCGGGGTGCCGTTGACCAGCAGCAGATCCTCGTCGTGCGCGCTGGAGCCCTGCATGGGGACGAACCCGCAGATTTTCGCGGACTCGCTCTCCAGGTGGTCACCGACACGGGTGAACGCAACGGAGCGGGTCAGGCCGCGCATCCGCAGCGGCACCACCAGGCGCCCGCCGTCCTTGAGCTGGCTGATCCAGGCCGGCGGGATGTCCCAGGCGCCGACGGTCACGAGCACGACATCGACCTTCCCCAGCCCGGGGATCGGCTCGGCGGCGTCGCCCGTGCAGACGGTGACCCGGCTGTAGCCGTGCTGCTCCAGCAGCCGACTGGCCCGGTCGGTGACGACGGGGTCGATGTCCACCGTGGTGACCTCGCCGTCGGAGCCGACGAGTTCGGCGAGGTAGGCCGCGTTCAGCCCGCCCGACCCGATCTCCAGCACGCGCATCCCCGGGCGGACCTGGGCCTGCTCCAGCATGAGGGCCTGAATCTGCGGCGCCGATACGGAGCTGAGCTGCACCCCGTACTCATCGGTCTTGGTGATCACCGCCGCGTATGGCTCGTACGCCTTCTCCAGGCTCGCTTCGGGGGCGAACCCGTGGCGCGGCACCTTGCGCATGACGGCCTCGATCTCGGGGGAAGAGATCGTGCCGTCCGCGCGCAGCTCGTCCACCACCTTGTTGCGCAGGCGGGTTGCCTCGTCGGGCTCGACGGTCGTGTTCGGCATGAAGTTCCTTCGGTCATACGTGGTCGGGGGGATGCCGGCAACAGAGTGCCGGAGGCTATCGGGGACGTACTCCGTTCACGCCAGCTCAGGTGGCCGACGGTGTCGTACCCGGCCGTCATGCGGCGGTGTTGCGTAGAGCGAGGCGTACGGGGGTGATGCCGTGGAGGGATATGAGTGCCTGGTGGGCGACGACCCACGGGGCCCGGGGGCTGCGGTAGCGGACGGCGCTGAGGCCGCCGTCCGTGGCGGGGTGGGGGCGGAGGGTCGTGGGGTCGTAGAGGAGGCCGGCGACGCCCCAGGGGCGGACTCCGTCGACGAGGACGGCGGTGTAGCTGCGCTTTCGGCTGCCGCGGGCGCGCGCCACGCGCGGCGCGCAGCGGTGGCACAAAGGCGGCGTGGCCGTCACGTGTCCCTCGCGCACCTCTGCGCTGAGAAGGAACAGCCACCTGTTCGCGGGGTGTTCGCCGGGAGGCGGGTCGTCGCGCAGCGCGTGACCGCCGAGGGTGGGGGCGGCGTCGAAGTGGCACAGCAGATCAGTCATCGCGGTGCGCTGCCGGTGGGAGTGGACACGCCCCTGAAGAGGGCGCCCACGTCCCGGAGCGATGATCTGGCGGCGCCACAGAACGCCGTGATGGTCGCGGTCATGCCGCATCTCGCCCCGGAACGCGAGGGCCGGGTAGCCGCTCCGGCTGACGCGAACGGTGACGGCCGGCGTGGCGTCGGCCTCCTGGGGCCACGCCGCTACGTACGGGGGTTCGGGGGCCGTCATGGGAGGAGTCCCAGGTCGAGGGTCGCGATGCCGGGGAGGTGGTCGCTCGACGTGCGGGCGGCCGGATTGTCGATGACGGTCCAGTCGGTCAGGGCAGGGGTGAGGGCTTCGGAGAGGAGCACGTAGTCGCTCCGACGCGCCCATGCCTCGGCGCCCGGCCAGTACCCGGTGGTTGGCACGGCGGCCACCCCAAGGTGGTCGGGCGGATCGATGAACCCCGCTACCGAGAGGGTGCGGATCGCCCGGCGGTCCGCACCGCCGTACACCCCATCGGGCAGAACCAGCCGGTGTCGGGAGTACAGATGCCAGGGGACGCAGGACCAGTCGTCCGGTTCGGGGTCGCTCACCCCGATGGTGTTGAGATCGCCCAGGAGCAGGGTGCGGCGGCCCTCTTCCGCGTACTCCGTCAGCCAGCCGGCCTCGGCCAGCCTCATGTCGGGGCTGACCGGATTGAGGTGGGTGTGCAGGACGGTGATGCGGTACCGGTCGTCGACCTCGATCAGTGTGCGGCTGGCGGCGTGGTGGAAAGTTCCGGCGGCGAGGTTGGGGGTGTGCTCGACAATCCGCACGCGAGGCGCCCGGACGAGGAGCAGCAGATGGCAGCCGTGATTCGCCGAGGGGGTGAGCAGGGGCTGCATTCCCAGGGCTCGGGCAGCGTCGTGCAGTCGACGTTCGCGGTCACGGTCCCAGTGCTTCGCCTCCTGGAGGCCCAGGATGTCGAGCCCGGCGACGAGGTCGAGCTGGCGGGCGAAATCCTGGGCATCCGATGCGCCGCCGTCGCGGATGTTGTAGGTACCCACGCGCAGGTTGGTGGTCATGTGCTGCTCCGTGCGGAATGGCTGGGAAGAGGTAGTCATCGGAGTACGTCCGGTGCTGACGTGACGGGGAGAGAGCCGAGTCCCCGGGCTGCGATGGCCCAGAGCGCCGGAGACGGGGCGCCGTTGGGGACATAGCGGCAGAAGCGGCAGAGGGAGACCGTGCGCACCGGGCCGGAGGCGGAGTCGAGGTAGAAGTCCTCGACGGCCGGTTCTCCACAGGCGCATCGGGGCTCGCTGGTCTGGGTCATCGGCAGTCACCGTCGTGCCCGCCGAAGAGATCGCACTCGTCGCGAGGGCAATCGGGCAAGCCGTTCACGAAGGAGGTCATGTGGTGGGTCACCGGGCCTCGGGTTGCGGTCCAGCTGTGGAGCCCGGCGTGGTCGAGATACAGCACGCACGGCTCGCCGTCCGGTCCCGCGTCGGGGCAGTTGCGGCGGACCTCGAACCAGCAGTGCCGCCACCGTCCGTCCTCGTGATCGGTCCAGCGGACCCAGAGGGCGTAGCCGTCGGTCAGCTCGGTCAGGCACAGGGCATGGGCGCATTCGGACGGGTCCTCGTGGTCCGCGACGAGGATGCAGAAGGCTCGGCGTAAGACAGCTGCGGCCAGGGGCGCGAGTTCGGGCCGGCTGGTGCGGAGCTGGTCTTCCAGGGCCTCGCGGGGCGGTGCGAGGACGTAACAGAACTCTGGAGTCACCGTGCCTCCGTGAGGTCGGCGCGGTCGTTCAGGTCGACGACGGCGTACTTCGTCAGCTCACGGACAAGCAGTTGCGCGATGGTCCAGCGCGCCTCGTAGGTGCCGTAGGGCACGGGTACGTCGGTCGGCTGGTCCTGTTGGACGCGGTGGCCGGCCCAGCGGTACGGGGTGCCGATGACGCCGTGGAGGCGGTGGCGGGTGACCAGAAGCGCGGTGTAGCCGTGCTGTAGGGCGGCTGCCTCCCGGACGGCGACGGGGGCGTGGGCCAGGCACACCGGCGGCAGCACCGTCCGCACCGGCTGCGAAGTGTCCACGCCGTCGGGGACGAGGAACAGCGTCCCGGTCCCGAGCCGGGGGCGGCGGAGGCTGCGGACGGGCCGGACAGGCATCTCGCACAGCGCGCACGTCAGGTAGAGCATGGGCTGACGCTGTCCGTCCGGGGCTGTGCGGTCCCACAGGACATCGCGAAGATCCCGGTCACCGGGGTGCTCGGTGACGTAGCTGAGGCGGAAGTGCCCGGCGGGGCCTCGGCGGACGCACAGCGGCGGTCCGTCGTGCTCCCCGGCCGTCGGAGCGAGAAGAAGTTCTGCGGTGGCGGTCATGCGGCGACCGCCAGGCGGGTCTGCGGGCGGCGCGGCCCGATGACCTCGCCGTCCGGGGTCAGCTCGCCAGTGTCATCGAACAAAAGTACGCCATTGCATAGCAGGCTCCAGCCCTGATCAGGGTGGCCGGCCACGGTGTGCGCGGCGTCGCGGTCGGCGGCATCGGCGGAGGGGCACGGCGGGGTGTGAACGCACATGGCAGGGGCGGATTCCTTCCAGAGGGCGAGAGGGTCAGAGCGCGACGGGGCGGCGGGAAGGGTGAACCGGGCGGGAGGTGCGGCGGCGGTAGGGGATGCCGAGCTGGCGGGCGCGGGTGATCAGGTGCGCGTCCGTCGCGGCGCCGGTGACCTCGCACAGTGCGCGGATATCGCGCTCGACCGCGGGCAAGGACTTGGTGGTGCGGCCGGAGATGGCCCCTGCGGTCATGCCCTGGGACAGCAGCCGTATGAGGGAGACCTGCCCCGGGGAGAGCCGCACGGCGACCTGGCAACGGGGCGCCTCCGGCGGCGGGGCGGGCAACGCACCGGCGAGGTAGGCGCGCTCGACGGCCGCGGCGTCGCTCATGTCACGGTGGCCCAGCCGGTCCTTGGCGCTGGGCAGCAGCCGGTCTCGGACCGTCTTCACCCGCATGGAGGTCTGCGCCGAGATCTCCTCCACGGAAAGTCCGTGCGCGATGCCCAGCAGGGCCGTTACCTCGGGGCCCGACAGCTCGACCTTCAACATCGAAAACTCCGTGTAGGTGAGGCGGTCAGGGACGGGTGCTGTCCTGCTTGGTGCTGCGGCTCAAGGCGCCCTTGGCGAAGAGCAGGGACGCGTAGTCGTGGTCGAGCACGGTGAAAGTCCTTTCGAGCTGGGCGAGTTGGTTACGGGTGAGAGGAGAGGGGGAGGGCTGCGCCGCTTCGGTGCCGCCGAGGCGCAGTGGCAGGCGGCGGCGCGGGGGCAGAGCACCGGCAGGTCAGCGGCAGGGGAATTCCGACGGGAGCGGCTCTCCAGGACCAGCACCCCGACGGCGTCGTCACGGTGAAGTCCACGGGACTCCCCTGCCGGAGGCCGGCCGTGGCCCGGTCGGCGGCGCGGTGATCACCCAGCCACGCCCACGCGGCCCCGAAGCCGGCGTGGTCGAGGTCGAGCAGGGCGGCGCGGACCGATTCGCGCAGCCACTCCATGGCCAGGTCGGGGCTCGCCGCGACGAAGCTGTGCGGCGCCGGCCGACCGTCGACCTCGAAGCCGACCGGCAGCCCGTCCTCGTCGGTGCGGTCCAGGTACGCCCAGTACGCGGGCGGCGGGGTTACGCACACCGCAGCTCCCGGACCCGGGGGCGAGGTTCGAACGTCGGCAACGGCTCGGCGGCGTCGCCCGGATCGAGCCTGTCGATCAGCTCCTGGGCGGCCATCGCCATCCGACGCACCTGCGCTGCATCAGCGCTGGCGGCTGCGGCCGGACCGGTGCGGAGCTTGTCGGCGCGGTCGATCGCCGCGGCGAACTCCGTCGACGGGCAGCGGGCACGGGCGACACGGCCCATGTTCACGAGCTGCCCCAGCAGCCGCCCCAACCGCTCAGCAAGCACTTGGAGTTCGGCGTGATCAACCAAGTCCTGTGCGGGAGGCTCCCCGGGACGGCCGCGCATCAGCCCCGGCGCCCGGCGGCTCCCGGCGACGCCTTCCGGTCCAGCCGGCGCACCGAGGACCCGATCGAGGTCGTCGTCGTACTCGGCCAGATACTCGTCGTGCAGCCTGCCGATGAGCCGCAGGAAGAGGTCCGTCCTGCTGGCGTGCTCGGGATGAGACACCCCTCCTGGAGGGTTCGGGCTCTCCGCCGACGGCCCCTGCCTCATCGAGTGGGCAGTTGCCGCGACGTCGACTCCCCCTGTGAGACGGTCGTTTGGGGCCGCGCGGAGCTTGGTCATGACCTCATCGCACCGCGTCTTCCTGGCGCCTACCAGGGGAATCCAGAGGGGGAAAATCTTGTCAAGGGGGAAATAAGAGGGGGGAACTGAGGCCATGATTAGCTCCCGCACACCGACAGAGGTCACACTCATGGCAGAGGCAGATCCGTTCGCCGAGCTACTCCTCCAGCTTCGGAAGAACGCTGGTCGCACGCAGGAGGAACAGGCAGACGCAATCAACATCGTGTCTGGCCGAGAGACCCTGACACGCAGGGAGATCAACCGGTATGAGCACGGCGAGAACATCCCGACCAACCACACCCTGACTCACATCGCGGTGGCGTGTGGCATTGCTCCGGAACAGCTGCTGAAGGCAGCTTCGGCAGCCCGGGCCAGGAGGAGAAGGCGTCACCGTCGCGAAGAGGAGGAGGACGACATGAAGCGCCGGACCCTTTTTCTCGGTGGCGCCATGGCTGGCGTCGCCGCCGCCGCCGAGCCATGGGGGCGGTTGGCCCACGCCCTCGAAACGGACACGAGGATCGACCTCACCGCGGCCAGCACCCTCATTGAGCGTGCAGCATCTCTGCACGTCAGCGAACGCCAGCTCACCGCACGCGGGCTCCAGGGCATGGTCGAATCTCATCTCGACGCGATCACTGCCGTCCTTCCGCGGGCTGGTCAGCACGAGCGGGCACTCGTGATCGCGGCGGGAGAGACTGCTGCCCTGGCGGGGTGGGTTGCTTGGGACCTCGGGGACTTCGATCGGGCCCGTGCCTACTACAAGGTCACGGCCGACTGCGCCAAGGCGTCTGGGCACCCACCACTCCGCGCACTGGCCCTGACCTACGCGAGCTACGGGACGTGTACGCCTGAGAAGGCGATGCACTTGTTGTCGCAGGCATCAGAGGACGTACGAGGCCAGGGCAACGCGATCGCAGCTGCGTGGGTCCACGGGCGGCATGCGGAAGAAGCCGCCCGCCTTGACGACGGGACGACCGCGCTGAGGGCACTCGACCGTGCGCGTGCGGTGTACGACGTCGGGGACCACACCAAGGAACACGCATGGGTGGCCTTCATGACCCCCTATCGTCTCGATTCGCTGGCACTGTCGGTCTACGGACAGCTCGGTCGTCAGGAGCTGACCGCAACCGCCGACACCGCGCTGTCCCGTCTCGGGCGGAATCTTCCCGACTCCGGAGTCGTGGTGCTGGGGGACCTGGCCGCCGCCCTGCTCCTGGGGGGAGACATCGAACACGGCGTTCATGTATCCCGGCAGTTTGCTGCGGCGGCGGACGCGCGTCCGAACACCATGGGGCGGGATCGAGCGCGTTCCGTCGCCGCTCGGCTGCCGGCACAGGAGCGAGAACTCGCTGAGCACCTGGCACAGTTCGCGTCCTGAACATCCCTGCCCGTGGCGTGAGGCGGTCGGGTTCTTCGGACGCCGGGCGGGGCTAGGAACTGGCCGTCTCGTCAGCCACCCAGGACAGATAGGCCGAGGACCCACCGGTGACCGGCAGCGTGATCCATTCGGGCACGTCGTAGCTGTGCTTCTGGGCTACCCATTCGGCGAGATCCGGCAGACGCTCCGAGGTCGTCTTGTAGGAGATGCGCCATTCCTGATCGTTCTGGATGGCGCCGTCCCAGCGGTAGAACGCCGTAATCGGAGCGTCGATGTGAGCACAGGCGGCCAGCCGGTTTTCTACCGCCCCGCTCGCCAGGGCCTTGGCCTGACCTTCGTCATCGATGGTCGTCTGCGCAATCACGATCTCGGTAGCCATAACTGCCTCTCGCGTCGGTGTGTCACGAGCCTACCGAGGGCGCACGGACAACGGCTGGGGCCTGCGACTCTCGCTGCAACTCTGCCGACGCCCGATCCTCTGCTACGGGTACAGGGCGGAAGGCGGCTCTTCTGGGCTCTCCTGATGGACGGCTTCGGCCGCGAGGTTCGGAGAGTCATAGGGGGCACCGCGCGGTGGTCCAGAGGCATCGGCGGCTTCCGGATGCCCTGATTCCATCCGTTGCCGCAGTTCGGCTCGCAGCTCAACGTCACGGTGGGCCGCGCCTTCTGCCCGTGTGCGGGCCCGTACCGCAGCAGCGCGCAACTCCGCTGCCCGCCCGGCGTCCTGCTGCTGGGCCTGACGGAGGAGCGCGGGCCGGTTCTGGCGCTGTGTGTCCGCTTCGCTGAGCACCGCGTCGTGTTGTTCGCTCGGGCCGGCGACGGCGTCCAGTTCCGTTCGGCGTCCGGTTAGGCCGTTCATCTCGCGGTCGGTCTGCACCCGCTGGTCGCGCAGGCGGTCTCGCTCGGCTTCGGCTCGTGCGCGGTCGTCGCCGCGCAACACGGGACGCCGCCCGAAGCGTGTGGTGGCGCTGAGCTGCTGTTCGAGCTGGCGCAGCTGCTCATCCACCCCGTCCCGGCCCTGGGTGTGCCGAGCTACCGTCTCGGCGAGGGCACGGAGGTCTCGGATCGCGCCGGCACGAGCGTCGATGTCGTGCTGACGGCGGTTGAGCGCGAGTACGTTCGTGCCGACCCCGGCGGCAGCTTGTTGTTCTGCTCGGTCGGCCGTGGTTTCGGCCTTCGTGGCGGCCGCGGCCGTGGAACGTCGTGCGGCGGATGCCTTGGTGATCGCGTTCTTCAGGGCCCCGGTGCTGAGATGCGAGTACGGGCGGTCGCGATCCGTACGGGGCCCGGCCGACGACGCCGCGACCCGGTTGTCGGTGACGTCGTGACCGGGCTCGGTGCCCTCGGGGACATCGTCGTATTCCATGTCGGCGCCGGGCGAGCGGGGAACCGGCAGGTCTCCGACAAGCGTGCGCACCTGGGCTGGCACCGCGTGCTTCGGCAGCTCGGTGAGGATCATGCGCTCCTCGGTACCCGTCTCGATCTCGCGGACGAGGCCGGCGACGGCGCGGTCAAGGGCGTCCTGGTCCGTCTCGGCCTCGCCTGCCCGTGCCCGGTCGACGTCGGTCTCGTAGACGGACAGCGGAAGGAAGAGGTGGGATTCCTTCTTGTCCCTCGACATCATCGTGTAGAGCGCGTTCGCCTGCGCGCCAGGGCCGTAGACGAGCGCTTCCCGGGCGGTGAGTCCCTGGCTCTTGTGGCCGGTGATCGCGTAGCCGAGGCTGAGACCGCCGTGGGCGATGTAGTCGGCATCGACCCATTCCGCTCGGTCCTCGTGACCGTCGGGGGTCTTCTCCCGCCATTCGACCAGCACGCGACGCTCTCCGTCCACGGCACGCACAAGGCCCCGGTACCCGTTGAGCACGTCGTCCTGCTCTCCGCCACTGCGCTTGGACCGGTAGTCGTTGGTACGGAGCAGCACCTGATCGCCGAGGGAAATCGTCAGCTCCCGTCCTCCGGCGAGCGCGTACGTGTGCTCCGGGCCGGCCAGGTCACCGTTCGCCTTGCGCAGCGCCCGAGCGCCCAGGTTGAGTTCGTCCACGATCTCGTTCGTCGCGGCGAGCATGAGGAGCTGCTGCACCGCGGTGTGGTCGTCGTCGACGTAGGCGGCACGCTTGTCGATCCACATGGTGAGCATGGCGGCGAGCGTTTCGTCCTTGTCGGCGAGCGCGTGAACGCGGCCGGTGCCGGCGAAGGTCCGGAGCGAGTCCACCCGTCGGTCATCGCGCCAGAGCTGGAGAGCACGGCGTTCGACGGCGTCCTGCTGCCGGAAGTTCTCCGTGAGCGCGAGTCCGCCCACCAAGTGGTGCACGGCGCTGAAGTGCCCGCCGACCCCGGGGCTGTGCAGCTGCTTCGGGTCCCCGATGCCGACGACCTTCGTTCCGGTCTCCGCAGCGTGGGCGAGCAGCTTCGCGACATCGCGGTCGTCGCACATCGCGGCTTCGTCCACGACCACCACGTCTACGCCGTTCAGGCCCTTGCCACCGGTCTCGATGCTGGTCAGCCATGAGGCGACGGTGCGCGAAGTGATCCCTGCTTCGGCCTTCAGGTTGGCCGCGGCGACGGCAGCGGTCGACGCACCGGCGACCACGAGTCCTTGGGCCTCCCACGCCTGCCGGGCGGCGTTCATGATCGTGGTCTTCCCGGCGCCCGCGACGCCGATCACGGCGTCCACGCCGTGCCCGGCGGTGAGCAGCCGGTCGAGGACGGCGCGCTGTTCCTCGGAGAACTCGAATCCCTGCGCCACCTCGGCGGCGGACAAGGACATCGTCACGGTGTCGCCGTCGACAACGGCGGCATCTTCGCTGAGGCGCCGTGTGGTCTCGGAGACGATCAGGGTCTCAGCAGCGACGATGTCGGCGGTGGTGTACCGATCGGCATGGGTGTAGTGCTGTGCGCCTCGGGGGTTCAGCTTGACCGCGTACCCCGCGTGCTGGAGGACGGAGTTGGTGAGCGCCTCCGCTTCGTCGGCGTCGGCTATGCCGTACGGCAAGGCGTCCAGCACGGCCGCGATGGCGGCAGCGTGTGTGAAGTCCTTTGCGTGGCTGGTCAGTCCCGTCTCCGGGTCGAAGACCGTGGCGCACAGCTCGTCAACGCCGGGATTCGGTTCCGGGACATCGTCCTGGAGAGCACCGGCGACGATGGCCTCGGGGTCGTCGCCGTGGGCGCGTCCCTCGGCCTGCCAGTACGCGCGCAGTACGTCGTCCGCGACGCCTGCGGCTTCACCGTTCTTGGCGGCCTTGGACATGGCGGACGCGGCGGTGCGCTCGCGAACCGAGGCGGCGTCGTAGCCGATACCGAGCTGGTCCAGCAGCTTGCGGACCTGGCCGCCGCGCTTGCTGAACAGCCGGATCGTGGACTCCGGAATGGCCGCGATCTCCCACGCGCCGGTGCGTTCTGCACGGCGGAAGCGGATGCCGTAGCGGTCCGCGAGTTCGCGGCGGATGCGCGCGTTCATCACGGCCTGCGTCGCGCGGGCGTGCCGGTGGAGGTCACGACCGCCCGCGGCGACCGTCGACCATGCCCCGTCATCGCCCTTGACCATGTTGGCCAGGGTGAAGTGGAGGTGGAAGTGCGGGTCGCCGTACGGGGCGCCGCCCACCGGTCGGGCCGCGCGGTGGATCATCATCCACCCGGAGAAGCCGCTCGTGTCGACCGTTCGTGCCTCGGCGCCGTCGCCGTGCCGGCCGCGCATCGCGTACGACGTCCAGTGTTCCAAGGCGTCGATGGACTCGCGGCCGGACGCGGTGTAGATGGCCTCGATCTCGCGGGCCAGCTCCGGCGGCGCGTACGCGAGGAAGGCGCTCTTGGACTTGCCCAGGTCCAGCGTTGCGTCAGCGCCTCGGTTGCCCACCTCAACGCGTCCTTCGCGCATCTCGGCCTTGATCTCTTCCGCGTCCCAGACCTCGTCCGGCGCGAGCCCTGCGGCCTTGGCCAGGGCAACGGCCTCCCGGACGGCCATCGGCAAGTCGCTCAGTCGCCGCTCGGCCTCGCCCTCGGTCTGGAGGTAGCGCCGCTTCGCGGACGCGGAGTCGAACAGGTCCGCGGGCTGCTGTGCTGTGTCACGGGCCTTGGCCTTCACCGCTCGGAGGAGGGGGCGGGCATCGAGGTGGCCCCCTGCTTCGGCGGTAAGCGCCTTCTCCAGGGCCTGTTCGCCGTACAGTTCGGCAGCCTCGATGCCGACGCCGCGAGAGAGCTTGAGCAGGGTGGAGACCGGGACCTTGTGCGCTTCGCCGTACCGGACGAGTTGCCGCTCCATCGTGCCGAAGGCATCCCGCTTGCGCTTCGAATCAAGCAGTTGCGCCGGCTTCACGCCGCGCTCGGCGGCGGCCCTGCGGATGGCCCGCACCAACGGCGCGGCGGGCAGCTTCGCAGCGGGGGCGATGGCGAGCTTCGGCTCCACCAGGGTCTTGCCGGTGCGCGGGTCTTCGCCGCGCATGAGGCGCCGGGCGGCCTGGAAGTGGTCGGGGGCAAGCACCGAGCCAGGGGTGATGCCGAACTCGGTGAGGCCCTTGCCGATCCACACCAGCGGGCGTTCGCTGGCGTCAAGGTGGTAGTCGACCTGGCCATCGGCGGCCGGGGCGGGAAGGACGTCCGCGCCGTACAGGTCGCGGGCCTCGATGCCCGCTGCCGCAGCAACTTCTACGGCGTCGAAGCCGGTGAAACGGGCTGTCTCCGCGTTCCGAATCCTGCTGCGGGCCCGATAGAACGCCTTCTTCGCCTCGGTAGAACCGAGCAAGGCACCGATGGTCGTGCCCTCTTCGGCGGCCTTGGCCTCGACGGCGGCGACGAGAGGGGCGGCGTCGACGGAGACGGCGACCCCGCAGCCGTGGCCGCCGGAGAGGCGGTACTCAACCTGCTCGTCGGACGGGCCGATCATGGTCACCCACCCCACCGGCCCGCCACCTCCCCGTCAGCATCACCAAAATTCGGTCATCTTGGCTGATTGTATCGTCACGGAGTGACGATACCTTGGTCCTTTCCATTCAAGATTGGGTAGCACGGCAGGGCTCCGACGTCGGAGATTGGGCAGGACGGGCCTTCGGTTTCGCTGTTACCGGGCGGCTCTGGATCGGGTTGTCGGTGGCGGGTGCTTTCCTGCGTCGGCAGGGCGTCGGCGAGGAAGCGGGCGTCCACCGACGTGAGGAGTTCGCCGTGACAGCCGAACCGGCACCCACCCGAAGCGAGGTTCGCCCCTCCCCCTGGCGGCTGTGGGCTGCCGCATCCGGCATCGCCGGGGCCGTGGCCCTCACGGTCGTGGCGGTCGGCAGCACTTCAGCCGTACTGTTCCGCGGCTCGGCCGCCCTCACAGCCCTTCTCTTGCTCGCCGCGTACCACGTTGTGAAGCCGTGGGCCGTGTCCCGCTCCGAGAGCTGGCACCGGGCAATCACGTTCGTACCGCGGACGGCGTACATCTGGGCTGTTGGCTTGGTCGTCGTGGCGGCGTTCAGCTTCCTACCGGACCACCCGATGGAAGCGGGCTTCGCGCTGCTGTTGGTCTGGTGCTTCCACCTCGGCGGAGGAGTATCAGAGCCGACGTCCTTCGCCTTCGAACGCCTGCGGGGCCGCCTTACCTGGGCGGCTGGCCTCCAAGTTGCCGCGATGGTCTGCGGAACCCTGGGGGCCGTCTGCCTCGTCCGCGGTTTGCCGGTTCCGGAGCGCTACGCGACCCCGGTCTTCGCCGCGTGCCTGACCGTGATGCTCGGCGTCGTGGGGACGACGTCGGTGAAGGTGTTCGTACGCGGGCGGAAGCTCGCCACGGAGTTGGACGAGCGCGCGCAGAAGTTGGTGCGGTGTATGGAGAGGCTGTCGCGCTGTCCGGTCACGGAACGCGGCCAGCGTCGGAACGCGGCCGAGGATGCCTGGGACAGCCTGAACCGAACGCTCCGCAACAAGGTGGAGACCGGGGTCCACCTCTACGGAACGTTCGTCATCCCGACCGAAACGCGGGAGAAGCTGAAGTCGTTGGTCGAGCAGGCAATCACCAACCCTGGTGCGGCGGCGCACCAGGAGGCCGTCGCCCTCCTGGGCAAGCTGTGCGAGGCGTGCAGCGCCAAGATTGACACCATGGCGTGAACCATCGGCGTATTCGGGCGTAGATCCAGTTCATGGGCGTACCCTGCCGACATGACCGCCCCGTCCCGACGTCACCTCATGGACAGGTCGACGCATGCGCGGACGGCCCGGGACGCCGAAGCGGCCATGCGCCTCTGCCTCTCCCACCTCGGCAAGGCGAGGGCTCCCTTCCAGCGGGATCTAGTCATCAGGATCGCAAGGGACCACTACGCGGTCGAGGTGAAGAACTACTCAGCCGTCGGCGCAGCCTGGACCGCGTGGAATCACCTATCGGCATGGACCGTGCGCACCAGTGCACGACGAGCCCTCTCCACCGTCGCTGACCAGGACCTGACGGGCACGCTCCTCCGCACGGCCGAGGACGTCACCGGAACTCGCGGCATTACGTCCGGTCTGGCATACGGGCTCGAAGCTGTACCCCGCCCGTTCCCGCTTCCCGCGGACCGGATGCTTATCGACGGACAGCACCGAGTCTCAGCAGTCCTCGAAGTCCTCACCGGCATGGGGAAGACCGAGGCTTTTCTTCGAACAGCTCTCCAACTGCACGACCGTATGAGCCAGGTCGGGCCGTACTCAACGGCAGACCTTGACGCTCTCGTTCAGGACGCGGAGAAACTTGCGGAGTCTCTGCGGCAGTTCGCGCAAACTTCGGTCTCGTACTCCGCGTGGCACATCAAGTTCCTCGTCGGCGTGCTTCCTCATGCTTCTTCGCCGTGTGGCGTTCTGCGGCTGGCGACACCGATCGTCCCCGGTGCACCGGGACAGGGGCTGGTCACCGTCCCTGCTGATCTCGCCCTCGCTGCATAGCTGCACGCGGGGGTGTCACTCCCCGCGTGAGGTATTTCGTGATCATCAAGTTGGACCCCTGGCTGCTCGCCTATCTGCTGCTTTCCTTGCCGGTGGTGGCCCACTGGTACGCCGTAGAAGTTCGGCGCCTGTCGCGGCGGGCGAGGGCGCGGGTTCTGACCGCGCTGGGGCGACGGCTGAGGACGCTGCTGTCCGAGCAGTCCGACAACGACGGCGACGACCCGCCGGTCTCGCTGCGACCGCTCCCGTAAAGAGGGAGGCCGTGGCCCACACGGGCCACGGCCTCCCCAGCACAGCTACTTCACCGGCCACTCCCCCGGAGGCACCGGTGGCTGACCGGCGGCGTCCCGCACGGCTTCGTCGGTACCGCACGGTGAGCAGATCCGTACGACACGGTCGACCGTGAGGCGGGAGCGGGCGGGCCGTTCGCCGAGTGGGCCTTCGCAGCGGGGGCATCGGTGTTCGGTCACTGCTCGTCGTCCTCGGGGTGTTCGCGGGCGGACTTGAGGATGAGGTTCCAGGTCGGGCGGGAGTAGGTCTTTTCCGTCTGTCCCTGGAGTTGGGGGATCAGTTCGGCGTTCTTCGCGCCGGGGTTCGCCGCGATGGCCTGCCGGGCGAGGGTCAGCCGCTCGTCTCCCTGGTAGGGGTAGGCCAGTCCGCGGCGGCCTGCGGGTCGTCCGCCGGCGTGACCGCGGCCCTTGCGCTCCGCGACGTACTGCCAGAGGCGCCAGCGCTTCCACTTCGGGCGGCGTCGGGTCGGAAGCTCGTCCCAGTCGTCTGGTGCCGGCCATCCCTCGGGCGGATTCTTGACGTAGTGCGAGACGGTGGCGGAGTCGGCGAAGCCACAGACCTTCGCGGCTTCGGCCGGGCCCACCATCTCTTCAGGGTCACCGTCGAGCTTCGGCGGGTTGGTGGTGTTCGCGGCGGCACGCTGCCGTTGAAGCTCGTGGTGCCACGCCGCCCATACGTCGCCGTCCCAGTGCATGACGCCGTCGATGGTCTCCGCGGCCGGGTGCCCGTTGTTCTCCCGGTCGGTCCACAGGTTCTGAAGGGTGGGCTCGCTGATGCCGTGGAGTTCGCGCAGCTCTGCGCGTGAGTAGAGCGTGCGGCCGGCGGTCTTGCGGGGCACGGTCGCCTCCTGTTCGTAGTCGTGGTCGTGGCCGCTCGGCGCGGTCACTGGATGTCGTCCGGGTCCGGGGCCGGCGTCCATGTACGGCTGCCAGCCGGTTCGAGCCGGGTGAGGGTGGCTATGTCGGCCAGGGGGACGGCGGCGGCCCAGTCGGCACGGTCGGGATGGTCGACGGGGAGGTTGAGCACGAGGTGCCGTCCGGTCGGGGGGAAGTCCTCGACGATGACGAAGGCATCGGCGGGGTCGGCGCCGATGCTGTTACCCCTCGTGAGCTGGGCGATATCGCCGGGCTGGGGGCAGTCGGGGTGTCGGTCGCTTAGCATGGTGTGGTCTTTCTGGTGAGAGAGACACCGACGGCCAGCGCCTTGTTGCCCTTGTGCGCTGGCCGTCATCTGTTGTCTGGGGTGTGTCGCGCCCCGTGGGACGCACGGCCGGTCGGAGGTTGCCCGCTCCGCCGACGGCGGGGTAATTAAACCACCTTTGGGTTCAGAGGGTGGGGCCCTGATCCGGAGGACGGCGGTCATCGGAAGAGGGCTCCTTGCTCTGCGGGGTGGCGGCCCCGGTCGCGCGGTGGCCGGGCGATGTGGAGTTCGTAGCGGGGGCGCCCCGCGTGCGGCAGAGCGTGGGCTTCGCGGCGGTACCGGCGCCAGGCCACGACGGGGGCGCCCCGGTCCACCCACCGCACCGGGTACTGGGCGGTGAGCTGAGCCCAGCGGCTCCGGCTCTGCGGGGCGGCCCACCGGTCCTCGACCGTGGTGATCGGCGGCAGCGTCCGCCAGCCGGGGAACGCGTGGTCGTGGGCGTCCTCCACGGCCTCGTTGTCTCCGTCTCCGAACCCGTCGCCGGAGTGCACGGGGCCTTCCCACTCGCACGTGAGGCACCCGCCGCGGAACTCCTGCTCGTCTCTCCGGCGGCCGGTCGGCCGACTGCGGGAGAGCAGGGTCGGGGTGTGGTGTGCGGGCGGGTCCAGCTCGTGGTCGAGGTCGCTGTACGTGCCGCCGGGGTGTCCGGGCTGGATGTGCCACTGCTGCCCGGCGTACTCGGGGCGGTGGCGCGTCCGCGCGTTGCGCACTCGCCAGTAGTAGGTCTGCCGTGCCCGCGCTCCGGTCGGCGCAGTGGCGGACGTCGTCATGGTTTCCCGCTTCTGGCGGCGAGCACTTCATGGAGAGGATCAGCGAGTACGGCTTGTTCATCGGGGGCGTCGAGGAATCGTGGCCCGTACGCGCGTCGTACGGCGCGGCGGGCATCCTGGTGGTGGTCGAGCTCCGGGTAGTACGGCGATCGGTCGAGCACCGCGTAGCCGTGCTGGGTGAGCACGTCGGCGATGAGCGACCGGATCTGTACGGGCTCAAGGGCGGTGAAGGCGGTCTCGACCGGGGCGGCGAGGAGTACGCGGATCAGCTCGGTCGCGCTGAGCCGGGGGTGGAGGGGGATGCCGAGACGGTGGATGCCGTCCCGGCTGGGGGTGGCGGCTCCTCGGCGGCTCGGCGTCCTGGTGGTGCTGCGGTTCATGTCGCGGGTTGGCACGGTGCTGTCCTTCGGGAAGGGAGGGGCGGCGGCGCGCGGCCGCCGCCCCTCGGTCGAGCTGCTACTTGTAGGCGGGGATCAACCGGCGGACCTTGTCCTCTCCGATGCACCCGCCCTTGTGACGGCGCGCGCTCGGCGGCTCTCCGTTGCGCCCGCGCAGGTGCGACCAGAACTTCGGGCCCTCCCACGGGCACAGCTCGCAGCTGAGGTACCAGTGGTTGTCGCTGCCGGGGAACCCGGTGAGGACTGCTCGCCAGTTGTGGGCCGCGAGTCCCGCGAACGCGATCTGCGCGCTCTCGATGTTGCGTTCGTTGGCGGGCATCCGGGGGTGTAGGAGGGGCACGGGCCCGCACAGCGGGGTGGGGGCCTCGGCGAGCACCTGGTCCAGGGGGACGGCGCCGATCAGACCGGCGGCGTACTGCTCCGCGAGATGGGCGGCGGCCATGTCGGTGCCGGGGGTGCCCTTCGGCGGGCGCCGGAGGTTGCGTTCGCCCGCGGTGGTGAGGACGAACCAGTCCCGGTGCCACCTGTAGGCACGGCCGATGACCTGGTCTTCGCCAACGATCACGGGGTATCGGCACTGGATGTCCGGGGAACCGACGCGGTACGTCAGAACGGTGGTGGTCTCGGTCGCGGGGACGATGAGCCTGCCCGCTCCGGTGTCGGGGGCGGTGGCGGCCTGTTGTGGGACTGCGGACGAGTTCTCGGGCATGGGGGTGTTCCTCGGGTCTTTCGGTGGTGTGGTCGGCGGTGCGTCGTTCCGACGTCGGGGAAGTGCCGCCTGTGGTCGCGCGGAGCGCGATGGACAGTGCTGCCGTGCCCGCAGGGCACGCCCTCGGGCCGGCGTCCGGTCGGGGCGGGAGGGCCGCCTGCGGCCCGGACGTTCCGGCCGGCCGCGAGCCGGGCCAGGCTGGGCCGTCCCGGAGGGACGCCCTTCGTACGGGGCCGGTGTCCGGGGCCGGCCGCCGACGCGGGCGGCCCCGGACGGCAGTGGGCGGAGCGTGGGGTGGGCGGCTCGATGCCGCCCACCCCACGGCCCGGCGGCCGGGGCCCGGCCGGGCGGCGGCTCCTGCCCGGCCTGGTGCTGCTCCTACGCGGCGACCGGTTCGCGTGCGGCGACGCGGCACCGGGTGAGCACGGTCTGTGCGGTCTCACCGTAGGTGGAGTGGTCCTTGACCGTGCCGGTCAACTCGACCTCGTCGCCCTGGTCGGGGACGTCGGCGGCGGAGCTGAACCAGACGAAGACGTTGCCGTCGCCGTCCTGGAACTTCACCAGTCGGCGGCGCTGGGTGTGGTAGCCGTACGTCCGGCCTTCCAGCTCGATCACGGTGGTGACGGTGGCGGTGGTGGTGATGCGCTCGCCCACGGTGCCCTGCGGCCGGGAGTTCCGGGCGGCTCGCTCGGTGGCCTCCTTTTCCTGGTCGCGGTACCAGCCCGCGATGGCGGACACGAGCGTCGACAGGTGGCGCGGGTCAACCGTTTCCGCCTTGGCGAGCTGGCCGACCTTGTGGCGGTAGTCGGAGAGGCTGCCGTATCCCTGGACGGCCCACGCCCGGACGGCGGCGGCGGTGCTCGGCGCATCGGCGTCGGCGTCGATGCCGTCTCGCCATGCCTGCGGGGCTTTGCGGTCGAAGAAGTACGCCTCGACGGTGTCGGCGGTCGGCTGGATGTTCGCCCACTGCTCGGACCGGCTGTAGAACCGGCCGTCGGTAGCCACGATGGCGGCGGTGACCCGCAGGACCTCGATCACCGGGACACGGAGATCGGCCGGGATGCCGCCCCCCTCGGGGTCCCAATCGGAGTCCTTCAGTGTGCCGAACCGCCACAGCGCCTCAAGGCCCTTGATCGGCAGGCCGGTGTACGGCTCCACGCACGTCGTGCCCAACTGCCGTATCTCGCCGTTCTCGTGGCGCGCTAGGTAGGTGGCGGTGCGGTGGCGGGCAACGGCGCACCCGTGGCAGAAGTTCTCGATGGCGCGGTACTGGCGTGCGGCCTCGGCGTCCCGTTCGGGCAGTCCGGGAAACGCGCTGGTGATCGTCTCGCCCGCCTCGTCATGGTCCAGGCGGGCGATGACGGCCCAGCCGTCGTGACGGGGGACGTCACCGGAGATCGTCACGGTGATGGTGGGACGCTGACCGATCAGGCGGCCGTCGATGTCGTGGTAGTCGGCGAGGAACGGCTTGGAGATGTCGAGCGTGTACGCGCTGAGGTGGTGGACGGCGGCGCGGGCGTTGGTGGCCTCGACAAGCTGACGGACACGGGATTGGGCCGTGGCGGGGATGGAAAACCGCATGGCTGCGCTGGTCATCGTGGGTGCTCCTGCTGGTGAGAGAGGAATCGCGGGCCCGGCCGGGCGGGTTGCCCTCCGCGTACGGCCGGGGTCGGACCGGATGGCGGCCCGTGTGTCAGAGGGGGTTGCCCTCCCTGACGCCATTAATTAAACCATGTTCTTGGGGGTGAGGCAAGCATCCCGGCCGGGGATGTCGAGTGCGGCACGGTCGCGCAGGAAGGCGGCGAACAAGGCGGCGGTGTAGCTGTCGGTGGTGCCGTACGTGCGGCGGCAGTCCAGCGCGCCGACGCGTTCGCCCCGGTGGCGGACGGGGAACGGCTGGCCGGGGGCCGGGATGACGAGTGCGTACAGGCCGCGTGGGGTGTCCACGCGTAGGACGACGGCGGCGGCCTGGCGGTCGTAGGCGGCGGACCAGCGGGCGGGACCGATGCCGAACTCCGCGAGTCCGGACGCAATGGCGCGGGCCTGCATGATGTCGGCGGTGGCACCGGGGTCGGGCTCGGCGGGGGCGGGGACGCATCCGCACCCGTGGTCGTCGGCGTGGGTCTCGAACAGAGCGGTACGGGGCATTGTGGGGGCTCCTGGGGTTGCCGGGGGCGGGAGGGGTTCCCGCCCCCGGCGTCGGGCGGCTGAGGCGGTTAGGCGGCGGCTTCGTCGTCGCTTGCCGGGTCGTCGGCTTCCTCGGCCTTCAGCTCGCCCGCCTCCTCGTCGGCGCCAGGCTCCTGCTCGCTGCCGGACGTGATCGCTCGGGGCTTCTTCCTCGACGGGTCGTAGGGCTCCTCGTCCACAACCGACTGCTCGATGGGCGTGAGCGGGTATCCGAGGGACGCGAGGACCTGGAACCAGCGGCCGGTGGGCTTCCGCATCCACGGGGCGTACTGGCTGTCCGTCCGCCACGCTGACCGGTTCGCACACTTCTCCCGGACGGCGGCGATGGCGGCGAACTGGAGCTGAGGTGCCCGGCGAGGGTCCTTGGCGACGCATCCGGCGAAAGCCCCCCGATCCTTGGCCTGCTCGGCGTTCAGCCCCAGGAAACCGGCCAGAACCTTAGTGGTCCCCTCTTTGTTCAGATCGTCAGAGATTCCCCAACTACCGTTCAGCAGAGCATTGTTGACGTGGCCGATCAGCGTATTGGCGGTGCTCTTCGGGAGATTACGGCGCTTGATCAGGTCGGTAATCCACTTCCGGCGCAGGGCCTCGGCGGCGTCCCAGTCGAGGTTCCCCTTCTTGACGGCGGCGCGGGCGGCGCGCTCGGCTTCCTTCTCGGCGGCGGTCTTCGTGCCGGTGCCGTTGGCGCCCTCGGGCACGGCGTGCCCGTACAGGCCGGGAGCGGAGCAGTAGGGCGCGTAGCGGTCACCCCGGCGCTCGTCGAACACCCACACCGACCCCTTGCAGGCGGCGTGCTCCTCGGCACTGACACCGCCCAGCCTCCATACGGGCATCGCCCGCTCGGACAGCTCCTCGACATCCCTGATCTTCCGCCCGGCCGCCTCCAGCTCCGCGCGGTGGGCCTCAGCCTTGATCCGCTTGTCTCGCTTGGTCCGCTCGATCGCGATGATCCAGTCAACATCTCGGGACCCGGCGCCGCCCTCGGCCGCAGCCTCGGTGATCGCGGCAAGCGCTTCGGCGTCGTCGGCGAACTCGTTGAGCGCGGCCAGGTGCTCGAACGTCCACTCGTAGCTGCTCGCGCCGGTGACGGCGGCGCTCAGCTTCTCGTCGGACCGGACCTTGACCAGGGTCTTGACGTCCTTCTGCCGCACACCGGCAGCCTTGGCGATACGGCCGACCTGTGCGCCCGCCTCGGCGGCGCTGAACATGGCCTGGTTCCTCTCGGACGGGCTCAAGCTCTTACGGTGCTGGGCCGTGGTGATCATGTCGAGGAACTGGCCCGCCTCATCACGGTCTTCGTCCTCCCACTCGTACGGCAGGTGGGTAAGGCCCGCGTCCTTGGCTGCGTGGTAGCGGCGGTTTCCGTCGTTGACCTGGAGGACTCCGCTGTCGAGCCGCTGGATCTTGACAGGGATGCGGCACCCCTCAGTGCGGAGCGATTCCACGAACGGCGCGTTGATGTCGAGGTCTTCACGAGCGTTCTTCGGGTGCGGGGTGAGTACGTCAATCCGGATGACCGGGCGGGGCGCGTACGGAACGCTCTCCAGCCCTGCGGCGACGGCGGCGGCCAGCCGCTGGAACCCGTCGATGATCTGCGGCACGTCGCCGTAGGTGCGCACGACGTACAGCGGCTCCACGACGCCATCGGCCTTGACCCCTGCCAGCAGATCGGCCGGGACCTCGACCTCGCGGACGTTGCCGGGATGCGCGGCGAGTTCGGCGACGGTGAGGGTCGGCCACGGGGCCGGGGCAGTCTGGATGCCGACCTGGGGCTTGGTGTTCGTCATCGATCCTGTCTCTTCCTGGTGAGAGGTTCCGCCGGGGCCGGTCGGCCCCGGCGGGGGTGCCGGTCGGGGGGTTGCCCTCCCCCTTGCGGCACCATTAGTTAAACCATGTTCTCGTGCGCGGTCAGGCTGTGAGCGTTCCCGCCGCCCGGACGCCGATACGGCGGGTACCTCCGATATCGGCGCGGTCACCTGCGGCGGCGCCGTCGCCGTACCCGCTGCCGCTGTACGAGCCGCGCGACTTGCACGCGTTCGGGTGCTCCTGGCGATAGGCGGCCTGGACCACGGCGTCACGGTCGGCCAGCACCAGTTCGCCACTGCGGCCGGTGGCCGACGTGTCCCCACCGGCGGCGGCGCGGGCAGCTTCCTCGATCGCCTCAAGCCGTTCGATGACACGCTCGATGAAGCCGATCGTCCAAGAGTTCCGCCACGCTCGGGCACTGCGGACGCCGAACGGGACGATCTGCTTGTTGAGCCCGCCGAGCATCTGGAGAACGAGGGAGACATAAAGGATCTCGGCGCGCTGAACATCGGACTCGTATCCGATGACGTGGACACGGCGCCTGCCACCCGCACCATGAACGCCCAGGTGGACCGCCCTGCATCCGACGGCCCCGGCGATGAAGCACATGAGGCGGACGCGGGACATGGACCACGGGTTGGGCAGGTCGATATACCGGTCGGTGATCGCGTCGCGCGACGGCTGACCATCACTCAGCAGCGCTTCGTCCACGCCGTACTTCGCCATCATCTCCATCGCCCGCGTACGGGCGAGTTCGGCTTCCGCCTCGGGAGTCGCGGGGTCCTCGGCCCTGGCCAGCAGCGCCTGGATGGTGGCCAGCTTGGGGTTCACGTCAGCCTGGGAAGTTCCCATGATTCTGCTCCTAGTGAGAGAGATTGCCGGTGGCCGGTCGGCCCACCGGTGCCGGTCGGGGGTTGCCCTCCCCTTCCGACATCATTAATTAAACCATATTTTAGAGGTTGGAGCAACCCTGCCATACCCTCTGACCTGCCCTTTTCCGGCAACCGACCCGCACCCGCCCGGCCGGGCCCGGCCACAACGAGCCTGGGCGGGGCTCCCTCCTCGGTCGGACAGCTCCGCCGGACCAGGGTTCCGGGCGCGGCGTCCGGGCTCGCGTAGCGACCGCGCAGCGGCTCGGCCTGGGCGCCGTGTCCGGGTTCCTGGTACGCCCCCTGGGTGTCCGACCGAGGAGGGAACCCCGCCCCCACCCGCACCACGACGCTCCCGCACCCGAACGACCAGCCCCTCCCCCTCCGAGGGAGGACCCGCCGGAGGCGCTTTTCTCTGACAGCACCTCACGCAGGCGACTTAATTCATGAAGCTAATTCCTAGAAACTAATTCCAGGAATATCCAGGTGGGACTTTTCCAGTCGCTTTCCTTACCGTGTGCCCATGAGTGCGACTCCGGATAACAGAATGACCGCGGCAGAGATACGTCGGCGGGTCCGTGCGAATCAGGCGCTGCACGCCAAGACGCAAGAGCTGGCGGCTTCTGAGGTTTTGTCGAAACGCCGGGCGGCCCAAGAGGCTGCGGCGGCGAAGGAGGTGGCGGAGCTGGCGGCTCGGGAGGCGGTGGCGGCCGTACTCCGGCTGTTCGACAACGACGTCACGGTCATCGCGGGGCTGCTGGACGTGCCCGCCGATGAGCTGGAGCGGGAGGCGAAGCCGGTGACCGCTGCCAGGGCGAAGGAGGTGGTGGCGGAGCTTCGCGATCGGGCGGAGCGTCCCCGCGCACGCCGTTCCCCGGCACCTCGGCCATCGTCGGCGCCGGCCCCTGAACCGGTGCCCGGTGAGGCATCTGCGTCACCGGCCGATGGTCTCACCGGTGCCGCGTGACGACGGCGGACGATGCCTTCGGGCCAGGGCTGTTCCCGGCGAGCGGCACCCGGCCGGCACCGGCTGAGCAGCTTGCGCTGATTGGGGAGCCGTCGCCGGTGCGCATTCCTGCGGACGAGTGGGCCGCGTGGCTGTCCGACGAATCCGTTCGGGTCCGGTACTGGGCGAAGGTGTACCGGGTTTCCTCGGAGTCGCGCTGCTGGTTCTGGTTCGCAGGTGTCTCGGGCACCGGGCATGCCAGCTTTCGGGCGGCGTCGCTGCCCGGCCGGACTCGTCGCGGGACGGTGCCGGGGCACCTGTACGGCTACCAGCTGGCGCACGGCGTCATCCCGCGCCTGGGCTGGGGCAACGACAACCCGACCGTGTGCCACACCTGCGACAACCACTCCTGCCAGCAGCCCGCCCACCTCCGGCTCGGTACGCCGGCGGAAAACCGGGCGGAGTGGCTGGCTCGGCGCCGCGACCCCCACGGTCCGCTCGCCGACCTCCGCGGCCCGGCCGGTCGTGCGCGGGCCATCGGCGCGGCCATCCGGGCCGGCCGGGCGAACGGCGAGTCCGACGCCGAGATCACGCGGCGCATAGCGACCGCGGCAGCGGCCGGGCGCCCGCTGAGCCTGTGGTGAGCGACGCGGCAGACATGAGGGTCCCGGTTGTCGAAGCCGCGGACACGATTTCAAGAAACACCAGATCGCAGTCTCAAGTGAGAGCCGTTCCATCGGCCCGTGTGAGGACGATGTCGATCGCCGCCCACCCACGCCGCACACGGCTCGCCACCGGAGTGCGCCCGGCAGTTTCCACTCCGAGCCGCCCGGCCAGCGGAGATCGCTCCGGCGCCGCCTCATCGCCTACGCGGCTGTGGTGGTGTGGCGGCGTTGAAGAAGTCGGCGAGGCGCCGGGCGATGCCGGTTCGGTCGGTGAGTGCGGATCGCGGGGCCACGGTGTGCAGTTCGGCGGTGGGGATGGCTGTGCTCAGCTGCGTGGCGACCTTCAGGCTGTGGTAGGGGTCGTCCGCGTGCCCGATCACCAGCACGCGTGCGGCCAGGGCCGACAGCGCTGTGCGGTCAGGCACCGGGGCGAAGGTGGTGATCGTGCTCAGCAGCTCGAAGGTTCCCGCCCGCATCGCCTCTTGCGCGATGTCGTGGGCGATGGCGTCGAAGCGGGGCCCGGGCGGAAGACTCGGGCGGACCAGATCCACCGCCCCGCGCAGGTTCGCGTTCATGCCGTGGCTGATCGCCCGGTCGTAGCGCTGTTGGACGGCGGGTGGCACCGGCCTGTCGAACGCGAACGGCAGGATGAGCGCGACGTGGCGGAACAGTCCGGGGTCCCAGGCCATCGCCCGCAGCACGGCGCACGCCCCGAGGGAGACGCCAACCGCTCGGCCGGCGCCGGTCCGGCGGGCGACGGCCAGCACGCTGTCGGCGACCACATCGATGCTCAGGGCGCCCCCGGGATGGGTGGACGCCCCGTAGCCGGGAAAGTGGAACGCGACCTTCGTCCCGCGGATGCCGGCACTGTAGCGCCAGGACTCCTTGAGGGACCCCATGGCACTGTGCGCCACCAGCGTCACGGGAGAGCCCGCCCCCTGATGAGAGACTTCCAGGCTCTGGCCCTGCGCGTTGCGCACCCACCTGTCCGCCGTGGACGGACCCATGGTCTTACTGGCCTGCATCGCGCTTCCCCTCACGCCCGGCCGGGTCATATGGCCGCCTCGCTGAAGCCGACGTATGTCCGCGCCACCGAGGCTTCCTTCCGGGAGCGGCGAGTGCTCAGCGTCATCGTGGCTTGGACCTACCAGCCCCGGATCCATACTGCGCAGGCGACTTGCCGCGGATGAAGCATCAGGTGGGCCGGCCGTCCGAACGGGTGAGGTGCAGGCTGCCTCGCCTCCGCATGTTCCCGCGACGGCGTGAGCGTTCATGCGGTGAACGAGCCCCGCGTACTTGCCGGACTCGTTCGCGCTGCAGTAGTGGCGGCGCCCGAGGACGCGGAGGTGAGCAGCGCTAACCGATTATCGCCTATGCGCTGTTTGCACCTAGTGCGCCGTTGCTTGCCCTTCTTTCTTTTCAGGAGCCTTGGAGGAATTCGCGCAGCAACCAAACCCTCGTGCGCGAACCTCACACCTTCCGGAAGGACGCCGTGATCACTCGCTTCCCGAAATCCGCCGCCGTGGCAGCCCTCGCCGCCTGCACACTCACACTGTCCGCCGGTACCTCCACCGCCCAGCCCGGCGCGATGGTCTACCTGACAGGGCCCCATGGCACCTACCACGTCGCGGAGAAGGCGGGCTGTATCCCTCTGAGGGACCCGCACCTGACCGATTCGGTACTCAACACCACCGACGACAACGTCGAGATCTACGAGTACGACCCGTACGCGCAAGACCCCTGCGACCTGGACCAGCGCATCGCTGTCGTCAACGCGGAACAAAGGGACCGGTTCGATCACGTGTACCAGGTCGGAGCTGTCCGCTTCCTCATGCAGTAGCCCCGCACCGTGTAGGTAGCTGCAACCTTCCGTGACGGTCCGCCAACGGAGTCGGCGGACCGTCACGCGTTCCGTTCCTGGTAGCGGGCAGGCTTCCGCCCTTCCGCCCGGTCGTTGCATCGGGTTCCGCTGCTCCGGGTCGGATGATGCCGACGCCAGGGAGCAGAGGTCGGCGAGCAGGACGGCGCAGGTGCAGGTGCAGGTGCCGGTGGTGCACAGGCTGGGCCCGGCCGATGCCGAGTGCGGGCGCACATTGCCGCCCCAAGATCGACGGCGTCCACCGGGCCGAGCAGTGTCGCTCCGATGCATCACCTCTTCAGCCAGGGGCTTCGGCAGCCACATTCGCGCGACGCATTCGGTGCCCCTGGGCGGTGGTTCACCAGCCCGCGATGGCCAGCAGCGGGTAGGGGAGGGCCAGGAGTAGCAGGCCCAGGGAGGCGGCGGAGAAGACGACGATGCGGCGGGGGCCGATGGCGGTGAAGGCGAGGTGGGTGGGGACGGCCATCAGGAGGGTGGCGGTGGGAGGGAACAGGCCGATGGCTCCCAGGCCGAGGGTGATTTCGATGGTGGCGGTGGCGAGGGCGGCGGTGCGGCAGACGGTGTGGAATGCCGGGGTGCCGAGGAGTGTGGCCAGTTGGGGCAGGCGGGGGAGGGGGAGGAATTCGCGGCTGCCGGTGGCGGCCTGCCAGGCGTTGGAGGCGATGTTGTCCATGAGGACCTGGCCGTCCATGAAGCGGGGGGAGCGGATCTTGCGGATGCCTGCCACGAGGTACATCTGCGCGGCGAAGAACGAGGCGGTGGAGCCGACGAGTTGAGGGAATGGGGCGCCCACGATCGCGATGGTGGCGTGGTGGAGGGCGAGGACGGCGAGGAGGACGAGCAGGCAGATGTTGGAGTAGCGGGGGGACTTGTCCCACAGGATGCAGGCGCCGGCCAGGCCGCAGCCCAGCAGCGCGGCGCCGGCCGTCCAGCGGGACGGGGGCAGCAGGAGCGCCGGTAGCAGTGCTGCGGCGGCGATCAGCTTGGCCAGGGCGCGGCGGCGTTCGGCGGCCAGGGTGTCCGGGTCGGTCCAGCCCCGGCCGAGGCGGTAGGCGCAGGCGCGCGGGTAGCTGCGGCGGATGGTCCGGTCGTCGAGCAGGTTCAGTGCGGCTCGCCAGGTGAGGGCGAGGACGAGGCAGGAGAGCGCGGCGGTGACGGCGACCGACGCGGGCAGAGCGTGCGGGAAGGTCATCGCAGTTCCTTGAGGGCTGCGATCAGGCGGGCGTGGCCGGTGCCGGGGGCGAGGCGGGCCGCGTACAGCCGGCTGCCGGGGCCACCGTCGTAGCGGACGCGCCAGTTGCCCGCCGATCCGATGATCAGGCCGTCGAACGGCAGCGGCGGCGTGGTGGCACGGAGCAGGCGGTTGAGTTCCTGGACGGTGAGGAGATTGGTCTCCGGGGCCAGCCCCAGTTCGTGGTGGCGCACCGGCCGCTGTCGGCCGCCCTCGCCGTCGGGCGTCCACAGGTATCCCTTGGAGGAGCCGGAGTACATGCCCCAGGCGAACGGCCGGTGCGGGGCGCGTCGCACGCCCCACAGGACGAACAGGGCGAGCAGCGCCAGTGCGGCGCCCGCCACGGTGATCTGGAGCCACACGGTGGCCGTCCTTCCCCGCGCCCGGTCAGAGCGAGTCGGCGTGCTCGTAGACCGAGACGTGGTACGTGCAGCTGTCGTGGAACGGTTCGCCGGCCCAGCCGCCGTGGCGCCGGCGCAGCCGCAGGCCCGCCAGCCGGGCCATCAGGTCCAGCTCGCCGAACCCGGCGTAGCGGAAGCGGACGTGCACATGGTTCAGCTGCCGGCCGTCGGCGATCAGGTAGTGGGATTCGTAGCGCTGCGCGGCCCGGTCCACCTGCCGGTGCCGTACGACCAGGGAGCCGTCGGCGGTGGGCAGCACCCGGCCGGCGGCCGACTGCGATGCGGACAGCGTCTCCGGCAGCAGGGAGTCGAAGACGAACACACCGCCCGGTTTCAGGTGCCGCGCCGCCGCCTCGAAGCAGCGCAGCTGCGCTTCCTGGGAGGGGATTTCGAAGAACGTCCCGCCCGCGAGATAGATCAGCGAGTAGCTGCCGTCGACCGGTACGTCGGTGAAGTCGCCGATCGTCAGCTTGATGTGCTCGCCGCCCGGCCGGGACCGCAGTTCGGCGGCCATCGCCGGTGAGCTGTCGATGCCGTGGACCTCCAGGCCGGTGGCGGCCAGTGGCAGCGCGATCCGGCCGGTGCCCGGACCGAGCTCCAGCACGGGTCCGGGGGCGCCGAGTTCGGCGAGCAGGGCGACGGTGTCCTGGGCGGGGACCGCGTGGCCGAACCAGTCGTCGTACCGTGCGGCGAACCGGTTGGCGTACGAGCGGTCCGGGTCCTCGGCGGGCGGTGCGGTCGTGGGTTCGGCGTCGACGGACATGCTTCCTCCGTGGTGGTAGTGGTCAGCCCAGGGGGTGGGGGAGGCGGGTGCGGGCGCCGGCGGGCGCGTGCGGGACGCGTTCGTCGGCGGGCAGGCGGCGGGCGCCGGGGGCGACGAGGCGTACGACGGTTGCGGGGCCGTCGGGGTCCTGGGGCGCGGTGGTGTCGACCAGGATCACGTCGTTCCCGGTGAGGTCGGCGAGGGCTTCCGCCGGGTGGTGGAGCTGACCGCCGGCCGGCTCGGGCGGGGGCGCTGACCTGCGGTGGAGCAGGTGGGCGAGGCTGTTTTGCCGGTGGTAGGCGTGCAGGGCGTGTTCCAGCGGCCCGTGGGGCGGATCGCCGTCGGCCGAGCGCATGCGGTGCCAGGCGGCGCGCGCTGCGGTCGTGCCCAGGCTCCAGCGCACCATCAGCGCCTCGTGGCAGGCGGCCGCCGCCGCGGCGCCGTCCCCGCTCGGGTAACAGGCCGCGCGGGCGCCGAAGGTCTGCCCGCTTCCGTCCGGCGCGTGCAGGCACGCCACGACGCAAGCCGTTCCGGCGGGGCCGGGCAGCAGCACGAACGTGGCCGGCGTGCCGAGCGCCGTCAGCGTGTTCCGCAGCGGTGGCGGCAGCGCGAAATCGGCCACCGTACGGGGCCCTTCGGCATACCAGGCGTGCCACAGCAGGTGGCGTTCCAGCACCTCCAGAGCGGCGTGCCGCCCCGCCGCGGAACGCGTGCGGTGGGCGGCCAGACCCGTGGAGCCCGGGCGCAGCGGCGCGGCGCAGCCAGGTGGCGGCCGGTGCGCCAGATACACGGCGCACGCCGGGACGAGGACCTCGCAGCCGCTGCCGAGCGCCTCTCCGGGCACCCACAGCAACTCGGCGGCCCGCACCTCCCGGGCTTCACCGTGCAGTTCGGGCCAGGTCAGCGGGTCGAGGGCGGGGACGCCACGGCGCCGCAGCGCGTCGTAGGAGCCCACCACGGCACCACGCCCGCCGGCCTCGGCCTGCCGGGCGGCCAGGACGTTGCCCACGCGCTCCGCCAGCTCTCCACGGGCGCGTACCGCCACCTCGTCGCGGTCCGTTCCGGCCGCCGAGCCGATCAGTACGGGCGAGCCGTTCGCCGCGTCGTTCGCCGAGAACGTCCGGGAGCGGGCGGCGGTGCGGGCGAAGACCAGCTCGGGGGCGGCGGGGAACGGCACGAAGGTCTGCACCGGCCAGGGCCGGCCGCCGCCCGTGAGCCGGGGCGTCATCGCGCGGCCTTTGCGAGGACCTGGCGGGCTTGCGCGGCCACGTCCCGGCCGTGCTCGGCGAGCGTGTCGCGGTGCCCGTCCAAGGTGGCACATCCGTCAACGCCCTGGGCGGCGAGCAGGTCGCGCCGGGCCTCGACGGCTGCCCGGCCGCCGCCGAAGGTGTCCGCCGGTGCCGCCAGCAGCCGTTCGTACAGCAGCACACTCCTGGCGAGGACGACGACCTGCTGGAAGAGGCCGGCCAGCGGGCGCGGGTCGGCGCGCAGCGGGGTGCGCAGCAGCTCCGCCGGTGTGCCGGTGAGGAAGGGCGCGGTCACCGCCGCAGCGTTGCAGCGGTTATGGGTTCCCTCGTGGACCAGGGCCTCGACCAGGGGCAACGGCGGGGGCAGAGAGCCCGTCTCGTGGTCGGCCGGGACGACCCGCTCGGCGTTGACGAAGATCACGCCGTGCACGGTGAAGTCGGTGAACCCGTCGATGCCCCACCCGTCCAGCAATGCCACCTGCCGGACCACGGATGACACTTCGGCCAGCATCTCCGGCCAGACCAGCCCGAGGACCCGCTCGGCCTCCCCGAACACCTCGCCGTGGCGCGCGCTCCAGGGGGCGACGGTCAGCGCGGCGAGGTCTGCGGCACGCTCGGGCCGTTTCGGGATGGCGGTACGGGCCCGGTCCAGGCTCGCCAGCAGATGCTCCTCCGCCGGCGGCAGATCGACCGGCCACGCGCCCGTCGCGTCGCGCTCGGCGGTGCGTGCCGCGCTGGCCCGGGCCCGGGCGCCGACGGCGCGCACCTCGGCCGCGAAACCGTTCAGCAGCCCACGGGCGGGTTCACGACGGGTGAGGCGCTGAGCCCGGTGGGCTGCGGCGTGATAGCCCGGATAGGTGATCTCGGCATCGGAGGGCAGCTCGCCCTCCGGCAGCACACGACACAGCCCGGCACGCACCAGCCGGGCAACGGCACGCCCGTCCTCCCCGGCGGTCCGCGCATCGGGGGCAACCTGCACGCGCTCCACCTCTCCTCGCGGCGCTACGGCATGTGTGCGGGGCCGGACCACGGCCCGGCCCCGCACAGCGGAGGGGTGCCCTGCGGCACCAAGGTCCGGACTGCCGCCCGGACTCAATCCCGCAGGTCGACCATCAGGGCGAACTCGGGAAGCTCCTCGTCCTCCACAGGCTCCAGGTCTTCGACCTCGGCTTCGTTGGTGTCGCGGATGTCGTCCATGACTCTCCTCCTGGCAATCAGGGTTTGTCCTGGTGACACGGCCGGACGCACCTGCGCACACGAGCGAGGGCGTCCGATACCGCCTTTCCCACGATGAGCAGAGATACCTGCTTGCGCGACCTGAGACCGGGGCGGTCGGTTGATCACCATCGGTCTTCGTCGGCTTGTCCTGAAGAACCAGGCGGGTTTCCTGTGCCCCAGAGGGCCCGCCCAATCGGCTCCATCCGGGTGTGCGGGAATACCCCGGCTCCGTAGGCACCCACGGCCGTGGTCGTGTGCCTTGCCGGACGCGAGGCTGCCGAGCTTCATGCGGGGTTGGCTCGGGCACGCATGTGGTGGCGGTTTTCCCCATGCCTACGGACATGGTCTGCTGAACGTTCCGAGAGACGGGAAGCGCCTCCGAGTCATCGGAAGGCCCCACCGGACCTCGCTGCACATGCAGCGAAACCCGTCATCGAACGGCACGGAACGCCACCCAACGACACCGAAACGCCCCCTCTCACCTGGCCTTTTAGAAAAACCGCAGGTGAGAAGGGTCATGTTGACGGGTTCAAATCCCACCGCTACCGCTCACACCCCCCCGATCTGCGGAAACGCGATCAGGGGGGTGTTTTGCGTGTTGCCTGTGCAGCGAGATTCGCTGCACAGAACTCCCGGCGGTGCCATAGCTTTCGTCAACTCCCCTGCACGCAAGGGAAACTGAAGCACCCCTCGGCGGGACCGCCGCATACGGGTCCCGGCACAGGCATTCGCGAGCGCCACGGACGCCGCGCACGACACGCGAGTTTCCGGACGGCGTTGTTGCCCGGCCGGACTTATCGGAAGCCGCACCGGGGGTACCTGATCGACTACCAGCTGACGCACGGCGCCATCCCGCGCCCGGGCTGGGGCAATGACAACCCGACCGTGCGTCTTCGGTTCGACAATCGGCGGATAACCGGGCGCCCGCTGGGCCTGCGGCGGACGCCGCTGCGACTGTCCGGCAGATCAGCCGCTCCACCGTCGAGTCGGACGCAATGCGGTACCCGCCGCCAGGTCAGCGGCATCGCGCAGCCCCTCGCGGCGCCGGCCGAGCGATTCCGCCAGTACCTCGACCAGCCGCGAGCGGCGATCCGTCGACATGGTGCGGCCCGGCCCGATCAGGGTGGACGACGGCACCGGCCACGGCCACGGCCATCCAAGGATCACCCCCCGGAGCCACCGCCCGCTCCGCCGTCTCCGGGTGATGGCAGCCGCCGGCACTCCACCGAAACCGAACCGGCGCATCGCAGCATGCAGGACCAGTTGAGGCATAGAGAATTCATTATTCAAATCTTTATGAATTCAATATGGAAAATGCCGGTTTCCGAGTCACTTCCGATCACTTTGCCTGCATTTACCTACACTCAACGTGCACGCCAGAGGTAAGAAGTCGAATATTTTCGGAGGATGGAATGAGACGGAAATACACAGCCCTTCTGCGGCGTGCCGCCCTGCCGGTACTGGCCGCGGCACTGCTGACGGGGGCCACAGCGGCGGGCCAGGCAGCGGCGGGTGATGGTGACGGCGACGGCGGGAAGAAGGGCCACTGCCCGCACTCCTGCCCAGAGGGAAAGCCCGGCCCTCCCGGTCCAGCGGGGCCGGAAGGACCAGCAGGACCGGCGGGGCCCGAAGGACCAGCGGGACCGGCAGGACCCGAAGGACCAGCGGGGCCGGCGGGGCCCGAAGGACCGGCGGGACCGGCAGGAACCGAAGGACCAGCAGGCCCCGCAGGACCGGCAGGCCCGGCAGGCCCCACAGGACCCGCAGGCCCCGCAGGCCCCGCAGGACCGACCCTGCCGACCCAGATCGTCCGGGAAACCTACACAGTGGGGAGCCTTGGCAACAGGGGAAGCGCCACTTGTCCCGCGGGAACCGTCGTCACGGGCGGTGGAATGACGATTCCCAGTTCAGGCGGCACCTCTTCAAACGAAGTGGTCCAGTCCTTCCCGTCCTCCCAGACCACGTGGACGGTGCAGTTCAACAACAGGGGGCTCTCCGGCAGTTCCTACTCGGTCTACGCCGTGTGCCTCCCCGTGACCCCAACGGGCTGACACGGCCCGTCGTACCGGCAGGCCGGCGCCCTACGCCGAGAGCGGCGGTCCCCTGATCCGAGCACCCCCCGATCGTCCCGCCCCACCGGATGCACCGGGACGTGCTCGGCTCAACTTGGGGCACCACCGCGACGAAAGACGGCCGTGCGGCGGAAGAAGACGCGCTGCCAGCGCGATGCCACACCCCCGACTCGCCTCAACAATCACTCTCTGCAATCACCCAGAAGGCCGAGAGGGGCCCACGCGCCCATCCGAACCACCTCGCCGAACCACCGAAACCCGCCTCCTCACGCTTCTACGAGAAGCACGCCCGAGACGGCGGACAGCCCCGCCGGAGCTCGCCGCACATGCAGCGAAGCCCGTCATCGAACGACACGGAACACCACCCAACGGCACCGAAATACCCCCTCCCACCTGGCCTTTCAGAAAAACCCCAGGTGAGAAGCCTCATCTTGACGGGTTCAAATCCCACCGCTACCGCTTGTAACACCCCTCTGACCTGCGGAAACGCAGATCAGAGGGGTGTTTTGCGTGGTGCACATACAACACATGCGTCGCACAGAAACTCCGACGAGACCGCTCCATTCGCCAACTCCCCTGCGGGCAAGGGGTTTTGAAGCGTCCCTCGGTGGGACCGCCGCCCACGGGTCCCGGCGAAGGCAAGAACGACGTTCCGGGATGAGGACCTCGTATCCGCGGTTCAAGCGGCTGTTCACCGCGCACGAGCCGCGCTTGTTCTTCTCCCCACGGACTTCGCCGGGGAGGGACGCCGCGGACGCGCCGGGGCTGCGGGACTACAGCCTGGTCACGCGGCTCGTCCTGCTGGTGTGCGTCAGGGACGGCGGATGAGGCCGGTGCGTTTGACGGTGGCCAGGAGCGGGGTGGTGTCGATGGCGGTGATCCGGTCGAGGGGGCCGACGGCGGTGATGAGGAACGTGTAGAGGGCGTCCAAATCCGTTGCGGCGAGGGCGATGAGGAGGTTGGCGGGGCCGGTGGTGGCGGCGGTGAAGCGGACCTGTGGGTGGGCGCTGAGAGTGTGTGCGGTCTCCTCCAGCGCACCGGGCTGCACGGTGATCCACAGCAGGGCTTCGGCGTGCGCGCCGAGCAGGGCGAGGTCTACTTCGGTGGCCAGGCGAAGGACTTGGCCGCGTACGAGTGTGCCGAGGCGTCGGCGGGCGGTGAGTGCGGTGGTGCCGGCGCGGCGGGCGAGGTCGGTGTAGGTGGCTCGGCCGTCCTCGGCCAGGGCGGTGATCAGGGCGGTATCGATGCCGGCAGGGGCGGGCGGCGTGGTCGACGGGGCGGGGGCGAGCTGGGCCGTCTCCTGGGGGGTGAGCAGGCCGGCGGTCCATTGGAAAGCGCTCGGGAAGACGCGCAGCAGGGTGTGGGCGGTCCAGGAGTCGACGGCGTCGGTGGCGGGCAGGTCGCGCAGCAGCAGGGTGTTGCGGGCGTCGGGGCCGTCGAGGAAGAAGATCGCGGAGATCTCGTCGCCGCCGCCGAGGATGTCGACCCAGACGGTGTCGGTGCGGCGGGCCAGCGCGTTCGCCACCTGGCGGATCTTGTGGGGGCGGCAGCGGATGCGCAGGGCGACGGGGATCAGGTGGGGAAAGTGCGCGGGGTTGCGGACGGCGGTGGCGCGCAGGGTGCCGTCGGCGTACAAGGGGGCGGCGCGACGTACGACGGTGCGCTCCGACAGCCCCAGGCAGTGGCCGATCTCGCGCCAGGAGGCGCGGGGCGACGCGAGGAGGACGGCCGCGATTCGGCGGTCCGTCTCGTCGAGTGTCTGTCGCATGATCTGCATATTAGGGCGCATTCCTGACGTGTTTCCTGCGCGAAGTCCCGCTGGGTGTGTGCGAAGCTGCTGAACGCTTCTACAACGGCCTGGTCAGCGGCTGCGAGAGACAACCATGGGCCGATCGCCTGACCTGGCCCGTGTCCCGCCGCGTACGAAAACGTCGAGCTGGTGAGGGAGAAGACCATGGCGGAACACGGTGCCGATCTGCTGATTCGGGCGGCGGCGGTGCACACGCTGGTGCCCGGTCAGGCCCCCCAGCGGGCCTTGGCGGTGCGGGGCGATCGCATCGCCGCGCTCACCCCCGATCCGAACGGTCTCGACCACCTGGTGACGGCGCGCACCACGGTCCACGACCTGCCCGAGTCCGTCGTACTGCCGGCCTTCGACGACACCCACACCCACCTGATCTTCGCCGGACACAGCGTGCACGACGTCCCCGTCCACACCGCCCGCACCATCCCCGAGTTCCTGGATCTGATCCGGCAGCGGGCCGCCATCACGCCCGAGGGCGAGTGGATCGGCACGACCACCAACTGGCAGGAACTCAACCTGGCGGAGCGGCGCATGCCCACCGCGGCCGAACTCGACCAGGCCACCGACCGCCACCCGGTCCTGGTCAAGCGCGGCGGCCACAACGACGTCGTCAACACCTACGCGCTGCGTCTGGCGGGCATCACCGAGGACACCCCCGTCCCGCCCGGGGGCGAGATCGGACGCGACGCCGACGGCCGGCTCAACGGCCGGCTGATCGACAACGCCATGGGCCTGGTGGAACGGTTCGTCCCGGCGGCGGACCGGGCCCAGCGCATCGACGGGCTCCGCCTGGCCAGCGCCCAGTACGCCGCCACCGGGATCGGCACCGTCCGCGACTGCGCCGTCTCCCTTGACGACTACGCCGTCCTGCTGGCCGCCCGGGAGGCAGGCGCGCTCAGCACCCGGGTCCGGGCCCTGATCCTGGCGATGGGCCTGACCAGCGCGGCGCAGGTGGAGGACCTGCTCGACGCCATGGAGGACTGGCGCTACAGCGCCGACCCGTGGCTGCGGGTATGGGGGGTGAAGTTCTTCCTCGACGGTGGGCTGGAGGCCGGGGCCACCGAAGAGCCCTACGTGTGCGACCACGCCTTCTCCGGAACGCTGACCTGGGAGCCCGACGCGCTCGTCGAGGCCGTCGAGGCCGTGGTCCGCCGCGGCTGGAAGGTCGGCACTCACGCATACGGTGACCGCGCGGTGCGCATCCTCCTCGACGTCTACGAACGCGTCCTCCAGCGCAATCCCGGCCTGCCCGCGGGCACCCTCGTCATGGAACACGGCGGCCTGGCCGGCCCCGCCCAGCGCGCCCGCGCCGTCGCCCTGGGCATCCCCGTCACCATCCAGCAGCCGCTGCTGCACGACACCGCCGAGGTCGAGCGGGGATTCTGGGGACCGGAACGTGTCGCCGCGCTCTTCCCCGCCCGCGGCTGGCTCAACCAGGGCGCACTGATCGCCGCCGGATCCGACTTCCCCGTCGGCCAGTTCGGCGCCATGCGCTCCATCTGGGGCATGACCACCCGCCAGACCGTCATCGGCGTCCAAGGACCCCAGCACGCCATCACCTACGACGAGGCCGTCGCACTGCACACCACCAACGCCGCCCGCCTGCTCGGCGAGGACCACCTGCGCGGCACCCTCACCCCCGGCCGCCTCGCCGACCTCACCATCTGGGACCGGAACCCCGCCCACTGCCCCGCCGACACCCTGCGCGACCTCAACCCCACCCACACCCTCCTCGGCGGCCTCCCCGTCCATCACCGGGAACCGGTCGACTGAGGTCCACCAGCTGAAGCAGGTCGCAGGAGGCACCCACGGCGCAGCACGAACCGCCCTTGAGCGGCACCGAACGCCACCCGATGACACCGAAACACCCCACCCCGCAGACGGGCATCTCGCCGTGCTCGCTCGACGCGCAGGCCCTTCCCCTTCCGGGGCCGGTCAGGGGCGCACTCCCGAGCACACTGCCCCGGGCCGCTCTTCCCACCCGACACCACATCAGGTCTCGGGTACGGACCGAACGGCCCTTCGCCGCGCCGGTCTGCCGGGGTCACGTCTCCTGAGTGCGCTCGGCGGCCAGGAGGGTCAGGTGGGGGCGCTTGGCGGTGCGGTTGTCGCCCGAGGAGCGGCCGTGCAGGCGGCGGGCGATCCAAGGTCCGAGGAATTCGGCGGCCCAGCGCAGTTCGGCGGCGCAGGTACGCAGGCCGGAAGGGCGCGGCGTGGCGGGAGCGGACAGGGGGTGGGTCCAGGAGTCGTCGCTGCCGGGCAGGTCGAGGGCGTGGGCGACGGCGGCGGCGATGCGCTGATGCCCCAGGGGGCCGGCGTGCAGGCGGTCCGCGCTCCACAGGCGGGGGTCGGTGACGACGGCGTGGCGGGTGGTCTCGGCGACGGCGACGCCGTGCCGGCGTGCGGACTCGCGGATGCGGTGGTTGAGGGCGGTGACGCGGTGGCCGAGGGGCCGGGCCAGCGGGGTGATGCGGGCGACGTCGGGGAAGGTGAGGGTGGCGACGCGGGTTCCCCGGGCGGTGAGCGCGGCGAACATCGCGTCCAGGTGACCGGCGACCTCGTCGGCGTCGAAGCGGGGCCGCAGCAGGTCGTTGACGCCGGCCACCACCGTTGCCAGGTCCGGCCGCAGGGCGAGGGCGGGGGCGAGTTGCTCGGCGCGGACCTGGCCGGCGAGGCGGCCCCGGACGGCGAGGTTGGCGTAACGCAGGCCGGGGTTGTGGCGGGCCAGGTGCGCGGCGAGGCGGTCGGCCCAGCCGCGCAGCCCCGTCAGGTCGTCGCCGTCGCCGACCCCCTCGGTCTGGCTGTCGCCGAGAGCCACGTACCGCGAGAAAGGGACTTGTACGCCGGGCATGGCAGGGCCTCTGTTCGGTGAGTCGGTGGGACGGCTGCCGTTGGATCACGCCCGCGGCGTGGCGTGTTCCCGGTCGCGGGCCGACGTCGCGCGGTGGGCGAGGATGCGGAGCGCGGTCTCGCCCCACCGGATGTTCTCGTTCTCGAAGGACATGCCGCGCAGCAGCGTCAGGTACGGGCCGATCCGTTCGGCCTGTGCGCAGTACTCGTCCTCCGTGCGCCCCTCCAGGAGGCGTTCCTTGAGGCGTTCGTACCGGGCGAGCTTGGCCGCGGCCCACTCCATGCGTTCGGTGATCGCCGCTCGTACGGCCTCGATGTCACCGGCATCCGCGCACTGCACCTTGACCATCAGCTCGTCGCGGATGGCCGTCGGCTTGCCCGGCGGTTCGGTGACGTAGGCGCGGACGGCGTCCATGCCGGCTTCGGTGAGCGAGAAGAGCCGCTTGTTCGGCCGGCGCTCCTGCTCGACCACCCGCGCGGCGATGAGCCCCTCGCCCTCCATGCGTTCCAGCTCCCGGTAGAGCTGCTGAGGGGTGGTCATCCAGAAGTTCGCGACGGAGGCATCGAACCCTTTGGCCAGGTCGTAGCCGGACGCCTCCCCTTCGAGGAGCGCGGCCATCACCGCGTTGCGCAATGCCATGAGCACAGCGTATCGCTTCGTTGATTAGTCAGGAAAGTGAGTACCTGAGCCCCTTCGCGTCCGTCATCCCGCCACGGAGGGGTGGACAACTCGCACAGCACACCTCTAGCCTCCGATGCACCTATTCAACTAGTTGACTAAAGGTGGCGTCGTGCACCCGTTCCGCAGGGCCGTCGAGAGCCGCGACGAGGCCGCCCTTGAGGCGCTTCTCGCCGAGAATGTCGTCTTCACCAGCCCCGTCGCCTTCAAGCCGTACCCGGGCAAGGCGATCACCGCCGCGATCCTGCGCGGGGTGATGCGGGTCTTCGAGGACTTCGTCTACGTCCGGGAGATCGCCGGCCCCGACGGCCGCGACCACGCGTTCGTCTTCACCGCGACCGTCGGCGGCAAGCAGATCCAGGGCTGCGACTTCCTCCACGTCGACGAGGCGGGAAAGATCGACGACCTCACCGTCATGGTCCGCCCCCTCTCCGCCGCCCATGCGCTCGCCGAGGCCATGGGAGCCCAGTTCGACCGGATCGCTCGCGAAGCCCGGCAGGCAGCCGGAGCGGCTCCTACGACCGACTCGGCCGGGGCACGTCCGGGAGGAGGCGGGACGATCAGCTCGGCGGTGCGTCGAGACAGGCTCGGCGGGGGCTGAATGCGGCGATGGAGTGCCGCTGCCGGGCGACCCGGAGGACGCACTGATCGCCGAAGCCTGCCGGGACCTGCGGCTGCCCGCCTTTGTCATCCGGTGTCATCCGGTGTCATCCGGTCCGCGAAAAGGGTGGTGGCGTCTCGCCATTGCCGTGCTTCTTCCTCCCGGTAGCGAGAAGTCACCGGAAGGAAGAAGCAGGCCTGCGGGCCTTCCTCGACCCCTCTATGTGGTGATCAGGAACAACCGGTACCAGGTACCGATGCAGCCGTCCGGATTGGGTATCGGGCACTGGGGCGTGTTCGGCGGCGCCGAGTATTTCGGCTCGCATGTGTATCCGTATGCGCCCTGATAGTGCGCAACGTACGCCAGGTACTGCCCATCACGGTTGCACTGGTCGAGTTGGACGTTGGGGTCGCCGGCGTAGGTCGTTATGTAGATCTTCCCCTCCTTCGGCGAAGGGGAGTCCGCGCTTGCGACGGGAGCAACGGCCGTGACCGTCAACAAGGCCGAGGTGAGCGCCAGCAGAGTACGTTTGATCATTTCTCCCTACTTTCCGATCGCGCGTCACAAAAGTGAATGCGCACGATCCCCCCTTTAATTGACTGCCCGAGAGTTCATACCCGCGGGATGCGAGTCCATCGTCACCAGCACCACCCGAGGCCGGCTACTCCCGTTCGATGTGGATGCGGTTCGGATTTATATAGAAAAGGGAATGATTGCAGGTGTGTGACGTTCCGCCGCGCTGCGCGCTGCGGGGCAGGCTTCAGTGCCGGCTTTGCAGGATGGTCCGGGCTATCTGCCGGATCTCGCTCACGATGGGACGGTCGCGGTTTGCGGCGAACCAGGTGAGGGCCATGGTGCAGGGCGGCAGATCCACCACGTCGCGATAGACGATGCCCGGACGCGGATAGAAATCGCGGGCGGAGGCGGGCAGGAAGCCGATCGCTTGTCCACGGGCGATGGCATGCAGGACGCCTTCGACGTCGAACGCCAGCGGCCCGAATTTTATGGGCACGTCGTTGGGGCGCGGATTGACGGTCCAGAAATCGCGCCAGATCTGGGGGGATTCCGGCGACATGGTCACCATGGTGCGATCGGAAAGATGCGCAAGCGTGAGAATATCTTCGGCGGCCAGCGGATCACTGGCCGGAAGGCAGACGACCCGAGGCTCCTCCATCAAGTGCAGGGTCTGCATATGAGAAGGCGCGGGCGGACGCAGAAAAGCCACGTCCACGTCACCGCAGGAAAGCGCCTGGTACTGGTTGATGAAATTGAGGCTGCGCGTCTCGATGGCGAGTTCAGGGTGGCGTTTGTGCAGTTCGTCGAGGATGGCGTTCGCGTGAGGCATGGCGGGCTCGGCAGAGACCGTGCCGATGACGACCCGCCCGGCGATCTCGCGGGACCGCGACTGCGCCGCCTGCCGGAGGCCGGCCATGGCCTCCGCCACGGCCCGGGCCTCCGGAAGCAGAGCCCGCCCGGATGGGGTCAGCTCCACGACACGGCTGGTGCGGTCGACCAGCTGAAGACCCAGCCTCTCCTCCAGCGCGCGAATCTGCTTGCTGAAGGCCGGCTGCGTCATGAAAAGCCTGGCGGCGGCGCGCCCGAAGTGCAGTTCCTCTGCCAGCACCATGAACAGGCGGAGTTGATGGACGCTCGGCTCCGAGGCACCTTTCGCCTCGTACCGTAGGGGGAGGTCCCTGTCGTCTGCGGTCATGGAGAAAAACTACTGAACCTCGCAGTAACCGGTATACGAGTCACGGGTGTTCGGCTCTGCGCACGGAGCTGCTCGGCCGCGGCGGGCCTACGGCTCAGCTCTCCGTCGCTGCCGTCCCCCTGGCCGCCGGGGCGAACTTCCGGCGCCAGGCCAGGGCCACGTAGACGAGGCCGATCAGGACCGGTACTTCGATGAGCGGGCCGACGACGCCGGAGAGGGCCTGTCCGGAGGTGACGCCGAAGGTGGCGATGGCGACGGCGATGGCGAGTTCGAAGTTGTTGCCCGCGGCGGTGAAGGCGAGCGTGGCGGTGCGGTCGTAGGCCATGCCCAGGCCCTTGCCGAGGAGGAAGGTGCCGAAGAACATCACGGCGAAGTACGCCAGCAGGGGCAGGGCGATGCGGATGACGTCGACCGGCTGTGAGGTGATCGTCTTTCCCTGGAGGGCGAAGAGGATGACGATCGTGAAGAGGAGGCCGTAGAGGGCCCAGGGGCCGATCTTCGGCAGGAACCGCTGCTCGTAGCCTTCGCGGCCCATCTTCTTCTCGCCGAGGCGGCGGGTGAGGAATCCGGCGAGCAGGGGGACGCCGAGGAAGACGATGACGTTGAGGGCGATGTGCCCTGCGGATACGTCGAGGCCCTGTCCGTCGCCGAGACCGAGCCACCGGGGGAGCAGGTCGAGGTAGAACCAGCCGAGCAGGCCGAACGCGAGGACCTGGAAGACGGAGTTGAGGGCGACGAGGACGGCAGCGGCCTCGCGGTCGCCGCAGGCCAGGTCGTTCCAGATGATGACCATGGCGATGCAGCGGGCCAGGCCGACGATGATCAGGCCGGTGCGGTACTCGGGCAGGTCGGGCAGGAAGATCCAGGCGAGCGCGAACATGACCGCCGGGCCGACGAGCCAGTTGATCACCAGCGAGGAGATCATGAGTTTCTTGTCGCCGGTGACGGTGTCGAGGCGGTCGTAGCGGACCTTGGCGAGGACCGGGTACATCATCACCAGCAGTCCGATCGCGATCGGCAGGGAGATGCCGCCGATCTCGACCTTCGCCAGTGCGTCGCCCATGCCGGGGATGACGCGCCCGAGGCCCAGACCGATGACCATGGCGAGCAGGATCCACACGGCCAGGTAGCGGTCGAGGGTGGAGAGCTTCGCGACGATCGACGCCTCCGCGCCTGCCTGCGCGGTCTTCGTCGCGGGTTCGTTCGCCGTCTTCATCAACAGGCTCGCTTCCGGCCGGTCTCGGCAGTCGTACGGGCGGTTTCGGCGAGGTCGGAGAACTGGCCGGCCAGGCGCGCGAGGACGTCGGGCCGGAGCCGGTAGTAGGTGAAGCGCCCGCACGGCTCCGTCTCGACGACTCCGGCCTCGCGCAGCACCTTGAGGTGGTTGGAGAGGTTGGTCTGCCGCGCGCCGGTCTCCTCGACCAGGTGTGTGGTGCACAGGGTCTCGTGGGCGAGCAGGTTCACGATCTGGAGCCTGAGCGGGTCGGAGAGCACCCGGATCAGATCAGTGTCGACTGATGTCAGCATGCGCTGACACTCTCACATCATTGGCAAGTGATACCACTGGAGGCTGATGCGACGGGTGTCCGCCCCGCCTGAAGTAGTCCGACGTCTGCATCACCATGGGCTGCGGAGACGCCTGCCCGATCCCCCCGGCAAGCGCTATCCGGACTGGAAGCTCGACGACCCGGCAGGCCAGGGCGTCGAGGCCGTCCGCCCGATCCGCGACGAGATCAGGAAGCTGATCGAGGGGCTGATCGAGGAGATCGCCCCGCGGGGGCCGCGGCCCGCCGGGTGAGTGCGTTACCTGGGGGCCGGCGGGCCCAGCAGGCTCCCCATGGCCGCCAGGACCGACGGCTCGACGCGGTAGTAGACCCAGGTGCCGCGCCGCTCGGAGGTCAGCAGCCCGGCCTCCTTGAGCTTTTTCAGGTGATGGGAAACGGTCGGCTGGGACACGCCGACATCGGAGATGTCGCACACGCACGCCTCGCCGCCCTCGTGCGAGGCCACCGCGGAGAACAGCCGCAACCGCACCGGATCGCCGAGCGCCTTGAACATCCGCGCGCCCGTCTCGGCTTCCTCGGCGGTGAACGGCCGCTCCGTCAGCGGCGGGCAGCACGGGATCACCGGCAGCGGCTTGGCGTTCGACATACGCCTATGTTCACACATGTCGAATCAAGCGAATCAAGCCTTGGTGCGGTTCGCGGGGCGGGGTATCCCGTGGGCCAGGCGTGGACCAATTCGATGAATATCTATGTTGACGATTATCGAATTGCTTTGTCATGCTGGCCGTGCAGCCCATCGACGAACGTCGAAACACGCAAGGAGTCGCCGTGAACGTGCCCCCCACCGCTGACCTGCCCGTCGTCGTGATCGGAGCCGGGCCCGTCGGCCTGGCCGCTGCCGCCAACCTGGTCGATCGCGGCATCGAGCCTCTGGTGCTGGAAGCGGGCCCCACGGCCGGCGCGGCGGTGCGGGAGTGGGCGCACCTGCTGCTGTTCTCCACCTGGAGCGAGGTCACCGACCCCGCGGCCGAGAAGCTGCTCGCGCCGACCGGCTGGACCAAGCCGGACGCGGGCGCCTACCCGTCCGGCGGGGACTGGGTCGAGCGCTACCTCCGGCCGCTCGCCGATGTCCTCGGCGAGCGGGTCCGCACCGGCGCCCGGGTGACCGGCGTCTCCCGCGTCGGCCGGGACCGGATCGTCGACGCCGACCGCGAGAGCCAGCCCTTCGTCGTCCACGTCACCCGCGCCGACGGCACCGAGGAGCAGTTGCTCGCCCGCGCCGTGATCGATGCCTCCGGCACCTGGGCCACGCCCGGCCCCGCGGGCGGCAGCGGCCTGCCCGCTCTTGGCGAGCGTGCGGCCGCCGACCGCGTCGCCTACCGCGTGCCCGACCTCAAGGACCCGGCCGTCCGGGCCCGTTACGCGGGCAGGCGCACCGCCGTCATCGGCTCCGGCGCCTCCGCGTTCACCGCGCTCGCCCACCTCGCCGACCTGGCCAAGGCCGACGACGGCGCCGGCACGAAGGCGGTCTGGGTCCTGCGTCGCGGTATCTCCGGCGCCACCTTCGGCGGCGGCACCGCCGACCAGCTCCCCGCCCGCGGCGCCCTCGGCCTCGCCGCGAAGGCCGCGGTCGACGACGGGCACGCGGACGCGGTCACCGGCTTCCGTACCGAGGCCATCGCACGCGACGGCGACGGGCGTCTGGTCCTCGTCGCCGAGGACGGCCGACGGCTGGAGAACGTCGACGAGGTGATCGTGCTGACCGGCTTCCGCCCCGATCTGTCCTTCCTCTCCGAGATCCGCCTCGGCCTCGACGACCGCCTCCAGGCACCGGCCGCGCTCGCCCCGCTCATCGACCCCAACCAGCACTCCTGCGGCACGGTTTACCCGCACGGCCACCGCGAACTGGCCCACCCCGAACAGGGCATCTACCTGGTCGGCATGAAGTCCTACGGCCGCGCCCCCACCTTCCTCGCCATGACCGGCTACGAGCAGGTCCGCTCCGTCGCGGCCGCCCTCGCCGGTGACCTGGACGCCGCCGACAAGGTCGAACTCACCCTCCCCGAAACCGGGGTGTGCGGCGGCGCCGGCCTCTTCGACACCCCCGAAACCGACCAGGGCGGCGGCTGCTGCACCCCGGCGCCGCAGCTCGTCCAGCTCGGCGCACCGGCCACCACGGCCACGGCCACGGCCACGGCCACGGCCGAGGATGCCGCGGAAGGCGGCTGCTGCGGCTCCTGATCCGCCTCGGCACCTGACAGGGCATCTCGCCGACCACGACGAGCCCGGTCTCCCCTACTTCCGGTCCTTGCGCCGCGGCGTTCGGCTGCCGGGTGGCGGTCCGCCGGGGCGGCACACCGGCCCCGGAACGACCGGGGTCCAGCTCTCCCCTCGTTTGCCCGGGGCGGACGTTGACGGGGTTGCTGTTGCGGTGCGCCGGGCGGGGTCAGGGAGGCGTGAGGGTGTCGAGCCGGGCGGTGAGGTCGGGGTGGGCGGCGGCCAGGTGCGGGCGGGCGGCGGTCAGGGGGGCGATGAGGTCGGCGGGATCGTCGTGGGCGAGGGCCGCGTGGAGTTCGCCGATCGGGCGGCGGGCGGCGGGGGGAAGGTCGGTGAGCGCGGTGATCTGGCCGGCGAGGCGGCGCAGGTCGGCCGCGTTGCGGCGGGCCCAGGCGGCGGTGCTGCGGTCGGCGGCCCGGGCCTGACGGGTGGCCTGGACGCGCTGCTCGCCGGTGGTCCCGGCCGGGCCGGGACGGCCGCGCAGGTAGCGGCGTTCGGCGGCCTGGCGGCTGGCGACGCCGAGGGGGTGGGCGAGGTCGGCCCAGCTGGCGCCCGCGTCGCGGGCCGTTTCGATCAGGCCGGTCTCCCATCCGGCGAGCTGCTCGCGCACCTGCCGCAGCAGCGACAAGGAGGCCAGGGCCTGTTCCGGACCGGGCGCCGGGGCGGTCGGGGCTTCGTGCCGGGCCTCGCGCAGGGCGGCGTCTATGGCGTCGAGAGCCGCCGCGGCGGCAAGGAACGACACCGGACCGTGGGCGTCGGTGCGGGACGAAGACGGCTGGTCGGCCGGGGTCACGGGCACCCCTCTCGGGTTGTCATCAGATTGATGACATCACGTTTGTCATCCATTGGATGACATGCTACAACGGTTGCAGTGAGGCGCATTGGCAGTAACTGCCTGAACCTGCTGGAGGTGTTTTCACGATGTTGATGCGCACTGACCCCTTCCGTGAGCTGGACCGGCTGGCACAGACGCTGGTGGGCCCGGGCACCTGGTCGAAGCCGTCGGCGATGGCGATGGACGCCTACCGCGAGGGCGACGAGTACGTGGTGGCCTTCGACCTTCCCGGCGTCAGCGCGGACGCGATCGACATCGACGTCGAGCGGAACATGCTCACCGTCAAGGCCGAGCGGCGGCCGGCGGCGAAGGCCGACGACGTGCAGATGGAGCTGTCCGAGCGGCCGCTGGGCGTCTTCTCCCGCCAGATCGTGCTCGCCGACACCCTCGACACCGAGCGCATCCAGGCCGACTACGACGCGGGCGTGCTCACCCTGCGCATCCCGATCGCCGAGCGCGCCAAGCCCCGCAAGATCTCCATCGGCGTCGGATCCGGACACAAGGAGATCTCCGGCTGACACCGGACGGACGGGTGCGGAGGGCACCTGATCTCCCCCTCAATCCGCCCTCCGCACCCCGTGGGCAGTCCGAAGGACAAGAAGGGGTGGCGGTTGACATGGCTCTGCGGCACGAGGCGTTCCTCGGCCACGTGAAGGAACGCGGCGAGTACGGCACGGTGGAGGAAGCCGAGCGCGCGGCTCGCGTGGTGCTGGCCCTGCTCGGCGCGCACCTGGTCGGCGAGGTCCGCGCCCAGCTCGCGGCACGCCTGCCGGAGGACTTCGCCCTGATCCTCCTCAACCCGCTCCAGAGCGCCGAACCGCTGTCGCCGGAGCGCTTCGTACGGGCGACAGCGGCCTGGATCGAGGGCGCCACCGAACAGACCGCGACCTGGGACGTCAGCGCCGTACTGTCCACGGTCGCCGACACGGCCGGCGACGACCTGCTGGGACAGATCCTCCTCCAGCTCCCCGTCGGCTACGACCTCCTCTTCGGTCACCCCCAGCACTCCTCCGACCACTGAAAGCGCAAGGCCGCGGGCCGCCGCCCGCGGCCCGCGCCGGCAGTCATCGATTCGGGCCGAGCAGCCGTGCGCCGACCGGCCGGGACCCGCCGGATGCGGTAGCGGTGCGTCTTCCGGACGTTCAGGCCGGTACGCCCGATGCCCGTTCGGGCGTCGGGAGGCCGGTGTCCAGTGCCTGACGGGCCGGGGCGAGGAGGGCGGGGTCGCCGAGGGCGCGGTGGGTGAGTTCGAGGACTTGGGCGATGACCTGGTCGGTGTCGATCGGGTCGCCGGTGGAGATGAGGTCGTCCAGGAGGCCGTGGGTGGCGTGGTAGATCATGCGGAACGCCGTCCCGGGGTCGGTGGCGTGGAAGGCGCCGGCCTGTGCTCCCCGGGCGACGAAGTCGCAAATGGCGTCGATCACCCGCCGGTTGGCCTGCTTGCAGATGTCGAGGGCCGTGGCGTTGGCCTGCCCGTACACGATGCGGTGAAGGTCCGCGTTGCGGACGGAGTGCCGGATGAGAGTGCCGAGCAGGCGGTCGATGGTCGGCCACCAGGCGGATCCTTCTTCCAGGATGTCCTGCGCGGTGGTGACGATGGCGTCGGTGTAGCGGTCCCACAGGGCGCCGAGCAGGTGGTCCTTGGAGTCGAAGTACAGGTAGAAGGTGCCCTTGCCGATCTCCGCGGCGGCGGCGAGATCGGTGATGGTGGCGCGGTCGAAGCCGATGCGCGCGAAGACCTTCTCGCCTGCTCGCAGGATGTCTTCGCGGCGGTCTTCCCGCTTCTTGGTGACCCTCTTGCGTCGCGTGCCCGGTGGCATCGGCGCCCCTCCGTCCGGTTTTTGCGCACCCTATACGGCTGACCGCCGGTCAGTCATCCGTTGACCTCGTACGACCTCCGCTGATTGACTGACCGTCGGTCATTCGGTGGTTCACTGCTGCCGAGGCGGCCCTCGGCCGGTCCGTTCCCCGGGGCCGGCCGGTTTCATCACCCGCTCCGTGACGACGAGGACGAGATGACAACCGCGCAGACAGCACCTCCCGCCGTGGCTGCTCAGCCGGCCGGGAGCCGCGGCAGGTTCTGGGCCATCGCCTACACCCTGCTGTTCTTACTGACCGGGACGAACGTCCCCACCCCCCTCTACCGCGGCTTCCAGGAGAAGTTCGGCTTCTCGCCGCTCATGGTGACGCTGATCTTCGCGGTCTACGTGGCGGCCCTGGTCCCCTCTCTGCTGATCTTCGGGCCGCTCTCCGACGCCATCGGCCGACGCAAGGTCCTGGTCCCGGCCGTCGTCGTGGCCGCTCTGGGCTCGCTCGCCTTCGCCCTGGCGACCAACGTCACCTGGCTCTTCGGCGCACGCCTGCTGCAGGGCCTGGCCGTCGGCGCCGCCTCCGGCGCCCTGACCGCCGCGCTGAACGAGGCCGAGCCCACGGGCAACCGCCGCCGGGCCGCCCTGGTCTCCACCGTGGCATCCGTCGGCGGCCTCGGAACCGGACCGCTGCTGGCCGGCGTCCTGGCCCAGTACGCGCCCGCTCCGTACGAGCTGCCGTTCCTCGTCGAGATCACCCTTCTGGTGCCGGCGTTCCTCGCCATGGCACTCCTGCCCACGACCCTCCCCACGGTCAAGTGGCGGCCGCGGCGGCCGTCGATCCCGCCGTCCGTACGCGGCGTCTTCGGCACCAGCGGCACGGCCAGCTTTCTCGCCTTCACCGTCGTGGGCCTCTTCCTGGCTCTCGTACCGGCCTACGTCACCAAGCTCTCCGGCAGCCACAACCTGGCCCTGGCCGGCGGCGCCGTCACCCTGATGCTGGCCTGCTCCTGCCTGGCCCAACTCGCCGCGTACGGCGGGAAGGCGCGCACCCTGCAGATCACGGGGCTCGCCCTGCTCGCCGTCGGCCTGGTTCTGCTGGCCGTCGCGGGCGGCATCTCCAGCCTGGCGCTGCTCCTGGTGGCCACCGTCATCGGCGGAGCCGGCCAGGGCATGGCCTTCCTGGGCAGCATCACCGAGGTCAACCGCACGGCACCGCCCGGCCGTCACGCCGACGTGATCTCCAGCTTCTACGTCGTGGTCTACCTCGGCGTCGGCGTCCCGGTCATCGGCGTCGGTTTCCTGGCCCGGGTGATCAGCCTGCTGGAGGCCGTCCAATGGTTCAGCGCGGTCGTGGCCGTGCTGTGTCTGATCGACCTGATCGCTCTGTCGCGCCGCGCCGGGACGTCCTGAGGAGGGGCCGTGCGGCGGCGCCTCTGCCGAGGTGCCGTCCCGCCTGGCCACCGTCAGCCGGGCGATGGACACCGCCGGTTTTGTGCGGCGTACCGCGTATTCAGCGCGGGGCGGAAGTGTGCGGTTCCGGGGTGGTCGGGGGGCGGCCTAGCTTGGCGGTGTCGATGTGCCGCGTTTTCAGGGAGAACCAGGTGAGCACCGTGAAAGACCCCGGACAGTTCGAGCAGCTCTCGGTCCACCTCGATGATCTGGACCCCATGGGGATGCTCCACAACTCCCGTTACGTGGCCCTCGCCGAGCGGGCAATCAATGCGTACTGGAGTCGGCGCGGGTGGTCCCCGGATGCCGCGGTGTCCACGTTCCCGGACTTCTTCATGACCATCCGCGAGGTCAAGGTGGTCTTCCACCGGCCGATCACCGGAATGTGCGCGCCGGTCGTCCACTTCTGGATCGAGCGGGTGGGCACGACCAGCTGTGTGCACGGCTTCCGCGTCCTGTCCGAGGACCGGTCGGTGGTGCACGCGGAAGGCCACCGGGTGATCGTCAACCTCGATCCCCAGACGCTGCGTCCCGCCCCCTTCAGCGAGGCGTTGCGAGCCGCCGCCGGGCTGGAGCCGCAGCCGCAGGCCGCGTGACGGGCCTCAGCCCGCCGTCTCTTCGGCCCGCATCGCGGGGGCCAGCCCGGCGCGCCCCGCGATGCCCAACTTCCGGTAGGTGCGCGTCAGATGCTGTTCGACCGTGCGCGGCGCCAGATGCAGCCGGGCACAGATCGCCGCGTTGGTCAGCCCGCCGGCCGCCAGCTCGGCCACCGCCCGCTCGCCGCGGGTCAGCGCGGTGACCGGTCGGGTGCCCGGGCGCCGGCCGTGGGCGCGCAGCGCCTCACGGACCGCGGGGGCGACCGCACCCCACCCGTTCCGCTCGGCGAGCCGCAAGGCCTCGGTCAGTGCGTCCGGTTCGTCGAGCGCCAGCAGCGCCCACATCGACGCGGCGCGGGCCGGGGTGGAGCGGGTGATCTCGACGGCCTCGCGCAGCGGCGCCTTGTCGCCGTGGACGATCCCGGCCGTGGTCAGCGCGAGGCCCAGGGTGTGCGGGGTGCCCCAGCGGCGGGCGAGGTGCAGCTCGGCGTCCGCCAGCCGCTGCGCCTGCTCGGCGTCGCCGAGGCCGTGCGCGGCCAGCGCCGCGAGGGGGCGCCACGGTGCGATCAGCGGGTTGGCCACCGTGCCGGGCAGCAGCCGGCCGCACATGAGCGCGTCCGCGAGCGCCTCCTGCCAGCGGTGCTGCGCCAGCCGCAGGGCGGCCCGGGTGGCCGCCGCGATGAACTGGTCCGCCGCGCGCAGCTCGCCGTGGGCGAGCGTCCCCAGCGCCGCTTCCGCCTCCTCAAGGCGGCCCGCCGCGAGGAGCGCGCCCGCGACGTAACCGTGCGAGTAGGGCAACGGCTTGCCGCTGCCCAGGGCGACGCCGGACGCCTCGAAGTCCCGGGCGGCGGCCAGCGCGTCATCGGTGTGCCCGGTCAGCAGCGCGCACGCGTACCGCGTCCAGGCCGCGCCCCGCAGCACCTTCGGCCAGCCGCGGCGGGCCGCGAGCTCCTCCGCCCGCGCCGCCCAGGCCAGGGCCTCGTCGAACCGTTCGGCCACCAGCAGGCCCTGGACCGCCCCGAGCGGGATGGACATGTCGGCGGCCTCGGGTTCGCCGGAGTCCCAGAAGAGTTCCAGCGCCCGCGTCGCCTGATCGGCGGCGGCCGAGGCGTCCGACATGATCTCCCCGGCGAGCTGGGCCCGGGCCGCGGCGACGATCGCCGGGCCGTGCTGGTGGCTGCCCGCCACGGTCTCCACCCGGGCGAGGAGCGCGCGGACCGGGCTGTCGGACAGCCAGCCCGTGCCCATCGAGCGGGCGATCAGCGGCAGGGCGGCGGCCGGATCGTGCTCGGCCACCTCGTCGATGACGCTGCCCACGAGCTTCGTCCCGGCGATGAACCCCTCGGTGTTCAGCGTGGCGAGGAGCAGATCGGAGGCCACCTGGGCATGCAGCCGGCCGCTGGTGCGGGGCAGTACCTCGGTCAGCATCTCGCGCGAGGCCGCCGCGTCGTCGAAGATCAGGGCGGCGCCGAGCCCGGCGCGCAGCCGCAGCCGCAGGTCGCCGGGGAGGCCGGGGGCGCTCAGCGCGTGCCGCAGCAAGGTGGCGGCCGACTCGAACGCGCCCATCCGGTGGGCGGCCTCCGCCTCTTCGGCCAGCACGTCGACCTGCCAGCGGGCGCGGGGCGGCCCGGCCTGCAGCAGATGGGCGGCGGTCCGCTCGCGCCGGAGGAAATGGCGGTGGCTGAGTTCCGCCGCCTTCGCGTGCCAGGCCCGGGTGCGCAGCGGGTTGAGCGTGGCGGCCACCGCCGAGGCGACGAGGGAGTGCACGAAGACGACCGCGTCCCGTTCGTACCGCACCACGCGGCCGCGCAGGAGCGCGTCCAGGGCCGACGCGGCCTGCTCCGTGCCGAGCCCCGCGACCTCGACGGCCAGTTCGAGACGATCGTGATCGCCGGTCACCGTCAGCGCCTGCGCCAGCTCCAGGGCGCCGTCCACGGTCCGCAGCCGGGACGCCGTGCGGTCGACGACGGCCCGCGAGGTCACGGTCGCCACGTGCGAGGCGTCGTCCTCGGTGGGGCGTACGCCCTGTTCGCGCAGGACGGCCAGCGCCTCGTTGACCAGGAACGGGTTACCGCCGCTCGCCGCGTGGCAGGCCCGCGCGAACGCGTCGGCCACCGCCTCGTCGAAGACCCGCCCGGCCAGTGCCGCGACGTCGGCCACCGTCAGGGGCGCCACCCACACCTGGTGGGCGCGCGCGGTCAGTTCGGCGACGAGCGGCTCGCCGTTCGTGTCGTCCAGGCGCCGCCCGGCCAGCAGGGTGACCGGCAGGGTGCCGATCCGGGTCGCGACGTAGTTGAGGAAGCGCAGCGAGGCGGCGTCGGCCCATTGCAGATCGTCGACGACCAGCAGCACGGGCCCGGCGGCCGCGATCTCCCCGACCCGGGCGAAGAGCGCCTGCACCGCCTCGAACGGCGCCTCGGCCCGCGTCTTCGGCAGGATTTCGTCCAGCTCCGGAAGCAGCTGGCGCGCGAGGCCGAAGGCGAACTCGCGCTCCAGGACACTGCCGTTGGCCCGCAGCACCCGCACGCCGGCGGCGCATGCGAGGTCCTCGGCGTGGCGCAGCAGCGTCGTCTTGCCGATGCCGGTCTCGCCCGACAGCACGATCACCTGACCCCGGCCGCGGGCCGGCGCCCCGACGGCATCGGCGAGCACCCGGAGTTCCGCGCCGCGCCCCGGCGGCGGCCCCGCCATGCCCGGAATCACCCCCGGACCTCCCCTTGTGATCGTGCAGCCGGTCAAACCCTAACCCTGCCGGACCGGGGCCTTCCGCGGGCCGAACGCCCGCCGGAAGCCGTGCCGGGCGGCGGCACCGGGCACGCCGGCGAAGCCAGGCGGCCCGCGGGCCCGGGGCGAGCGGCGGGCCGGTCCGTATGCTCCAGATGGCGCGGGAGGGGGCGGTGGTGGGCGCGGGGCCGGGGCGGTCCCGGTGCCGCCGGTGCGGCGGGCGGTCCGCCGGCCGGAGCGGGGGAGGCATGGAGCTGTTGGTCGGCCGCGAGGCCGAGTGCGGGGAGTTCTCGGGGCTGTTCGCGGCCGTCGCCGGGGATGGCGCGGCGACGCTGGCCTTCACCGGGGAGCCCGGTATCGGGAAGACCGCGCTGCTGCGCGAGGTGGAACGCCGGGCCCAGGAACGCGGTTTCCTCGTGCTGCGGGCGCGGGCCGGCGCCCTGGAGCGGGACTTCGGCTTCGGCGTCGTACGGCAGCTGTTCGAGCCGCTGCTGCGCGCGGGCCCCGGCGACGGGCGGCGGCGCATCGCCGCCGAGCAGGCGCGGGCGCTGCGGTGGCTCGCCGACGATCCGCTTCCGGAGACCGGCGGCGGATCGTTCGCGGACCGGTCGCGGGAGGCGGCCGAGCTGGTGACGGCGCTCTGCCGCCGGGAGCCGGTGCTGCTGTCGGTCGACGACCTCCACGAGGCGGACACCGCCTCGCTGCGCTGGCTCGCGTACCTGTCGGAGCGCATCGCCCCGCTACCGCTGGCCCTGGTCGTCGCGACCTGTACGGGCAGCCCGGCCGAGGGGGCGCTCGGTGAGCTGCTGGGCCGGCTGCGCACGATGCGGCTGGGCGGGCTCGGCACGCAGGCGGTGCGCGCGCTGGTGGAGGCGGCGCTGCCCGGCCCCGACCCGGACGCGCTCGCCGCCGCCTGCCGGGAGGTCAGCGGCGGCAATCCGTACCTGCTGCGGGAGATGCTGCACGCGCTGCGCGGGCGCGCGCAGGTGACGCCGGACGACGTCCACCGGCTCGGTCCGGCGCCGGTCGGCCGCGCCGTGCTCGCGCGGCTGCGCCGGGCGCTGCCCGCCGCGCCCCGGCTCGCGCGGGCGGTCGCGGTCCTCGGCGACGGCGCCGATCCGGACGCGGCGGGCGCGCTGGCCCGGCTCACGGAAGAGGAGACGGAGCGGGCCCGCCGGGTCCTCGTACGGCTGGGTGTGCTGGGCGACGCGGGCGCACTGCGCTTCACGCACCCCGTCGTGCGCGCCTCGGTCGCGGCGGAGATGACCGTGGTGGTCCGGGGACTGGCCCATGCCCGCGCCGCCGAGCTGCTGCACGCGCGGGGCGCGCCGCCGGAGCGGATCGCCGATCAGCTGCTGTCCGCGCAGCCCTGCACCGCTCCGTGGGCGGGCGATGTGCTGCGCGCGGCCGCCGCCGCGGCGTCGCTGCGGGGCGCGCCCCGGGCCGCGGTCGCGTATCTGCGCCGGGCGGTGCGGCTCGCGGCCGGTCTGGAACTGCGCATCGCGCTGGCCGAGGCTGAGCAGGAGGCCAATCTGCCCGAGGCCGAGGTCCGGCTCGCGGGCCTGCTGGCCGAGGCCGAGGATCCCCGGCTCAGGGCGCGGGTGGCCTGGTCGCTCGGCCGCTCGATGCTGCTGCGGGACGGCTTCGAGGCCGGTATGGCCGTACTCGGTCCGGAGCTGCGGCGGCTGGCCGGGATCGCGCCCGAGGAGGCGGCGGCCGAGGGCGGGCGGGCCGCCGCCTGGGCCCGCAACCTCAACCTGCCGCCCCGGCTGATCCGGGCGTGGCACGGCGGCCCGCTGCGGGCAGCGGCCGGGGAGAACCCCTGCACCGCCGCCCTCCTCGCCCACCAGGAAGCCGAGTCCGGCGGCTCTCCGCGGCGGGCCGTGGAGCTGGCCCGCCGGGCGCTGGCCGACGGGCTGCCCCTGGGGCGCGACGAGCGGATCGTTGCCTGGACCGCGGTGGGTGCCCTGCTCGCCGCCGAGCGGCTGGACGAGGTCGAGGCGTACTGTGCCGCCGCCCTGCGGATGGCGGCGGAACGCGGCGCCACCACGCTGGAGTTCCTCGCCCACTCCCACCTCGCGCGGGCGGCGCTGATCCGCGGCCGGCTCGCCCAGGCCGTACGCAGTGCCCGGGCCGGGCGGGCGGCGCTCGCCCGGCTGCGGTACCTGCCGGCCGACCGGCACGACCTCGGGTTCACCCTCGATGTGCTCACCGAGTGCCTGGTCGAGCGGGGCGACCTGGACGAGGTCGAGGACCTGCTCGCCCGGCACGGCTTCGGCGACGGCCACCCGCTGGCGCGGCCCGAGCAGCACCGTCTTGCCCATGCCCGCGGCCGCCTGCGGCTCGCCCGCGGGGACGCCGGGGCCGCCCTGACGGACTTCCGCACCTGCGGCGGACAGCACGACGACACCACCGGCCCGGCCGTGGCAGGCCCCTGGCGCGGCTACGCGGCACTCGCCCACCTCCGCCTGGGCCGGCCGGACGAGGCGGCCCGCCTCGCCGCACGCGAGCTGGACCTGGCCCGCCGCTGGGGCACCCCGTACGTGCTGGGCAACGCGCTGATCACCGCGGCGGAGTGCCTGCCCGGCAGGCGGCGGGAGCTGCTGGAGGAGGCGGTGGCGCTGCTCGCCCCCTCGCCCTGCCGCTACACCCTGGCCGCCGCCGTGACCGCCCTCGGCGAAACCGTCCTGGACGGCGAGCACGCACGCGGAGTGGAGCTGCTCTACCAGGGGTTCGAGCTGGCCACCGCCTGCGAGGGCGCCCCCGTCCTGGGGCGGGCCCGGGCCCTGCTGCGCGGCGCCGGGCTGCGCCCCAAGAGGCCCCGCAACGGCGCGGCGGCGCTCACCGCCCGGGAGCGGGAGATCCTGGAGTTCGCGCTGCGCGGCCTGTCCAACGGGCAGATCGCCGACCTGCACTTCCTCACCCGCCGCACGGTCGAGCAGCATCTGACCCGGGGCTACCGCAAGCTGGGCATCACCGGCCGGCGCGAGCTGACCGACGCCCTGCTCGACGGCGCTCCCTGAGCCGCCGGCGCCCCGGGAGGTCAGCCCGCCGGCGGCACCAGGCCCGCCGCGGCCAGCACCGGGCGCAGGCCCGCGCGGCCGTCGATGCCCAGCTTCCGGTAGACGTGGGTCAGATGCTGCTCGACCGTGCGCAGCGTGAGCAGGAGTTCCTCCGCCACCTCCCGGTTGGTGGCGCCCTCGGCGGCGCGGCAGGCGATCAGCCGTTCCTGCCGGGTCAGCGCGGGGACACCGGTGAGGCGCCGCGGACGGGCGCCGGCCGCGGCCAGGGCGGCGGCAGCCCGGGCGGCGTGCAGCCCGGCGCCGCAGCTGACCGCGGTGTCGTAACCGCGCATCAACTGCCGTACGGCGTCGTCGCGGTGGCCCCGCTCCCCCAGCGTCTCGCCCAGCAGGACGAGCCCGTGTGCGCGGTGGCACTGCGCACGGCGGTCCGTCAGCAGCGCGAGCCCCTCCTCGACGGTCTCCGGCTCGCCCAGGACGCGGCCGTGCCGGACCAGCGCCTGGCTCAGGGTGAGCGGCGCGCCCCAGCGGCGGGCCCGCGCCACCTCCTCCTCCGTCAGGTCCCGCGCGGCCTTCCGCTCCCCCAGGGCGAGCCGCACCAGCGCGGCCTCCGAACGCCAGGGCATCAGCGACGGGTTGTCGGTGTGCCACCGGGTCGCTAGCGCACCGGCCCGCTCGATCAGCGCCAACGCCCGGTGGTGCTCGCCGAGGGCCGCGAGGTTGCGGCCGCGCTGGAGCAGGAAGGGCTGGTAGTCGTCCAGGTGGGTCAGGGCGGAGCGGCCGCGCGGGGAGTCCCGCAGCTCAAGCAGGTGCGCGTGTTCCCCCTGGGTGACCAGGGTCTCGACGTACAGGGTGACGCGGACCGCGTACCAGGCGGTGTTGGCCTCGCCGGATATCTGGGCGTAGCGGATGCCCGCTTCCAGTTCGTCCCGCGCCTCGCGCAGCGCACCGGCCCGCAGGTGGGCCAGACCGCGGATGTACCGGCGGCTCGCCTCGGCCGCCCCGTGTCCGAACCGGCCGTCGGTGAACGCCTCGTGGGCCACCGCCGCCAGGGCCTCGTCCGGCTCGTCGGCGTGCAGAAAGGTCCAGGCGGCCTGGCCGAGGACCATCTGGGCCATGCCGCCGGGGCGGCGGAGGGCGGAGCCGGCGGGGATGGCCCGGTAGCGGTCCGAGCCGAGCAGGTCCGCGACCGCGCGCCGCGCATGGGTGAGCGCCCTCGCCGCCGGACCGCCCTCCATCAGCGTGAGGGCGGCCGTGGCCATGGCGGACAGCGGCCGCTCCCAGGGCTCGTCGCGGATCCGGGCGCGCAGGAACGCGGCCCTGGCCCGGTGCTCGGGGCCGGGCTGGAAGCGCATCGCGCGCCCGGCCAGGGCCAGTCCGTAGTAGCAGGCCACGTCCGCCTTCTGGTCCGCGTCCGCCTGGTCGAGCGCCTCCGCGAGCACCCGCATACCGTCCGGCGGCGGCTCGGGGCACCAGGCCAGGTGCGCCACCGCGCCGGAGCGGCCCACCGGGTCGCGGGCCAGCGCGAGGGACTCGGCCAGATGGGCCGGGCCCTGCTCCCCGCCGGTGTAGGCCTCCAGCAGGCCCAGGTAGCAGAGCAGCGGGGAGCGGTCCGGGTGCGGGCCCGTCAGGGCGTGGCGCAGGAAGCCCAGCGCGACGTCGGGAGCGTCGAGGGCGTGCGCCGAGGTGGCGGCGGCGGCGAGCGTCCGCGTCATCCACGGTTCCCCGGGCGGCCCCGCCTTCACCAGATGCGCGGCCACCGCCTCGGTCGGCGCGCCCGTCCCGCGCAGCAGGGCCGCCGCCCGCGCGTGCGCGGCCCGGCGGTAGGCCGGATCGAGGGTGCCGTCGACGGCGTTGCGCAGCAGGGTGTGGCTGAAGCGGATGCGGGCGGTGTCGGCGACGATGCCGGCGGTGACCAGTTCGGCGACCGCGTGGGCGGCGGCCGGCACGTCGAGATCCGCCAGCGCCGCCAGGGTGGCGATGTCCAGCTGGTCGTCGGCCACCGTCAGCGCCCGGGCCAGGGCGCGGGCGCCGTCGGACGCGCGGGCCAGGCGCCCGCGGATCCTGCGGGTGAGGCCCTCGGCGGTGAACCGGGCAAGGGCCGCGGTGTCCGCCGGTACGCCGTGCCGGGCGAACGAGGCGACCAGTTCCGTCAGCAGGAAGGGGTTGCCGTGGGTGAGCCGGTGGCAGGTCTGCCGCAGGGCCGGGCCGGTGCCGGCCAGGGCGGAGCGCAGCCAGGCGTCGGTGGCGTCCGCGTCCAGACCGCCGATCCGCATCCGGCTCCCGGCCCGGCACACGGCGTCGACCAGCGCGGGGTCGGCCGCGGGCTCGGATTCGTTGAGGCAGGTCACGATCGTGATCGGGGTCTGCTCGATGCGGTGGGCGAGGTAGCTCAGCCACCGCAGCGAGGCCGCGTCGCACCACTGGAGGTCGTCCACCGCGAGCAGCGCGCCGTCGTCGGCGCCGAGCCGGGCCACCGTGCGGAACAGCGCGTGCAGCACGGGCTGCGGCACTTCGGCGCCGGGGCCGTCGCCCCGGGCGGCGGGTGCCCGCGCGGGCCACGCCGGTCCGCCGGGATGCGGCGTGCCGTCGGGATGCGGCGTGCCGCCCGGGCTTCCGGCGGGCGGGCCGTACGTGCGCGTGCCGGGCGGCTCCGGCGCCAGCAGGCGGTGGGCCGTGCCGAAGGGGATCTCCGCGTCCAGCGGGCCGTTGTCCGCGCTGCGCACCGCCAGCCCGCGTGCCCGCGCGTGCGTACGCGCCTCGGCGAGCAGCGTGCTCTTGCCCACCCCGCTGCTGCCGCGCAGCACGAGCAGCCCGCCCTGTCCGCGGGCGGCGCGGTCCACCACGTCCCGCAGCGCCCGGAGTTCCGGCTCCCGGCCGAAGATCATCGCGTCTGCGCTCCCCCGTCGCCCACTGTCGCGGGCACGGTAAGCGAGCGGTCACATGTGCGCAAAAAGGAGGCGATGAGGAATTTCCTCGGTACCCCGCCGCCGATGTCTCGGAGGGGGACGGCCGCCCTGTTCCTAGCGTGGTGGCGGCGGCCCGGCGCACACGGGAGGAGCCGGGCCGCCGCCACCACGAGGGGACACACATGACCGACGAAGACCCGACGGAGCGCGGCACGCTCCGTCCTGCGACCGGAGCCGGTACGGCGGCGGCCTGCGGGGCCGGCGCCCCGCCCTGCGGGTACGGCGGAGTCCGGCACCGGGCCGGCCGCGCCACGGCCTCCCGCTGACCGGTGGAGGCCGTCGTGCGGGAAGAAGTGCGGTGCGCCGTGCTCGGCGCGGTCCGCGTGTACCGAGGCGGGCGGGAGCTGCCCGCGGGCCCGCCCCAGCGGCAGGCCGTGCTGGCCGCGCTGGCGCTGCGGCCGGGGCGCACGGTGTCCCTGGCGCGGCTCGTCGACGCGGTGTGGGGCCAGGACCTGCCCAACGGTCCGACCTCGACCATCCGGACCTACGCCTGGCAGCTGCGGAAGGACCTCGAAGCGGACCCGTCCGCGCCCGGCGTGCTGCTGTCGTCCGGCGACGGCTACCGGCTGGCGGTGTCGCCTGCCCGGGTGGACGCCCTGCTCGCCGAGTCGCTGGCCGGGCAGGCGGCGCGCGCCCGGACCGCGGGCCGTCCCGAGGAGGCGCGGGGGCTGCTGGCCGACGCGCTGGCCCTGTGGCGCGGCCAGCCGCTGTCCGGGGTGCCGGGACCCTTCGCGCACGGTCGGCGCGCCCGCCTTGAGGAGCTGCGGTTGGCGTTGCTGGAGGAGCGTCTGGAGCTGGACGTCGCGCTGGGCGACGCCTCGTCGGCCCTGCCCGGTCTGGCCGAGCTGACGGCGACGCATCCGCTGCGGGAGCGGCCGCACGCCCTGTTGATGCGGGCCCTGTGCGCGGCGGGTCGGCGGGCGGAGGCGCTGGCGTTGTTCGCCGCGTACCGGGCGCGCCTCGACGAGGAGTTGGGCGTCGCCCCGACCGCCCAACTGGCCGATCTCCATCTCGCCGTCCTCCGGGACGAGGTGCCGCCGCCGCGGCCACGACCGGTGCCGCCGGCGCCGCCGCCCGGCCCGGAGCCGGTGGACCGCGATCCGGCCGTCCGGCACACCCCGAACGTGCCGGGTGCCCGCCGGCTCCGGCGGGCACCCGGCCGGCGCACCGGCCTGCCGCGGGCGCGGCCGCGGCTCCGTCCGCCGGCGCAACTTCCCGCGCCCCCCGTGGACTTCACCGGCCGCGCGGAGGCGGCCTCCCGGCTGTGCGCCCAGCTCACCGCGGACGCCCGCCTGGCGCCTGCGCTCGTCCTGATCAACGGGATGGCCGGGACCGGCAAGAGCGCGCTGGCGCTCCAGGTGGCGCACCGGGTCCGGGCCGCGTATCCGGACGGTCAGCTGTACGCGGATCTGGCCGGGCAGGCGGAGACACCGGCCGATCCGGCGGCGGTGTCGGCGGCGTTCCTGACGGCGCTGGGCGTCGCGCCCGGCGCGGTTCCCCCGGGGCCGGACGACCGGTCCCGGCTGCTGCGGTCGGAGCTGGACGGCCGGCGCATGCTGATCGTGCTGGACGACGTGCGCGATGCCGCGCAGCTCAGGCCGCTGCTGCCGGGCTCCGCGAGCTGCGCGGTCGTCGTGACGAGCCGGGCGGGTCTGGGGGGTCTGGCGCTGACCGGCCGGTGCGCGCTGGACGTCTTCCGTCCCGAGGAGTCGCTCGCGCTGCTCGGCGCGGTCGCCGGCCTCGCCCGTGTCTCCGCGGAACCCGAGGCCGCGCTCGCCGTCGCCGAGGCCTGCGGCCATCTTCCGCTGGCCGTACGCATCGCGGCCGGGAGGATCGCGGCCCGGCCCCACCGGACGATCGGGGACCTGGCCGGCCGGCTCCGCGACCCGGGGCGCCGGCTGAGGGAGCTGCGGCTGGACGGCCTGGAGCTGGAGACCGCGTTCCAGGCCGGCTACCGGCGGCTGACCGCCGGCCAGGCGAGGGCGCTGCACGCGGTGGCGGCGGTGGCGGCGCCGGAGGTGTCCCTCGCGGCGGCCGCCACGGCCCTGGGCACGGGGCGGGACGCCGCCGAGGAGCTGCTGGAGTCGCTGGTCGACGCCGCGTTGCTCCAGTCCCCCAAGGAGGGCCGCTACCGCCTGCACGGCCTGGTGCGGTGCTTCGCCCTGCACCGGGCGGACGGGATCGGCGGCGGGGCGGGCGTGATCAGCGGCGGTCGGCCCGATGCCACGGGGCGCCCGCCGCTGATCCGGGTGCGGCCGGTGCGTCAGTAGGTGATCGAGGGGCTGACGGTGGTGTCGTAATGGGCACCGCCGTCCCAGCTCACCTGCACCTCGCCCCGGTAGACGTGGCCCTTGGTCGGGGTACCGAGCGAGGGACCCGCGTGGAAGAAGCCGCTGCCGCGGCCCTCGGTGTCGGGCTGGCCGGAGCCGCAGCCCTCCGAACGCGTCCAGGTGGTGTTGGTCGTCATGTCCTTGAGGACCACGTTGACCGTGCAGGAGTTGTCGGAGTAATCGGTGAAGCCGTGGGCGCTCAGCGACCCGTCGGCCTCCCACTGGACGCAGGCGTAAGCGGGGGCGTCCCAGTTCTGCTCGCTGCACTCGCCGTTCCCGCCGGCGACCGCGCTGGAGGCGCTCGCCAGTCCGACGACGCCCGCCAGCATCGCGCCCGCCCCCAGCATCGAGGCAGCCCGCTTGAACGTGTACCGACGCATCTCTTCACCCATCGTGCGAGCCGCCCGCCCGAGTGGCCGGCGGCAGTCACGAGCATCCTGGCCGGTGCCGATCACTACGGGATCAGTACCGGCTGAACGGCCGCCCGGCACCACATTCACCCGCTGCTGACCGGCTCTGGATCCCGCTCCCCGACCATCTGCGCATGCACTCTCCGATCCGAACGGCCGCACTGGCCGCCACCGTCCTCGTCTCGGCCCTGACGCTGACCGCCTGCCAGGACGCCGGCGCGACGGCCTCCCGGCCACCCGCCGACGCCACCACACCGGCCGCCACGGCACCCACGGCACCCACGGCACCCACGGACACCGCCCCGCGCTCGTCGGACTCGTCGAACTCGTCGAACTCGTCGAACTCGTCGGATTCTTCGGGCGGGAGCGGCGGGTCCGGCCAGGGCGAGCAGACCGGCGCGGCCGACGGGGACAAGAGCGGGTACGGCCAGGTCTGCGGCAGCAACGACCTCGTCTTCGACGCCCCCGTCGAGCCCCGCGCCAACTACATCCTGATCAACGTGAAGGCCCGGCCGGGCATCACCTGCAGCCTGGAAGGCCTGCCGTCGGTCGCCTTCGGCTCGGACGGCACCGCGGCCTCCGGCGCCGAGCAGGCGGTCGGCGAACCGGTCGTCCTGAGCGGCTCCAAGAAGGCGTACGCCGGGGTCAACCCCAAGACCACCAAGGACAACGGCGGCAAGGAGCTGCGCTCCCTCATCGTGTCCGTCAGCAACGACGACCCCGACCCGGTCTCCCTCGACGTCGGCCCCTTCACGGTCGACGACCCGATCGTGACCAACTGGCACACGGACTCGGGGAACGCGATCCCCGGCGACGGCACGGACAACTGACGGCCGGGCGAAGGGCCGATCCCGTCGGGGCGTCTCAATTCCCTTGCGTGCAAGGAGCGTTGAGGAGCCCGCGGCATATTGCCATTCCAGCAACGCTAGTTGCCGCTCCCCGCGCGCCCGACGCAGCCTGGTATCCGACCGCAGGTCAGCGAAGACCACCAGGAAGACCATCAGGAGGCCGCGCAATGAGCACCCACGAAGGCGTCGGGACCGCGCCGGGCAACGACGACAGCGCACTGCTGGGCAACCGTGTCCGCCACGTTCGCGCCGGGGAGCTGGACGGTTACGCCGCGATCAGCGGCGGCACGGTCGGATCCAGGAAGCTCTGGATGGGGATGGTGGAGAACCCGCCGCTGAGCGCGACGGACAACCACCACCACGGTGCGTCGGAGGCGGGGATCTACGTGGTCAGCGGCCACCCGGTGTTCGTCTTCCACGACGGCACGGGCGAGGTGCGGATCACCGCGGGCCCCGGTGACTTCCTGCACGTCCCGCCGTTCGTCCCGCACCGCGAGGAGAACCCCGACCCGGAGGAGCCCGTGGTCGTCGTGATCGCCCGGACCACACAGGAGCCGATCAAGGTCTCGCTGCCCGAGCTGTACCAGCTCGATACGGCGCAGGCGCAGTAGTCCCGCCGCCCGGGCTCGCACTGCCGCGGCCCGGGCACGCATCAGGCGTGTCCGGGCCGCGTGGCGGCGCACCGCGGGTCAGGCGGCGAGGGTCTTCTGCAGGGCATCGAGGCCGTCGGCGTAGATGCCGGTGAAGAGGTCGACGACCTCCGCCTCGGTGGCGTTGTCGGGGTTGAAGCGGCCGGACCACTGGACCTCGGCGACGTCGTCACGGCCGGGGATCGTGTGGACCCGGATCGTGGAGACGTAGCCGTTGACCGGGAACGGGGCCTGGAGGATGGCGTAGCTGTAGTGGCGCTCGGTCTCGTTGAAGTCGACGAGGCGCTCGATGATGACGCCGCCCTCGTCGTTCTTCAGCCGGCGCACCCGGCCGCCTTCGAGCGCGGTGCTCTCGGGGATGTAGGGGAGCCAGTCGGGCAGGGCGTCGAAGCCGCCGATGAGGCTCCAGACCTTCTCGGGGGAGGCGGCGACGGTACGGCTGACGGTTGTCGAAGCCATGAGGGGTTTCTCCTGGTTCTGGTGGTGCTGTGGGGGGGGTGCGGGTCAGGCGCCGTTGGGGAGGGGGGCGGCGGGGCTGACCAGGTTGGCTGCGCGCAGGTCCTGCCAGAACGCGGCCGGGATCTTCTCCCCCAGGGCGGCGATGTCCTCGGCGATGCGGCTGGGCTTGGTGGCACCGGGCACGACGGCGTCGGCCACCGGGTGGGCCAGCGAGAACTGCAGGGCCGCGGCCTTGATGGAGATGCCGTGCTTCGCGGTCAGCTCCTTGAGGCGGTTGACCTTCGCGACGATCTCCTGCGGGGCCTGCTGGTACTCGAAGTGGGCGCCGCCGGCGAGGATGCCGGAGCTGTAGGGGCCGCCGACGACCATGCCGACGCCCTGCTCCTGGGCCATCGGCAGCAGCCGCTGCAGGGCGTGCTCGTGGTCGAGGAGGGTGTAGCGGCCGGCGAGCAGGAAGCCGTCGGGCTGCGGCTCGTCCAGCGCGAGGGTCAGCTCGATGGGCTCGGTCTTGTTGACGCCGAGGCCCCACGCCTTGATGACGCCCTCGTCACGCAGGCGGGACAGGACCCGGAAGGCGCCGGTGCGGGCCTCCTCGAACTTCTGCAGCCACGCATCGCCGTGGAAGTCCTGGGCGATGTCGTGGACCCAGACGATGTCGAGGCGGTCGGTGCCCAGGCGCTTGAGGCTGTCCTCGATGGAACGCTCGGTGGCCTCGGCGGTCCACTCGTGGACGATCTTGTTGGGGTTGCCGTGCTCGAAGATGCCGCCCTTCTCCCCCAGGTCACGGGCGCCCTCCTCGACCTCGTCGAGGATGACGCGGCCCACCTTGGTGGAGACGACGAACTCATCGCGCGGCTTGGTCGACAGGACCTCGCCCAGGCGCTGCTCGGAGAGGCCGGCGCCGTAGAAGGGAGCGGTGTCGAAGTAGCGGATGCCCTGGTCCCAGGCGGCCTCGACGGTGGCGCGGGCCTCCTCGTCGGGGATCGCGCGGAACATGTTGCCGAGCGGGGCGGTGCCGAAACCGAGTCGGCCGGGAAGGATTTCCTTGAGCGACATGGGGGGTGCCTTTTCGATCGATGGCTCCGCGTCCGGGATTCCCGGAACGGAGGGGAGTTGCAGGGGAGGTACCTCTGCGAGGGCGACTCCGTCGGCGGGGCCGCGTCAGGGGATGCGCGGCGGCGTCTCGTGGGAGCCGGTCGTACGGCGCGGACAGATGCAGAAGCAGACTTATGCAAGAGCGCCTTACGAGTGATGACAATAGTTGCATACGCGGGCTAATGCAAGGGGGTGCCCCTCGGGTTCGCTCCAGACCCGCCGCCGAGCCGCGAAATGGCACCGCCCCTTCCACCACACTGCGGCCGCTCACGGCCTGCAAGGCGAACGGGTGACAGCGCTCCGCACCTGCGATGATGCGGGGCGCTGTCACCTGTGGAACGCGTCGGCGGCGAGGCGGGAGCAGGTCGGGGAAGGACCGGCCGGCTCGGGCGCGAGCCCGGTCGATGGCCGGCCGGCACGGGCGCGAGCCCGGTCGGCGGGCGGCCGGTATCGGGCAGCGGGCGGCCGGTATCGGGCAGCGGGCGGCCGGCGGCGGACGGCCGACGGCGCTCGGCTCAGAGCTCAAGGCTCAGGCCTCAAGGCTCAAGGCTCAAGGCTCAAGGCTCAAGGCAGGATCGTCGGGACGAGGCCGCCGTCGGCGCCGAGGGCCCGGCCGGTGGTCGCCGACGCCTGCTCCGACGCCACGTAGGTGATCATGTTCGCCACCTCGTGCGGCCGGATCAGCCGCCTGAGCAGGGACCCGGCCGCGCGGTTCTCCGCCAGGTAGCGCCGCTCCTGCTCCTCGGGGTCGAGGCCCGGATACAGCTCCTCGAACATGGCCAGCACGCCGCCGCTCATCGTCGGCCCGGGCAGCACGCAGTTCACCGTGACGCCGCTGCCGGCGACCTCCTGGGCCATACCGCGGGCGACGGCCAGCTGCGCCGTCTTGGTCATCCCGTAATGGACCATTTCCGTCGGCGGCTGGACGCCCGCCTCGCTGCTGACGAAGATCACCCGGCCCCAGCCGCGCCCGGTCATCCGCGGGGTGTAGTGGCGCGCCAGGCGTACCCCGGAGACCACGTTGACCTCGTAGAAGCGCAGCCAGTCCGCGTCGGGGATCTCGAAGACCGGCCGGGTCTCGAAGATGCCGGTGTTGTTGACGAGGATGTCGACGTCGGGCAGTTGGCGGATCAGTTCGGCGGTGCCGTCGGCCGTGCCGACGTCGGCGGCGATGCCGCGCGCGCCGAGCCGTTCCGCCGTGGCGGCGACCCGTTCGGCGTTGCGGCCGTTGACGACGACATCGGCTCCGGCGGCGGCCAGCGCCTGCGCGCTCGCTTCGCCGATGCCCGCCGTCGACCCGGTGACCAGCGCGGTCCGTCCGCTGAGATCGATCTGCATCGGCGACTGCCTCCTCCGGGAGTGGGCCCACCGGCGGCGGGCCGGGTGGGGCGCGGCTACGCCGCCCAGGGGGTGTCTTTTCGGTCTTCGTGGGTCACGGCCCCACGAAGACCGGAAAGACACCCCCTAGGTGTCGGTCCGCACCTCGGGGCGGCCGGGCTCGGCCCATTGCGTGTGGAAGCTGCCCTCGCGGTCGGTGCGGCGGTAGGTGTGGGCGCCGAAGAAGTCGCGCTGCCCCTGGATCAGGGCGGCGGGCAGCCGGGCGCTGCGCAGGGTGTCGTAGGAGGCCAGCGCGGCGGAGAACGCCGGCACCGGGATGCCGTGCTGGGCCGCGGTGGCCACGACCGCCCGCCAGGCCGGCTGCGCCTCGGTGATCTCCGCCGCGAACCCCGCCTCGGCCAGCAGGCTGACCAGATCGGGGTTGGCGGCGTGGGCGGCGCGGATCCGGTCGAGGAACGCGGCCCGGATGATGCAGCCCCCGCGCCAGATCTTCGCCACCGCCCCGAGGTCGATGTCCCAGCCGTACTCGGCCGCGGCATCGCGGATCATGGTCCACCCCTGGTCGTAGGCGATGACCTTGGACGCGTAGAGGGCCTGCTCGACGTCCCGGGTGAAGCGCTCGGCCTCGTCCGGGCTGAGCTTCTGCCGGACGCCGCCGGGCAGCGGCCGGTAGGCCGCGCGCAGCTCCGTGCGGGCGGAGGCGACCCGGGCGAAGGTGGCCTGGGCGATGGCGGTGACCGGGGAGCCGAGGTCGAGGGCGGTCTGCACGGTCCAGCGGCCGGTGCCCTTCTGCTCCGCCGCGTCCTGGACGATGTCGACGAAAGGCTTACCGGTGCCGGGGTCGGTGTGGGCGAGGACCTCGGCGGTGATCTCGATGAGATACGAGTCGAGCCGCCCCTCGTTCCAGCGCCGGAAGGTCGCGGCGATCTCGGCGGGCGTGCGGCCGCCGACCTCCCGCAGCAGGTGGTACGCCTCGGCGATGAGCTGCATATCGGCGTACTCGATGCCGTTGTGGACCATCTTGACGAAGTGGCCGGCCCCGTCGGTGCCGATGTGGGTGCAGCACGGCTCGCCGTCGACATGGGCGCTGATCCGCTCCAGCATCGGGCCGAGGACGGCGTAGGACTCGGCGGAGCCGCCGGGCATGACCGACGGGCCGTGCAGGGCGCCCTCCTCGCCGCCGGAGACGCCGGTGCCGACGAAGTGGATGCCGCGCTCGCGCAGCGCGCGCTCGCGGCGGCGGGTGTCGGCGAAGTGCGCGTTGCCACCGTCGATGATCATGTCGCCCGCCGCCAGCAGCGGGGCGAACTCCTCGATGACCTCGTCGGTGGCCGGGCCGGCCTTCACCATGATCAGCAGTCGGCGGGGGCGCTCCAGCGCGGCGACGAACGCCGCCGGCGACTCCGCCGGGACGAACGCGCCCTCCTGGCCGAACTCCTGGATCATGTCCCGGGTCCGGCGCGGCGTGCGGTTGTGCACCGCGACCGTGTAGCCGTTCCGGGCGAAGTTCCGCGCCAGGTTGCGGCCCATGACCGCCAGCCCCGTCACACCGATCTGTGCAGACGCCTCCATGCCGGATGCTTCCTTCCTCGGGGAGTTGGGCCGTTCAGCGGCGTCGGGCGGTGCGCTCGCGGCCCCCGCCGGCCGCACCGACGGCTCAGCGGGGACTTCTGGTCCCCGGGTGGAACGCCCTGCTCAGGCTCCACACGATCAGCAGGTCGAAGACCATCACGATGATGGACCACACGGGGTAGTACGGAACGAACATGAACTGGGCGACCAGGCTGATGCCCGCGAACGCGATACCGGCGCCGCGCGCCCACGCCTTGCCCAGCAGGACCCCGATGCCCGCGGCGAGGAGGAGTACGCCGATCACGAGGTGGATCCAGCCCCATGCGGGCAGGTCCCACCGGTAGGCGTAGCCGGGCGGGGAGAACACGTTGTCCTCGGCGATCCCGGTCGCGCCCTGGAGGACGCTGAGGGTTCCGCTCACCGTCAGGGCCACTCCGGCGAACACGGCGCCGCCGTGCATGGCCCATTCGCCGACGTGGCCACCTTGCTGCCGCCCCGTTTCCGGCATTCCTGCCATGCCGCTGCCTCCCTGTCGGGCGCGGTCACCGACGCACACGGCCTGTGTGAGGCGAGCCGCGCTCTCCTCACAGCGTCGCGGCAATCCCCCGCCGCCGCGACCGCAGCCGCGCCCGGGCCCCGCCGTGCGGCACACCGCCCGGACACACGAAACGGCCCGCACGCCCCGGGCCCGGCATGCGGGCGCGGGCCGTGCGGGCCGCCGGTCGCGTCAGGCCGCTGGTGTCAGGGCCCCGGCGAAGTGCCGGTTGGTGCGGCAGCCGAGGTTCTCGTACGTGTTGACCTTGGTGACGGGGTCGGTCCGCACCAGGTGGTACTTGCAGGCGCGCTTGATGTACTCGCCGCGGATGCCGCCGGGGAAGTCGATTTCCTTGTTCCACAGGTACGGCGACTCGTAGCCGTTGCGGTGGGCGGTGGCGTTGACGTCGATGCCGCCCGGGGCCTCGATCTCGTAGACCCATCCCGTCTTCTTCGCACCGTAGGTGGCGAACTTCTCGGCCACCCACTTCTCGCAGCTGGTGCTGAGGTGCGCGGTGTGCTGGCCGCCACCCTTGACGATGTACTCGTTCAGCGGTGAGAGGTGGGGGCCGCGCGGGGTGAAGCCCTCGTCGAAGATCTGCTGGGTGTCTTCCCGGCCGTCACCGCGCCACAGGGTCTGGTGGTCGTCGCGCCACTGCCACCTCTCCTGGCTCTCGGCGCGCTGCATGTCCGGGAAGAGGCCGGGCGAGGTGGTCGTCCGCCACCAGTCGAAGGAACGGAAGGCGCGGACCGGGCCGCACGGGCCGGTGTCGGGGCCCGCGGCCTTCGCGGCCGCCGCGCGGTCCGTGGTCGCGTCGGCGGGGGCGGTGACGGTCAGGGTGGCGGCGGCGAGAGCCGTGGCGGCAAGGACGCGCAGAGCGGCCTTCAACATGGTGAGAGCCCATCAGCTGAGGTAACAGGACGGGCCCTTTATAGAGTTCGCGGCGTCCCGGCCGCCGGGAATGGCATACCGCACCACCCCCAAGGGCGAACGCTCGTATCTGTGCGCCCTTGGGAGCGGCGGAAATCCTCACGCCCCTTGGGAGAAAGGGTTGTTGGCGGATTCGCACCTCGTGCCCGTCATGCCGTCGGCCGCCGTGGCGACGGGATGCCTCAGGCCGAGAAGGAGCCCGCGCCGCCCGGTACGTGGACGCCGTGGCCGGGCGGGACCGACACCGACGGGCCCACGCAGAACGGGTTCCCGTAGACCTTCACCGGGTGGTCCGTGAGGTTCGACAGCACATGGGCGGTGAGGGGGAGCTGCTGGCAGCCCTGCGGGTCGCGGTAGACGTGGAGGGGCTGCACCTCGGTGGAGAAGACCACCACCTCCCCGGACTCCGGCTCGGCCGCGGACGCGGGGACCGCCAGCCCCAGCGTCGCTGCCGCCGCCACCAGGCACACCGTGATTGCTCGCATGTTCTTCCTTTGGACACGTACCCCGCTTCCGCGCGGGCTCGCGCCACATCTATCGCCCCTGCCTCACCAACTTCTCCGAAAATCATTCTTGTTCACTCGATCCGGGGAACCCGGGGCTACCCGGCGACCTCCGCGGTCGGCCGCGGAGCGACACGGAGGTGCGGGCGGGGCCGCAGCCGCCCCGCCCGCACACCGGGAGGCACCACTCCACCGGCCCGCCGACCGGCAGTACCTCCGCCCGTCCGCCTACCGCCGTCCGGCCTCCGCGGCGAACCCTTCGGCCTCCGAGCTGAACCCTTCGGCTTCCGATCCGACGCGCCGGCCGTGCCGGGCCCGATCCGGCCGGCTTCGCCACCAGCCCCAGATCGTGATCCTGTTCAGCCCGCGCCGGCGGCGCGCGCAGCTCCCGCACTCCTGGATCCGGGCGCGGCGGGTGAGCGCCGCGATCGCGTCTCCGAGACCGACCGGGCGCCGGCGGATCGCCTGCGCAGCCATATCCGGGATCTGACTCTCCAGGCTTTCCCAGGTCACCGGGAGTCCGGGAAGCGGCTGGATTTTCTCCCTTTCGACCGGGCTCAGCTCTCGTACGTCGGGATGGGCGAGGAGTTGCGCCGTCATGCGCTGATCCGCAATTCCTACATACGCGGTATGCGTCCCGTGGACGAGCACCGCATTTCCGACCTCGTACTTCGTCACCCGGGCGAGATTCTCGCCGGTCGGCGGTTGAATCGGAACTTCCAGCCAGTGAATGGTGCTCACGTGACGTACTCCCCCTTTCAGTTGTTGCAGCAGCCGGCAGCGATACGGCACCACCACGTGCAGTCGCAGGTGGCGCAGGCCGCGCACTTCACGACGCACAGGCCGCACCGCCCCGCGAGGCAGGCGAGGTATACGGCCCAGGTGGCGGGCGGGCAGGTCAGGGCGGCGGTGATGCACTGGCCCCCGCAGTCCGAGGAGCTGAGACACGACTTCAGCGCGTCCCACCAGCCGTCCACGACGGCCAACTGCCCATCGCTCCCGGTGACGTGCTCGGTGACGCCGGTGAGGAAGTTCTCGGTTGTCGTGGTGAGGACGAAGACGTGGTCCACGCTGATGCCGGCGGGGTTGCCCTTCACCGTGGCCACGCACTCCGCCACCTGCTGATCTTCGACGGTGTGCGACTGCACCAGCAGGCTGGACTCGATTTCGCGCACCTCTTGGGCGGGCGGGGTGGTGACTTCCGGGGGCACCGGAACCGCGCTGCTGAGTTTGAACGTTCCACTGGTGCCGAAATGCTGGGGTGTGGGCAGGTCGTCGGCGCTGCTCAGGCCGAGACGGTCCAGCAGCGCGCTGTGCATACGCGCGACTTCCGGGTTTCCACCGGCCAGGCGATTCCATCCCTGGCTTGCCTGTTCGGCGGAGAGAATCGTCAGCTGACTCTCCCTCACCGTTGGATTATCCGTCATGGAAACCTCCTCCTCCATGCCCAGCCGGGCGGTTTCGGAGCGCCGGTGATTCCGACCTCTTCCTCAGAATGCCTCCGCCCCGAACACGCCGCATTTCGAACAACTCCGCTCCACCGCCAGGTACTTGGGGAACGTAATTTGCAAACCAACTTTTCGCTGATCAGGTCATGACGCCATGACGGGTGCGGGCACCGTTCCGGTGACCGTGCGCCTGGCGTACGGCACACGGGCACGACTGCGCGAGCTGTTGTGCGGTCAACGACAGTGGCGACGCGAGCTGGCGGCCGGCGAACGGTGGAGCACCAAGGGGCTGGGCCGCCGCGAGGCGTCCGCGGTACGCGCCGCATGGCGGCAGGAACTGGCGGGGCTGCGGGAGCGCGGTCAGCTTCTGGACTCCCTCGACGCCCTGGCCACCCTGGGCGTGCGGCGCGAGGTGGCGCACCGCGGCTGGGACCGCCCCTGGCCCGCCTGCCCGCCGCAGGCCCGTGACCTCGGGCGGTGGCCGGGATCGGCGGACGGCGGCTTTCCCGAGCAACTGTCGCTGCGGCTGCCGGCGAGCCTGGAGAACCAGGTGCGGGCCGCCTGCTGGTACGCCTCGTACGAGGCGATCGAGGCGCTGGAGGAGTGGCGGCTTCGGTATCCCCAGGTCATGCCGCGCCGGAGATGGGCGCCGACCGGACTGGAGAGCGCCCTCGCGGCGTATGACCGGCTGGCCGCACGGGTGATCACGACCGGCGAGATCTGGCGCGCGGGGATCAGGCACGGCATGGCCACCGCGGCCGGGCACCGGGCCGTCGGCGCCGGCGGGCACCCGCCGTGACCCCGCCCGGCAGCGGTGCGACGCGGGCGCCGGACGGCTCTCAGGCGCGCTTGTAGTAGTAGCCGCTGCCGCTCGCGGGGCCCACGTTGTGCTGGATGCCGCTGCCGTTGACGGTGAAGTACGAGGCGTCGAGGCTGTCGTAGCAGTAGCCGGGGTTGGGTCCGACGCGCTTGGCGGCGCCGACGGTGATGCGGCCGGCGGTCCGGGAGGTCACCCGGCCCTCGTACAGGCAGCTGTTGTAGGGGAAGTCGGTCAGGCTCACGGTGCCCGACCGGGAGATGCGGATGGTGCCCGGCTGCCCCGGGTTGTACGTGTCGCCGAAGGCCCAGCTGCCGACGAAGGGCGCGGGGACGGCGCCGCCACCGGAGCCACCGGTCGAGCCGCCGGAGGACCCGGAGCCGCTGCCGCCGGACGCGCCGCTGCCGCCGCCTCCGCCGGATGGTCCGGACGCGCCGCCGGAGCCGTCGCCCGCCGATGTGCCGCCGCCCGCGGGCGCGTCCGCGCCGCCCGTCGCGTCCTGGCCGTTGCGGCCGTCCCGCCCGTCCTTGCCGTCGGCGCCCTTCGTCCCGTCGGCCTTGCCGTTGTCCTTGCCGTGGGGCGCCTCGGAGCGCTTGCCGTGCCCGGACGGGTCGCCGTTCGGAGCGGACGGGGACACCGGCGCGGTCGAGTGCGGCGCCCCGGCCGCGGGCGGCGGGGTGACGGGCCGGCCGAACGGCTGGAGCACGGCGAGCGTTCCGCCGCCCACCGCCAGCACCAGCACCACGGGCACGGAGACGCCCCACGACCGACGCCGCCGCTCCGGGTCGGGCTTCTTACCGGCAGGCTTCCTGTCCGATGCGGCGCCGGATCCCTGGGAGGGCTTCTCTCCGGCAGGCTTCCTGTCCGTTTCCCCGACGGCCGCCTGGCTGCGGTCTCCCACCGGGCCCGGGCCCTGCCCCGGTTCCCGTGCGGTCGCCGCGTCCGGCGGGGCAGGTGCGGGCGCCGCCGGACGGAGCCCGACGGTCTCCCGGTCCGGAGCCTCCTCCCGTACCGGCGCCGCCTCCGCGTCCAGCAGCCGGGCCGACTGACGGGCGAGGCGGCCCAGCACCTCCGGCGGCAGCCACGACGCCCCGGCCGGCGGACGGGACACGAATCCGGCACGAGGACCGGAACGGGAGCGGGAGCGGGGGTCCGGGCCGGAGCGGGGGTCGGCGCCGGAACGGGGGTCGGCACCGCTGCCGTCACCGGCCCCCAGTTCCGCCAACAGCTCGTCCACGGACGGCCGTTGACCGGCATCCTTCGTCAGGCATCGGCCGATCAGCGTGCGCAGGGCGGCGTCCCGGACCTCGTCCAGATCGGGGGCGTTCTCGACGATGTGGAACATCACCGCGTGCTGGTTGCTGACCCCGCGGCCGAACGGGAGCGCGCCGGTGGCCGCGTACGTCAGCACGCAGCCGAGGGTGAAGACATCGCTTTCGGGGCCCGCGGGGTCGCCGAGGATCTGTTCGGGCGACATGAAGCCCGGGGAGCCGATCACCATTCCCGTGCTGGTCAGCAGGGATTCGACGGAGGTGCCGACGGCGCGGGCGATGCCGAAGTCGATGACCTTGGGGGCGTCGGCGGTGAGCATGACGTTGGAGGGCTTGAGGTCGCGGTGGACGATGCCGGCGGCGTGGATGGCGTCCAGGGCGTGCAGCAGTCCGTCGGCGAGGGCGAGCACCGAGGCGGCGGGGAGCGCGCCGTGACCGCGGACGACCTGGTCGAGGGAGAGCCCGGGGACGTAGCCGGTGGCGACCCACGGGAGCGGTTCGTCGGGGGCGGCGTCCAGTACGGGGGCGGTGTGGCGGGCGTTCACCCGGCGCGCGGCGTCGATCTCGCGGCGGAAGCGGGCGCGGAACTGCGGGTCCGCGACGTGTTCCTCGTGGACGACCTTGACGGCGACGGTGCGGCCCGCGGCGGAGCGGGCGAGGTAGACGCGGCCCATGCCCCCGGCGCCGAGCCTGCCGAGCAGCAGGTAGGGGCCGATGCGGGCGGGATCCGCGGCGGTCAGCGGGGCGAGGCCGTCGTCGTGGGCCTCGTGGGCGTCGTCGCCGTTCCCGCTGCCCTCGTTGTCCTCGTGCGCGCCGTTGTGGACGTCGGTCATGGCCGTTGTGTTCCCCCGGGTCGTCCCCGCCACCGGCATCGGCGGTAGGACGGATGGTCGTCGATGGAGCAGTGGAGCAACGGTGGAGCGGTGGAGCAAGGGTGGAGCGGTGGAGCAAGGGTGGAGCGGTGGAGCAGTGGTGGAGCGGAGCAGCGGTGCGGAGAGTGGCGGTGCGGAGAGTGGCGGTGGAGCGGAGGACGCCGTGCGGAGCCATGGGGTTCCGCACCGCGGCGCTCCGTACCGGCCCGGTCCCGCGGCGTCCGGTGGTGCGGGCCGGGCGGCGCGGGACGTACGGGACGTGCGGACGCGTCCCGGGGGTCCGGTGCGGACGCCGGGCCCCCCGCCGCGCTGCGTCCGCACACCGCAGTGTGGAGCACGCACCCGGCTTTCCGGAATAACTTCCGGAAAAAATTCCAGAAAATTCTCCTATGCTGGTCCGCGAGGTGCCCGCGGGGCGCCGGACCCCGAACCGGGAGCGAGGCGACGGCGATGAGTCCGAAGCAGCAACGCGGCGCGGCCACCGCCGCGCAGGTCCTCGACCGCGCGCTGGAGATCTACGCGGCCCAGGGCGAATCCGGCCTCACCCTGGGCGCGATCACCGCGGCCAGCGGCGTCAGCGCGGGCAGCATCTACCACCACTTCGGCAGCCTGCCGGGCGTCCTGACCGCGCTGGCGCAGCGCTGGCTGGCGCGGCTGCTGGAGGAGCTGACCGCCGCGCTGGAGCAGGTCGACGACGCGCGCTCCGGCGTCCAGGCGGTGGTCCGGGTCTATCTCCGCTTCGTCCAGGACCACCCGGACGCGTCCCGGCTCATGCACTCGGCACCCGTGGACCGCGAGGTGATGGCGCGAGCCCCGCAGCTCCGGGGCTCGCAGGAGGCCCGCCTCGCCCCGCTCGCCGCCTGGCTCCACACCCGTCAGGAGGCGGGCGAGCTGGCCGCCCTCCCGCTGCCCGTCCTCGAATCGCTGATCCTGGGCCCGGTCACGGGCATCGCCCGCCGCTGGCTCTCCCTGGGCGACATCGACCTCGACGAGGCGGTACGGGAGACCCCGGAACGCATCTGGCGGTCCGTCAGCCCGTAGCCGTACGGCGCCCCATGGGTCCACCGGCGGGCAGGCGTACGGAGCGACTCGGCGCCCATTTGCGCTTGCGTCGTCCCGGCCGCCGCCCGGCTCGCGGGCCGGCATCCGTGCCGGTCGGGGAGGCAGGATCGGGCCGGACGCGGCGGGCGCAAGACCCCGTGCCAGACTGCCGGCATGTCCCTCCGGCCCCTCTCCCCCCGCTCCCGGCACGGACGCCGCCTCGCCGTGCTGATGACGACGAGCGCCGCGGTGGCAGGCTTGACCAGCTGCGGTGGCGATGATTCCGGTAAGGCGGCGCAGTCCACGTTCACGCGGGGAAAGAACGGCGTCGGCACCGTTCCGGTCGCCCGCCGTGAGCCCGCACCGGACCTCTCCGGCACGTCGACCACCGGCAAGAAGCTCGATGTCCGCGACTACCGCGGCAAGGTGGTCGTCGTGAACATCTGGGGTTCCTGGTGCGGCCCCTGCAACGCGGAGGCGCCGCACTTCGCCGAGGTCGCCAGGGACACCGCCGGCCAGGGGGTGCGTTTCGTCGGGATCAACACCCGCGACAGCACCACCGCGCAGGCGGTCAGCTTCGAGGAACAGCACCGCGTCCCTTACCCCAGCCTCTTCGACCCCACGGGCAAACTGCTGCTCCGCTTCCCCAAGGGAAGCATCAACCCGCAGCTCATCCCGACCACCGTCGCCATCGACCGCCACGGCAGAACCGCCGCACGCGCCATCGGCCCACTCAACGAGAAGGGCCTGCGGGAAATGATCAGGCCGCTGCTCGCCGAGAAATAGCGGCTCCCCTATCAAGGCCGCCCGTAGCACACAAGACCGCGATGTGAGTGCGGATGCTCATTTCCCGCCCGCGCCGCTGTGCGACGATTGACTCAGGGACCGGGGGAGCAAGTCTCTTGACATTGCGCGTCCTTCCGCCTGACCAAGCGGTAGAGGACCTTCACCCCGGCGACAACATCGACAGCGTCCACTCCGGCGCCGCGGTCCGAGGTGCCCGCGGTCGGGGTGAGCCGCAAAGGGGGAACGATCGATATGGACCCGGTGCGCCCGACGCACACCCGCGCCTGCCCCGCGGCAGACCTGCGCGGCCCCTTGCACGAACCGGTGGAACTCGACCGGCTGACCCAGCGGGAGCGGCAGGTTCTTCTGCTGCTCGGGGCGGGACTTTCCAACAAGGAACTCTCGGAGAACTTGGGAATATCCGAGCGGACGGTGAAGGCTCATCTCTCCAGGATTCTGGAGAAATTGGAGAAGTCCTCCCGGCTCCAGGCGGCCATGGTGTCCGTGCTGCACCACCGTGACCTGTGCCCTTCCCCTGCGTGCCAGTAGGGGGCCGGCCATCCCTCCGGCTCTCGGCAGGACCGGGCCTCCGCCGCCTGAGGTGACGGGCAACGGCCGATGGGCCCGCCGCTTTCCGCAAGCAGCGGGCCCGTCCCCGGTCCGGAGAAACCACCGGCCGGCGGCTTTCTACTGCACGCCGCCGAACGCCTTCTTCCCCTTCTTCGGGTAGCTGAAGGTGAAGTAGTAGGTACCGGCGGAGAGCTTCTTGTACTTACCCATCCAGTCCTGGCCGCTGTCCTTCCCCTTCACGGTCTGGATCAGCGGGTCCTTGCCCTTGACCTTCTTGTAGAGCTTCGCGGTGAAGCGGGTCTTCCCGTTTCCGGAGACGCCGACGTGCAGGAAGTGCTTGCCCTTGGAGACATGGGCCGCCTTCGAGGTCTGCTTCTTCCCGCTCGTCTTCCAGTGCGTCTGCCAGGCAAATGCGTCTGCCGCCCCACCGAATCCGAGCGCCGCCACCATCACGGCGATGGCCGCCGCCTTCGTCGGCTTCCGCATCTTCATGATTCCCCCATGGTCGGTCTGTTGCGGCCCCGAACCGGACCGGCAGGGAAATTCAAACGCAGCCGACGCGCCCGCACCATGTCCCTCCGGGAGGTGTACCGAAGGGAATGGCGCATTTCTGGCCACCGGACCCGCGCCCGGCGCCGCCGGGAGATACGGCCCCGAACTCCTCCCCTACGTACACCGAACGCCGTTCCTCACATGCTCAGGGCAATCATGAGGTAGACGGGATAAAGAAATCCCACAGCGCCGCCGACCAGGCCGATCACGCACTTCCCGCGGTTCGTCCCGTTCACGAGGCCGAGTACCCCGAATGTCACCGCGAGGCATCCCGCGAGCAGCGGAACGGCGATACCGAGGTAGCCGCTGAGGACCGTTGCCAGGAACGCCACGACGCCGAGGGAAAGCGAAGCGGGACCGTAAAGGGACGCCGGGCTGTCGGTCGAACCACTGGACACGATGCGCTCCTTGCTCATCGGCGACAATGCCGCGGGACAGGCAGGTCCCCGCAGGTCACATCATGACACCAGGGCTCCGCGCCTTTTCACGAGGCCGAGTGCGGAGCCCTCCGCGGCCGCATCCACACGCGTCGGCCAGGCGCCTGACGATCCATCGGCGCGCACCTCGCGATTGTCCGGAAGGGCGATTGTCCGGAAGGGCAATGCCCGAAGGGCCAATATCGCCCGCCCTCCGCACCTGCCTATAGTGCCCGTCGTTCCACCGAAACAACGGGGAGAGAAATATGAAGCCGGCCCGTTCTGCCGCGAGGGTGACGTCCCTCGCCGTCCTTCCGCTCGTCCTCCTGACGACCGGTGTCCAGGCATCCGCCTCGCCCGCGAAAGACGCCGGCGACCCCGCGTCCGCGTTCTCCCTTTCCGCGCTGCGCGCGAACGACATGACCGACGTGAGCGGATTCAGCGCGCGGAGCGCACAGGGCAAGGCGCTGGACGCACAGGGCATCGGCGTCATGCGGACGGAATCCGGCCGCACCGCGGTGGTGGACCGTTCGATGGCCGACCAGGGAATCGTCTCGGCCACGGGCCGGGGCTTCGTGGATCTCTCCTGGCAGGGATACGCGCCGGACGCCCGGTACGTCATCACGCGTGACGACCGGGAAATCGCCACGCTCGCACCGGGGGTGACGGCCTACCACGACACCCAGGTCACCCCGGGCGCCGTGCACCACTACCGGGTCGCGCCCGTGCTGCCCGCGGAGGGCTCCCCCAAGGCGCGCGTCTGGGGCATGCAGGTCTCCGTCCCCGCCGCCGGCAAGAACGAGAACACCGTGGCGGCGCTGCGCAAGCAGGCCGTATCCCACGCCACTGCCGCGGCGGCGGCGAAGACGACCACGCTCACCTGGATGACGTTCATCCCGCAGAAGCGGATCAACGCCCCCGCCGCGGGCTGCGACTACGGCAAGGGATATCAGTTCGCCGGTGACGGGCACTCGAAATTCGACTGGAAGTCCTCGAAGTACCGCACCGCGCTGCATGCCATGATCACGTGGAAGTCCAAGTCGGTGAAAGGTTACAAGGACGTCCACGCGAGCCACGTGTACAAGAAGAGCACCGGAAAGCGCGTCGCCACCAAGACCGCCACCGCCAAGTACATGAAGGCGAAGAAGCTGGGCTCCGGAAAGAACTACGTCGACGTACGGATGGTCACGCACGCCGCGAATCCGTTCTGCAAGGGCCTCGGCGGCGTCAAGGGCGCCATCGACGGGGCGTTGTCCATGCATCTGACGAAGAGCGGGAACTACTCCATCATCTCCGGTAAGCACCGGCTGATGCCGAATCACTACATCTACCTCTACAACGGCGGCAAGGTCACCTCCGTGTACAAGCGGAAGTACGCGAGCGCCGCCTGCCTGATCGGCTCCGTCGCCTGCCCGGAGGCCGACCTCACCGGCTACCGCGGCAAGTTCTGACGGCACCGCCGGCCGCCGCGGCTTCCGGGACAGGCACCCGCACGCACAACGGGCCCCGCGGACGAGAAGTCCGCGGGGCCCGCTGCGGGGATGCTCAGTCCGTGCCGGACTCCATCGCGGCGCGGTCCAGCGCCTCGTCCTCGGCGGAGACCTCACCGCGCGAGGCGATGGCCTCGGCGCCGCCCTCGGGCATGGAGCCGATCAGACCGGTCGCGGCGGCCTGGGCGGCGCCGACGGCGGGGCTGGTCGTGCCGATCAGGCCGATGCCGGCGTACTGCTCCAGCTTGGCGCGCGAGTCGGCGATGTCGAGGTTGCGCATGGTGAGCTGGCCGATCCGGTCGACGGGACCGAACGCCGAGTCCTCGGTGCGCTCCATGGACAGCTTGTCCGGGTGGTAGCTGAAGGACGGGCCGGTCGTGTCGAGGATCGAGTAGTCCTCACCGCGCCGCAGCCGGAGGGTGACCTCACCGGTGACGGCGGCGCCGACCCAGCGCTGCAGCGACTCGCGGACCATCAGGGCCTGCGGGTCCAGCCACCGGCCCTCGTACATGAGGCGGCCCAGGCGCCGGCCCTCGTTGTGGTACTGGGCGAGGGTGTCCTCGTTGTGGATCGCGTTGACCAGGCGCTCGTACGCGGCGTGCAGCAGGGCCATGCCGGGGGCCTCGTAGATGCCGCGGCTCTTGGCCTCGATGATCCGGTTCTCGATCTGGTCGGACATGCCCATGCCGTGGCGGCCGCCGATGGCGTTGGCCTCCATGACGAGGTCGACGGCGGAGCCGAACTCCTTGCCGTTGATCGTCACCGGGCGGCCCTGCTCGAAGCCGATCGTGACGTCCTCGGCGGGGATCTCGACCGACGGGTCCCAGAACTTGACGCCCATGATCGGCTCGACCGTCTCCAGCGAGACGTTCAGGTGCTCCAGGGTCTTCGCCTCGTGGGTGGCGCCCCAGATGTTGGCGTCGGTGGAGTACGCCTTCTCGGTGGAGTCCCGGTAGGGGAGGTCGTGGGCGAGCAGCCACTCCGACATCTCCTTGCGGCCGCCCAGCTCCGTGACGAAGTCGGCGTCCAGCCACGGCTTGTAGATCCGCAGGTTCGGGTTGGCGAGCAGACCGTAGCGGTAGAACCGCTCGATGTCGTTGCCCTTGTACGTGGAGCCGTCGCCCCAGATCTGGACGTTGTCCTCCAGCATCGCCCGGACCAGGAGCGTGCCGGTGACGGCGCGGCCGAGCGGCGTGGTGTTGAAGTAGGGGCGTCCGCCGGAGCGGATGTGGAACGCGCCGCAGGTCAGCGCGGCCAGGCCCTCCTCGACCAGGGCGGCCCGGCAGTCGACCAGACGGGCGATCTCGGCCCCGTAGGTCTGCGCGCGGCCGGGCACCGAGGCGATGTCGGGCTCGTCGTACTGGCCGATGTCGGCGGTGTAGGTGCACGGGACCGCGCCCTTGTCGCGCATCCACGCGACCGCGACCGAGGTGTCGAGGCCGCCCGAGAAGGCGATGCCGACGCGCTCACCGACGGGGAGGGAGGTAAGGACCTTGGACATGGCACGAGTATGCAGTGTTGCGAATTTTTATGCAAGCCCGGCCCCCGCCCCATCACCCCAATGCCTGCCACGCGGCCCTGACCTGCACCAACGCGACCGCCCGCCGTCCGGACGGTTCCGGGCGACGGGCGGCACGACGGCGTGAACGGCGGTGCGGCGATCAGCCCCGGCCGCGGCGGAACGCCTTGCGGATGAAGTGGACGATCAGCCAGATCACCAGCACCACGATGATCAGGAAGACCACGAAGATCACGATCAGGAAGATGCCCAGCTTCTTGAAGAAGCCCTTTTTCTTCTTCTCCTTCCCGTGCGCCAGGTGCACCTTCTTGACCTTCGAAGCGGTCACGGCGGTGCCCTGCCCCGCCTCACCGGAGACCGCCGCCGCGGCGGCGACGGCCGCGCGCGGCGAACCGGCGGCAACCGCACCGGACTTCGCCCCGTCCACGGCCACGGTGTGCTGGGCGACGGCCGCGGCCGGACGGGCCACGGCGGCGGTCGCGGGCGCGGCGGCCCCGGCGAAGAGGCCCACGAGCAGCGCGAGAACCGTCGCGGCCCGGCGGCGGGCGCGGCGCGAACTCCCCGGCCGGTGCGCGGAGTCGGAGCCCGCGGCGCTCGCCGTCCCCCCGGCCGCGCCGGCTCCCGGTATGTGGCGTATGTCGTTGTCCATGTGTGCTCCCCCTCGGGCGTACGTCGGCGCTGTACCGCGGTCCGGAGACCGTCCGCGGCGTACGCCATTATCGGCGGCGCGGACACCCGCTCGGCCCCGCGCGCACGCACCGTACCGCCCACCGCCCCACACCCGTACGGCCCGGTCCGCGCACGGCGACGCCTCCGTACAGCGACGCCTCCGTACAAGGAGGAGGGCGTACGGGGAGAGAAGAAGGAGAGCGGCGAGGAGGAAGAGGGTGAGAGGAGAAAGAGGGGAAGCGGCCGGGCGGGGGTTCCCGGCCGCTTCCCCTGGGGGCCGGGCCTCCGAGTCCGCGCCGCGATCGGGGGAGCACGCGGCAAGGACCCCGCAGTGAGGCCCGGCTCGCCCCGGGGCTCCTGCCGGGCTCCGGGACGCATCTCCATACTGCCTCCACCGGACGCCCCCGCGGCGGTCCAAAGGGCCCCCGTCGGCGGGGCTTTGGTCCCGTTCCCGCGCGAGCGGCGGGGTGGCGGGCGGCCGGGGGCCGGCCCGCGGAACCGTCTCCGGCCGGTGCGCGGGGCGCCGGAATGGTTACACTCGGCCGGTCGCACAGGGGAGCGGGCAGCACTGCCCAGGGGGAGACGGGTTCGATGGCGCAGGCGAGAAAGATCGCGATGTACGTGCTCATCGTCTTCGTGCTGTACACGATCATCACCTCCCCCGACCGGGCCGGCGACCTGGTGAAGATAGGCTTCGAAGGCGTCTCGTCCGCCGCGAAGGGCGTCGGCGAATTCATGACGCAGCTGGTCAGCTGACCGCCCCCGGCACCGCCGGCCGGTTTGGCCACGCACCGCCCGCCGCACGGAGGCCCCAGTGATCCGCCACCTGGTTCTGTTCCAGCTCAACGACGGCGTCTCGCCCGACGAGCCGCGCGTCCAGCAGGCCGCACGCGCCTTCATGGAGCTGGGCGGCAAGATCCCGGAGCTGACGCACTGGGAGTGCGGCTGGAACATCACCGACCGGCCCATCGCCCGCGACTTCGCGATCAACTCCGCCGTCGCCGACCGCGACGCCCTCGCCCGCTACCTCGCGCACCCGGCCCACCAAGACGCCGCCGCCCAGTGGCGCGCGTTCGCCACCTGGGTGATCGCCGACTACGAATTCTGATCGCCTGCGGCACCTCCTGACGCGCCCCTCGCCCCCGGCCACGACCCCGGGCGGGGGGCTTTTGCGTACCGGCGTGGCGAACGGGGCGCGGGCCGTCCCCACCTGGGCCACCCGCGCGGGTACCGGCGTACGCGCGGGCGCCCGGCGCGCGCGACCGTACGCCATTCGGGGCCGTCCGAACGTGCAGCGACGCACCGCGTTACGGAGATCAACTCGCCGCCCAACACGGAGTAATGCGGTACTTGCACACACTGCGCATGTCTTGTGATGCTATGACCGCTTTGCCGGATACATGCATTGTGAAGGGTGGCGTGACCGTGACGGCCCGTACTGCGCCCAAGGCGCCATCCCGCGAGAGCCGGAGCGCGGACACCCGGGCGCTCACACAGGTGCTCTTCGCCGAACTGGCCGGGCTCGAATCCGGCACCCCCGAGCACACCCGCGTCCGCGCCGCCCTCATCGAGGCCAACCTCCCGCTCGTCCGGTACGCCGCCGTACGGTTCCGCAGCCGCAACGAGCCGATGGAGGACGTCGTCCAGGTCGGCACCATCGGCCTGATCAACGCCATCGACCGCTTCGACCCGGACCGGGGCGTGCAGTTCCCCACCTTCGCGATGCCCACCGTCGTCGGCGAGATCAAGCGGTACTTCCGCGACAACGTCCGCACCGTCCACGTACCGCGCCGGCTCCACGAGCTGTGGGTGCAGGTCAACGGCGCGACGGAGGATCTGACGGTGCTCCACGGGCGCTCGCCGACCACCGCCGAGATCGCCGAACGCCTCAAGATCGGCGAGGAGGAGGTGCTGGCCTGCCTGGAGGCCGGGCGGTCGTATCACGCCACATCCCTGGAGGCGGCCCAGGAGGGCGACGGGCTGCCCGGACTCCTCGACCGGCTCGGCTACGAGGACCCCGAGCTGGCCGGCGTCGAGCACCGCGACCTCGTCCGCCATCTGCTCGTCCAGCTTCCCGAGCGCGAACAGCGGATTCTGCTGCTGCGTTACTACAGCAACTTGACGCAATCTCAGATCAGCGCGGAGCTGGGGGTGTCGCAGATGCACGTCTCGCGGCTACTGTCCAGGAGCTTCGCCCGACTGAGATCCGCAAACAGGATCGAGGTCTAACCGGCGGGGGCGACACGGACCCCGCGTTCCTGCGCAGATATGTCGACATGACGCTACAGCGCGTTGCCGACATGTGACATTCTGCTGGAACCGCGTTTGCCGCGGCGCCGCCTCCGGTATTCAGGTGGAGGTATCACTCTCCGGTCCGCCTCGGTCCGGGGACGCCGCAGCGACCCGACCCGCGACCTCAAGGGGGTGGCATGTCCGTAGAACTGGACAGCTCAAAGGTGCTTCCCGCGATTCCCGCGCCCGCACCGCCCGTGCACGACGACGACGCCATCAACACCCGCACGCTCTCCCGCTCCCTGTTCCTGCGGCTGGCCACGCTCGACAAGGACTGCGCGGAGCGTACGTACGTCCGCGACACCCTGATCGAGCTGAACCTCCCGCTGGTGCGGTACGCGGCAGCCCGGTTCCGCAGCCGCAACGAGCCGATGGAGGACATCGTCCAGGTCGGAACGATCGGTCTGATCAAGGCGATCGACCGTTTCGATTGCGAACGCGGGGTGGAGTTCCCGACGTTCGCAATGCCAACGGTCGTCGGCGAGATCAAGCGCTTCTTCCGTGACACCTCCTGGTCGGTGCGGGTGCCGCGCCGCCTCCAGGAGCTGCGGCTCGCGCTCACCAAGGCCAGCGACGAGCTGTCGCAGAAGCTCGACCGCTCGCCGACCGTCCCCGAACTCGCCCGCGCGCTCGGCGTGTCCGAGGAGGACGTCGTCGACGGTCTCGCCGTCGGCAACGCCTACACCGCCTCCTCGCTCGACTCGCCCTCCCCCGAGGACGACGGCGGCGAGGGCTCGCTGGCGGACCGGCTGGGCTACGAGGACACCGCGCTGGAGGGCGTGGAGTACCGCGAATCCCTCAAGCCGCTGCTGGCCAAGCTGCCGGCGCGAGAGCGGCAGATCATCATGCTGCGCTTCTTCGCCAACATGACGCAGTCGCAGATCGGCGAGGAGGTCGGCATCTCGCAGATGCACGTCTCCCGCCTCCTCACCCGCACCCTCGCACAGCTGCGGGAAGGGCTGATCGCCGAATGAGGACGGGTCCGCCGAGCGGTCGTTGACCTCCCGCGTCATCGCACCACCCGCACCACGCGCACCACCGTTCGCACGATGCGCACCACTCGGCGGACTGCGAAGAGGAACACCCACCGGTCCGACCCCCGTCGACCGCCGCCCTCTTCCCGGTCACCTCCCTCGCCTGCCGCGTCTTCGAGCCGCGCTCCCCTCGCGGCTCCCTTCGCATCCCTTCGCGACTCCCGTCGCGACTCCCGTCGTGGCTCCCTCCTCCCCTGCCCGGCGCGCCTTTCTCGCGGGCCCCTTTCGCCGTCCCTCGGCCGGCGCGCCTTCCTCGCGCGCTCCTGCGCCGCCTCTCGGCTTCGTGTGCCTCTCACACCTCAGTCCCCGCCCTTCGTGCCGCCGGGGGCTAGGAATCTGACGACTCGTCATCAACACTGGGCCGATGCGACAGTCACCCCGCATGGCCGCCCGTGACACGTCCCCGCACCCCGCCCGCGGCTCCGCCCGCCCGCCGGGACCCGCCGCGGCGCCCCACCGCCTCCGTCCCGCCCGTACCGCCTCGGCGGTCGCCGCCTGCTGCCTGGGCGGCGCGCTGCTCGCGGGCTGCGGGAGCGGGGCCGGCCAGGGGTACGCGGCGGTCGGCGCCGCCGGGGAGAGCGTCGCGACCGGCGCGCCGTCCGGACAGGGCGTCGAGCTGACACCACTGGACGGAACCGGCACATCCGGCGGGGACGGCAGCGACGCAAGCGGGAATTCCGGCGAAGGGAAAGATCCGGCCAACCCCGCGCCAGGGAAAGCTGGTTCAGGCATTCCAGATCATTCAGGGAAGGACCCTGATAGTTCCGGCACCCCCGATGTGCCCAACGCTTCGGGAGGCTCAGGTATGCCGGGGGGCTCAGGCACTCCGGGCGGACCCGGCCCGTCCGCCTCGCCGCCCGCCCGGCCGGGGACGCCCGGCTCACCGGACCCGTCGGGCACCCCCGGCTCACCGGGCTCACCATCGGCGCCCGGACTCCCCTCCCCCACCGTTCCCGCGGGCAAGGACGCGCCCGCCGGGCTGGTGATCGGGAAGCCGGTGCGTGCGGACGGCGGGGAGCGATGGTGCGAGAAGGTCAGGTTTCCCCTGGTGAACGCCGGTACGCAGCCGGTCACCGTCGGCCGGGTCACGTTCGGGACGCACATCATCGGCGCCCTCGGCATCGACTGGGACACCCGCACCTCAACCCGGAAGCTGCCACTCCCCCTCCCGCCGGGCGCCCGCCGCACCGCGTCGTACCGGATCTGCGTGGACGCCTGGCGGGTCCCACTGGGCATGCACCTCGACACCAAGGACGTGTCCTTCGACTGGACCCGCCACCCCGAGGACACCCCCGCGGACACCTCTGCGAACGCCCCCGAAGAAAAGACGCAGCGGAAGCCCGGATAACGCACCCGGCCGCCGCACTCGGCCCGGAGCCCGACCCCTCGGCGCCCCCCGGAAACCCGACCGGCGCTCCGGCAACCACGGCCCCGCCCCCAGTACCGCGGCCACCCCGGGCGGCACCGGAAACACCGCCGGAACCGGCACCGAAAGCCGCGCCCCACACACAAAGAACGCGCCCCACACAAAAAACGGGGCCCGGAAGCATTCCGGGCCCCGCGCCGTACGGAGGGGAGAAGAGGTCGTGCCGGGGTCAGGCGAAGGCGAGCCAGACCGCTGCGGCGACGACCACCACGGCGACGACGACGCCGACGATCAGACCGACGCGGGGGCCGGCCGACTGCGCGGGAGCCGGGGCTCGGCGGCTGCCGGCCTGCGGGGTGCCGCCCTCGTCGACGAAGGCGCGGAACATCTGCGTGCTGCCCGCCGGGTCGTAGTTGCCCTCGGCCTGGTTCTGCGGGTTGGTCGCCATGGGCAAGGACCCTAGCGAACCGCGCCCTTCGGAGCACCCCTGGGCCGCGCGCGAAGCGGCGCCGGAACGGCCCTGGGACCTCGCCGAACGGCACCGCGAACACACCGCCCGGCCACCCCTCCCGCACCGAGAACGCCCGCCCACCCGGCACGTAAGGGAGAGGAGGGGAGGAGGGAGGGCGAAAGGTGTTCTTGGCGCGGAGGGGGCGAGGCGGGGCGGAAGGTGCGGAACGGCGGCCCGCGCGTCGCACCGCGCGTCGTCATCGGTGCCGTCGGGGCGGTCCACGCAGCCACCGAGGCGCCCCGAAGTGACGCTGGCCACATTCCGGAACGCCCCGGACACCCCGGGCGACCGGCCCTGACCTGGAGCTTCCTGGCGATCACCAATTCCCTTGACCCCGGCCTGAGATCGCCTTTCCTTCCCCTTTACCGTAGGGCCCACCTATTCGTTTGCCTTCAGCAACCAACCGACCCTATGGTTGCCTCAAGCAACAAAACCGCGTGGAGGAGCCCATGGCCGCCCAGAGTCAGTACGAGGAACTGGCCAGGCAGCTCAGCGCCATCGGAGCCGTCAAGCGTGAAATGGGGCGGATCCTGCCCCAGGACTGCCCGCCCGCCTCGGCAGGGCTGCTCACCCTCCTCGACCGCCACGGCGAGATGCGGATGAGCCAGCTGGCCGAGCTGCTCGCGATCGACATGTCGGTGACCAGCCGGCACGTCGCCCACGTCGCGGAGCGCGGCTGGATCGAGCGCAAGCCCGACCCGGCGGACAAGCGGTCACGTCTGTTGCGTCTGACCCCGAGCGGCAAGGAACTCCTGACGGAGCTGTCCGAGCGCTACACCCACACACTCGCCCGGTACCTGGACGACTGGTCCGACAGCGACGTCGGCCACCTCGTCGAACTGCTCACGCGACTGCGGACGAGCTTCGGCGACTGCCGTACCCGGGCACATCACGACTCCACCACCCGTACACCCGCAGGATGAAAAGGAACTACATGGCTACGACCACACCAGCCGGTGTGCGGGGCGGCCACGCCAAGCACGGGGGCATACCCGCCTCCGGACAGCCGCCCATGACGCACCGTCAGATCATGGAGGCACTCTCCGGGCTGCTGCTCGGAATGTTCGTCGCCATCCTGTCGTCGACCATCGTGTCGAACGCGCTCCCCGAGATCATCCACGACCTCGACGGCGGCCAGTCCGCCTACACCTGGGTCGTCACGGCGTCGCTGCTCGCGATGACCGCGACCACCCCGCTGTGGGGCAAGCTCTCCGACCTGTTCAGCAAGAAGCTGCTGGTCCAGGTCGCGCTGATCATCTACGTCGCGGGCTCGGTCGTCGCCGGTCTGTCGCAGAACGCCGGCATGCTGATCGCCTGCCGCGTCGTCCAGGGCATCGGCGTCGGCGGTCTCTCCGCCCTGGCGCAGATCGTCATGGCCGCGATGATCTCCCCGCGTGAGCGCGGGCGGTACAGCGGTTACCTCGGCGCCACCTTCGCCGTCGCCACCGTCGGCGGCCCGCTGCTCGGCGGCGTCATCACCGACACCAGCTGGATGGGCTGGCGCTGGTGCTTCTACGTCGGCGTGCCCTTCGCGGTGATCGCGCTGATCGTCCTGCAGAAGACCCTGAAGCTCCCCGTCGTCAAGCGCGAGGGCGTCAAGGTCGACTGGGCGGGCGCCTTCTTCATCAGCGCGGCGGTCTCGCTGCTGCTGGTGTGGGTGACGCTGGCCGGCGACAAGTACGACTGGATGTCGTGGCAGACCGCCGCGATGGTGGGCGGCTCCGTCGTCCTCGGCGCGATCTTCGTCCTCGTCGAGTCCAAGGCGAAGGAACCGATCATCCCGCTGCGGCTGTTCCGCAACAAGACGATCACCCTCGCCTCGCTGGCCTCGCTGTTCGTCGGTATCGCGATGTTCACCGGCACGGTCTTCTTCAGCCAGTACTTCCAGCTGGCGCGCGGCAAGTCGCCGACGATGTCCGGTGTGATGACGATCCCGATGATCGGCGGTCTGTTCATCTCCTCGACCGTCTCGGGCCAGATCATCACCAAGACCGGCAAGTGGAAGGCGTGGCTGGTCTCCGGCGGCGTCCTGGTCACCGCGGGTCTGGGCCTGCTGGGCACCATCCGCTACGACACCGCCTACTGGCACGTCGCGATCTTCATGGCCCTGATGGGCCTGGGCATCGGCATGATGATGCAGAACCTGGTGCTCTGCACGCAGAACCAGGTCGCCCCGCAGGACCTCGGCTCCGCCTCGTCCGTCGTCACCTTCTTCCGCTCCCTCGGCGGTGCGGTCGGCGTCTCGGCGCTCGGTGCCGTGATGGCCACCCGGGTTACCGACTACGTCAAGGACGGCCTGGCCGAGCTGGGCCCGAAGGCGGCCCAGGCGGCCCAGGGCGCCGGTGGCGGCGGCATCCCGGACCTTGACGCGCTCCCGGCCCCGATCCGTACCGTCATGGAGAGCGCCTACGGGCACGGCGTCGCCGACATCTTCCTGATCGCGGCCCCCTGCGCCCTGCTGGCCTTCCTGTTCACCCTGTTCATCAAGGAGGTCCCGTTGAAGACTCGCGGCGGACTGGACCAGAACGCGGACGGCGCGGAGCCGGCGGCCACCGAGGCCACCTCCCCCGCGGCCACCCCGGCCCCCGCGGCCGCAGCTGCCGCGCAGGAGCGGGAGCCCGCCCTGGTCGGCGCGGGTGCCCCCGCCGACGAGCACACGCCCACCTGGGCGCAGCCCGCCGCGGCACAGGCCACCCAGCCCCTGGCGGCGTTCGCGTCGGCCGGCGGCGGTGACGCCCCCGCCGGACCGTCGATCACCGGCTTCATCCGCAACCCCGAGGGCCACCCCGTGCCGCGCTCCGCGGTCACGCTGATCTCCCTCAGCGGCCGCCAGCTGGGCCGCGCCGCCGCCCAGGCGAACGGCGCCTACGAGCTGACCGCCCCCGGCGCCGGTTCGTACGTGCTGATCGCGGCGGCCGACGGGCACCAGCCGCAGGCCTCGACGGTGATCGTCGGCGACCAGCCGCTCGGCTACGACATCCTCCTCAGCGGCACCAGCGGCCTCGGCGGCCAGGTGCGCAGCGCGGTCACCGGGCAGCCGGTGGCGGGCGCGATGGTCGTCGTCACCGATGTCCGCGGCGAGGTGCTGGCCACCGGCACCACCTCCGCCGAGGGCTACTTCTCCTTCGACGACCTGGCTTCGGGCTCCTTCACCGTCGCGGTGAACGCCGCGGAGTTCCGCCCCACGGCCGTGCCGGTCGAGGTCGGCGGTCAGGGCACCACCCGCATCGAGGTCGAGCTGCTGTCCGGCGCGAAGGTGGAGGGTGTCGTGCGGGCCGGTTCCGCGCGGCGGCCGCTGCCGGACGCCCGCGTCACCCTGGTCGACGCGGCGGGCAACGTGGTGGCGACCTCCACCACCGGTGAGGACGGCGCGTACGCCTTCACCGACCTGGACGCCGGCGACTACACGGTCATCGCGAGCGGCTACCCGCCGGTCGCCAACGGCCTGCAGGTCGACGCCCGCGGGGTCGACGGCTACGACGTCGAACTCGCCCACCCCGGCGACTGACCCGGACCCCGGGCAGCTCGCCCGGGGGACGATGAACCCCGGACCGCGGCGCGCTTTTTGAGCGGAGACGCGCCCCGGACCGGACCCCAGGGCTCCGGCAGCGGTGCTGCGCACAGGCAGGGGACGGCCTGCAGGCCGCTGCCGGAGCCCGATTACGTACCAGGCAAGAAACGGGAGTGGGAATGACTTCGACGGGCGCGGGACCTGCGGGCGTACGGGCGCAGGTCCGCACACGCGACGGCTGGGCGGTGCAGCACGCCGTGCTGACCGTCACCGACATGACCGGTGCGCAGATGCTGCGCGCCACGGCCGACGAGGACGGCGTCATCCGCAGCACCGACCCGCTGCGGCCCGGTCCGTACACGGTGATCGTGACGGCCGTCGGCTACGCGCCGGTCGCCTCCAGCGCGATCGTGACGGCGAGCGGCCGGATGGACGTCGGCAACGTCGTGCTGGCACGGCAGGGCGGCACGGAGCTGCCGCCGCCCGGCACCTGGACGATCGACCCGATGCACTCGACGGTCGCGGCGACCGCGCAGCACCTGGGCATCACCAGCGTGCACGGCCGGTTCACCGAGTTCAGCGGGCGCATAGAGATCGCCGAGGACCTGGAGAAGTCCGGGGTCGAGGCGGTCATCGCGGCGACGTCGATCGACACCGGCAACGGCATGCGCGACGGCCACCTGCGCTCCGACGACTTCCTGAACGTCGCGGAGTTCCCGGAGATCACCTACCGCAGCACCGGCCTGGAGCCGGCCGGCCCGGACCGCTGGACGGTCCACGGCGATCTGTCGCTGCACGGCGTCGTCCGCCCGGTCGACCTGAGCCTGAGCTACCTCGGCACCGGCCCCGACCCGTGGGGCGGCGTGCGGGCGGCGTTCAGCGCCACCGCGGAGCTGCGCCGCGAGGACTTCAAGATGAACTACAACCAGGTCGTGGCCGCCGGCATCGCGGCGATCGGCACGACCCTGCGGGTCCAGCTCGACATCCAGGCGGTGCAGGGCGACTCGCTGCCGATGGCGGGCTGAGCAGGGCCGTCGGACGGCGGCCGGGCGAGCGGCGCGGCGGCGGGACGAACGGCGTACGGGACCGGGCCGGGCGCGGGCACCTTGGGGGGTGCCTGCGCCCGGCCCGGTTGCGTGGTGCGGGTGAGCCCCGGCCCCCTGCCGGTCAGCTCCGCGGGTCAGCTCCCCGTGCCCCGGCCCCGGTCCCGTAGCGTCTCGATGCCCGCGATCTGCAGGTCGAGGGCGAGGGTGAACTCCCGGTCGAGCATCTCGACGACGCCGTGGCCCTGGCGGGCGTAGCCGGCGCGGGCGGACAGCTCGCGGGTCTCCGCGTACTCGGGCCGGTCCGCCATGGCCGCGCTGACCTGCGCGAAGTACGCGTCGAGAGAGATCCCGGCGGTCCGGCAGCGGGCCTCGTGCAGGGCGCGGATCGTCGCGAAGCCGTAGACGAAGTGGAAGACCGTGGCGAGGGCGCCGGAGGCCCGTACGGGATCGAGCCCGCTGGCGCCCATCACCCGCAGCGTGGCGTTGGAGAAGGCCAGCGAACGGGGGCCGATGTTGAGGTACTCGCCGAGCAGCCGCGCCACCCACGGATGGCGCAGCAGCATGTCGCGGTAGGCGGTGGCGAGCGCCCGCAGCTGATCGCGCCAGTCCGTGCCGCCGTCCTCGTCGGGCAGCCGCATCTCGCCGGCGACCGCGTCCATGGCCAGCTCCAGCAGATCGTCCTTGGTGTCGACGTACCAGTAGACCGACATCGCGGTGACGCCCAGCTCGGCGGCGAGGCGGCGCATCGAGAACTTCGCCAGACCGTCGGCGTCCAGCAGCCGGACGGTCGCCCCGACGATCTTGTCGAGGTCGAGCCCGTCCGGCTGGTCCGCCTTCCGCTTGAGCGGCCCGCGCCCGGCCAGCCAGACGCTCTTCGGCCGCCCTCCGGCGCCCTCTCCTGCCGCTGCCATGACGCCTCTCCCCTCGCGCTTCGCCTCCCGCCGAGCGGGACGTGCTCCGCTTTCGATGCTATTCCGCCGCGGCGGGCACCTCGTCTGCCGCCGGCGGTCCCGACGGCTCCCCGGACGACCGCTCGGCCCGCCGCAGCAGGACGGCGGCGAGCAGCCCGCCGAGGAACACCGCGACGGCGCCCGCGAGTTGACCGGTGCGGATACCGGCGGCGAACGCGTCGTGCACCACGGTGCGTTCGGCCGCCGAGCCGGTCCGCGCGAGCGCCGCGGCCAGCGAACCGGCCCCGGCGGCGGCCACCGGCAGCAACGCCTGGAAACGCGCGGTGAGCACCGCGCCGAGCACCGCGACGCCCAGCCCCTGGCCGAACTCCATCAGCGTGCCGTTGACTCCGGCGCCGACACCAGCCTTGGCCGGCGGGATGGCCGACATGATCGCGTTGGCCATGGCCGGCATGGCGAGCGCGACGCCGGCACCCATCACGATCAGCCCGGCGAGCATCCCGCCGTAGCCGGAACCGCCGAGCGTGGCGATGAGGGCGAGGCCCCCGGCCAGCAGCGACATCCCGGAGACAATCATTCCGGGGGTGCCGAGGCGAGGCAGCAACCGGGCGCCGAACCCGGTGAAGTTGATCAGTACGACGGTGACGGCGAGCGGCGCCATCCGCAGCCCCGCCTCCAACGGTTCGTAGCCGAGGACGAGTTGCAGGTGCTGGGTGAGCAGGAACATCGAGCCGCCCATGCCGAAGGCGACGAGGATGCCGCCGGAGACGGCGCCGATGAACCGGCGGTTGCGGAAGAAGTGCATGTCCAGCATCGGATGCGGGGTGTGCAGCTCCCAGAGCGCGAAGAGCGCGAGACCGGCGAACCCGATGGCCGCGGAGATCAGCACCTTGCCGGAGAGCCAGCCGTCGACCGGCCCGGAGATGATCGCGAAGACCACCCCGACCATGCCGATCATCGACAGCACCGCACCGAGCGGATCGGGCTTCTCGGCACCCGGACTCCTCGACTCCGGCACGAGGGCGATCACCGCACAGAGCGCGAGGACCGCGACCGGCAGGTTGACCAGGAAGAGCGAGCCCCACCAGAAGTGGTCGAGCAGCACCCCGCCGATGAGCGGACCGGCGGCGAACCCGAGGGAGCTGACGGAGCTCCAGATGCCGATGGCCTTGGGCCGCTCCGCGTCGTCGAAGATCTGCATGACGACCGCGAGCGTGGTGGTGACCAGCAGCGCACCGCCGACGCCCATCCCGGCGCGGGCGGCGATCAGCATCCCGGGCGAGGTCGCCAGGGCCGCGCCGAGCGAGGCGAGCCCGAACAGCGCCAACCCGATGGCCAGCATCTTCTTCCGCCCGTAGCGGTCGGCGGAGTTCCCGGCGGTGAGCAGCAGCCCGGACTGGACGAGCGAGTACGCGTTGATCATCCACTGGACGTCGGCGGTGCTGGCCCCCAGATCCACGGTGAGGGAGGGGATCGCGACGCTGAGGACGGTGTTGTCGAGGATGACGGTCAGCTGCGCGAGACAGATGACCCCGAGGACCAGCCAGCGCGTGGCGGCACGACCGGGAGCCGCGGGCGGACCGGAGGACGGGGCGGACGACGGCGAGGGCGCGGCGTCAGGGGCGGAAGGGGGCATGTGCGGCTCCCGGGAAAACTGGTGAGCGGAAAGGGACATGCCGCCCGGAACCCGTGGCGCTGCGGATGCGCTCCCCGGACCGGCACCCGGACCGCCGGTGGGACCCGAACTGCCCGGCGCCGGTGAAGCGGTGCGGTCGCCCGGCACGGAACTACGGACACCGGACACCAAGGTGGGCACGGAGCCCGCGGCGGCGTCGTAGAGCGTACGAGGGCAAGCTATACGCTGTACAACACATTTCCGTGAGCCGACGCGAAAACCCCCGGCCGGATTCACGCGAAACCGACCGGGGAAGCCCGTTTCACGTGAAACGGGGGGCCTGTGGGGGGAGTTCGGGGGCGTTGGGCTCTGGCGGGGGAGTTCGAAAGCGTTGAGTTCTGCGGGGGCCTGCGGCCTGGGCTTTGGGGGCTGGGGCTCAGACCTCGGCGTCGGGCCTGGGTTTGGGCCACGAGGGTCGGGGCTCGGGTGTCCGGGGATGGTCAGCAGGGCAGGGACCGCATCCGTATGCGCGCCCGTATCCGTACTCGGGCCGCATCCGTATCTGGCTCGCGCCCGGACTCGCGTCCCCGCCCGGACTCGCGTCCCCGCCCGGACTCGCGTCCATCTCCGCGCCTGCGTCTACGTCTACGTCCGCCTCAGCCCGCCGCCTTGATCAGATATCCCGCGCCGCGCCGGGTGTGGATCATCGGCTCCCGGCCGGCGTCGATCTTCCGTCGCAAATAGGAGATGTACAGCTCGACGACGTTGGCCTGTCCCCCGAAGTCGTAGCTCCAGACCCGGTCCAGGATCTGCGTCTTGCTCAGCACCCGCCGCGGGTTCCGCATCAGATACCGCAGCAGCTCGAACTCGGTGGCCGTCAGCCGGATGTCGTCCTCGCCCCGCCTCACCTCGCGGCTGTCCTCGTCCAGCGTCAGATCGCCGACCGTCAGTACCGAGGCGCTCTTCGCCGCCGCGGCCCCCGCCCGGCGCAGCAGCCCCCGCAGCCGGGCCACCACCTCTTCCAGGCTGAACGGTTTGGTGACGTAGTCGTCGCCGCCCGCGGTCAGCCCGGCGATCCGGTCCTCGACGGAGTCCTTGGCCGTCAGGAACAGCACGGGAACGTCGGGCAGTTCGCGCCGCAGCCGGGCCAGCACCGCCAGGCCGTCCATGTCCGGCAGCATCACATCGAGCAGCACCGCATCCGGCCGCCACTGCCGGGCGCAGCGCAGCGCACCGGCGCCGTCGCCCTCGGCCCGGATGTCCCAGCCCTCGTAGCGGAGCGCCAGCGACAGCAGATCGGCGAGCGAGGACTCGTCGTCCACCACCAGCACCCGAACCGGGCTCCCGTCGGCCCGCCGCAGCCCCGGCTCCCCACCGGGCGCCCGGGCCTCCCCGCCGCCCCCCACGGCGGACCGGTACGGCCGGGCACCCGAAGGCCCCGCGGATACAGCGGACGGCGATGAAGTCACGGTCATGCCCCGAACGTGCCCCTCCCCCGTGAGAGCCCCCTTTCCCCTTTCTGTGAATCCCCTGAGAATCCCCCTCAACGTCTCACCCGGCCGAGCCCCGACACCCCTCGGCGGCACTCCTCGGCGGTTGGCCTCGACGGTTGGCCTCGCCCCTTGGCCTCAGCACGCGGCCTCACCACTCGGCCTTGGCGCCAGGCCCCCGCGCCCATCCCCAGCGCTCGGCTGCCAAAGGTGCCGCTCCCACCATCTCGCTGCCTCACCGCCCCCAGCGCCGTCACGACCTGCGCATCAGGTACCCCATGCCTCCTCCCCCCGTCCTCGTCCCCGCCCCCCGCACAGCGCCCGATTCGGCCGACGCTTCGTCCGCTGAATCACCGCCCTCGCTCCTGCACCCGTTCCGCTCCCCCCTTCTGCCCACGGTGTCCGTTGCCCGTCCCACCCTCGCGGCGCCCGCCGGCCCTCCCGGCTCAGGCCCGTCACGACCTGTGCGCCGCTCCCGCCCCCTGCCCCAACCTGGACGTCGCCCTCTCTCCGCACCCCCACTCACCAACTCCCCCGCCACCAACAAGCCGGCCACGACCGAGCTGGGCCGCCCCCCGCACGGCCCATCCCGATCACTGCAACCCACCATCTCACCCCCCACTGACAATCGCCCTGACCTGCAACAATGCGACTGACGCCACGTCCTGACACCCCGTCCGTACCGTGGCACGTCCGAACCGTGGCCCGTCCGCGCCGTGGCCCCTCCGCCGGCTCCCGCTCGTCCGCCCCCGAGCGCCCGATCACCGGCCTCCCCCGGCCGGCGGGCCCCTTGGCCATCAGAAGCTCGGCCCCGGGCATCCGGCCGCACCGCCGCCCAACTCCCCGCGTACGGTCGCCCCATGAGACTCGTCGCCCTGTCCGGCAGCCTGCGTGCCCGCTCCTCGAACGGCGCCGTGCTGCGTTCCGCGCTGGCCTTCTTCGACGGACCGGCCACCACCGCCGACATCGCCGCCCTGCCGCACTTCAACCCCGATCTGGACGGCGAGGGCGCGACGCCGCCCCCGTCCGTCGCCGCCCTCCGCACCACCGTCGCCGCCGCCGACGCGCTGCTCATCGTCAGCCCCGAGTACGCCCACGGCATCCCGGGCGCCCTCAAGAACGCGCTCGACTGGCTGGTCAGCAGCGGCGAATGCGTGGACAAGCCCGTTGCCGTGATCACCGCGTCGCCGTCCCCCGCCGGCGGCGATCACGCCAACGCGCAACTACGGGAAGTCCTGCGCATGATGACGGGCCGTGTCGTCACGGGCGCCTGCCGCGAAATCCCCGCCATCAGCACGAAGATCGACCCCACCGCCGAGCGCGTCGCCGACGAGGCAACCCTCAACGAGCTACGCACCGCCCTCCACGCCCTCACGGCAGCGGCGACAGCAGCAGCGACGTATGGGACAGCCGCAACGGTGCCCACGGCACCGACCACCTGACCACCCACCCCAAACACCGGGCAGTGAGCAGTGAGCACCGGGCGCTGGGCACCGCCCACCGCCCACCGGGCACCACCCCAGGCCAACCCCACGCCGAATCCGCCGGACTCTCCCCCACGCACCCCAGACTCGGCCCCGTCCCCCTCCCCGGAGCCGCCCGCTCCCGGATGCCCGAGCCGCCGCCTCACCCAACGCGCCCGCACGCCCCCGCCGTCCCCATCCCGAACTTCCCCGGACGCACCCGAGAAAGGGCCCCCAACCTCAGAACAACCCCTCCTGCCCGCCCTCCCCCTCCGCTCCACCACGACGCGCCCCTCTCCCGTACGGGGCCTCCCGTACGGGCACCGTCGTCACTCCACCCCGCGCAGCCCCCAACACCCACCCGGACAACAACCGCGCATCAAGCACCGCCACCACCTCGCCAACCCCGTCCATCCCACCGGAACGCACCGGCCCCCCACCGGCCCCAGCCGCCCCGGACGCGGGCGGCGCAGAGGGCACCGCGCCCCCGGGAAACACCGGGGACGCCGGGGACGCCGAGGCCCCCGGGGACACCGCAGAAACCCCACTCACCCGAATCCGCACATACACATCCGCCCCGACCCCCGTCAGGACCTCCCCCACCACTTCCGCGTCCGCCGTCATCGCGCCCAGCTCGGCGGCGTCCGCCGGAATGCGGTCCAGCCCGAACAGCTCGGTGTGATCGCCGAACGCGAAGCCCACCGGCTCCAGCGTCTCCGGCCATCCGGGCAACCCCCGCGCCCGCGCATGGAGTTCCGCCAGCTCTGCGCGCCGCTCCGCCACCGCGGGCAACGCGCCCCGCGCCGCCCGCTTGGCCTCCTTGGCGAACCGGTCCGGCACCGCGAGCGCGCTCCCCAGCACCGCCTCCGCCCGCCGCGCCGCCATCAGGGGCCCGCGCCCCAGCCAGGCGTACGCCACCGCCCCCTGCTCCACCAGCCGCGCCGCCCCGCGCTCGGCCGCCGTGATCCCGACCTTCACCAGACCGGGCCCGAAGTACGCGAGATAGACGCCGTACGGACGCGGATCATCGGCCATGGTGTCCGCCGCGACCGACCGCGAACGGTCCAGCCGGGCACACGCCTCGCACTGATCCCGGGCAGCCGTCCCCGTGATCACCGCCTCGTACGGGCAGACGATCCGCCGCCCACCACGCCGCACCCCCAGGCACCGCCGCTCCCCCACCACGGAGAACGCCAGTCTCTTGCCCGCGGGCAGCGCGCTGACCCGCTCCGCGCCCCGCTCGGCGCAGTACCCCCCCAGCCCCTGCCGAAACCTCCGCTCCCCTCCTGCTTCCCCCTCCAACGACCACCGCGGACCCGTACATCGCCACACCCCGCAAGCGTACGACCACCCACTGACATCGCCCCGGCCCACGAACCCGCCCGGCCACCCAACCCACCGAGCCGGCACCGGCACCCGGCCGGCTCCGGCACCCGTCCGTCCCCGGGGCCGGAAGCCCGCCCCACCTCCCCGCGCCCCCGGGCAAGCCACCCCACCGGCCCAGGCCCGAACGCCTTCACACCCCCCGGAACGTCCGCCGGTACTCCCGCGGCGACACCCCCAACACCGCCTGCACATGGGCCCGCAGCGACGCCGCCGTCCCGAACCCGGCCTCGGTCGCGATCCGTTCCACCGTCAGATCCGTCTCCTCCAGCAGCTCCCGGGCGCGTTCGACCCGTTGGCGGGTCAGCCAGTGGAGCGGCGAGACGCCCATCTCCTCCCGGAACCGCCGCGTGAACGTCCGGACGCTCATCGCCTCGCACTCCGCCAGCTCGCGCAGCGTCACCGGACGGTCGAGATGCTCCAGCGCCCAGGTGCGGGCGGCCACCGTCGACGAGATCCGCGGGGCGGGCACGGGCCGCCGGATGTACTGGGCCTGCCCGCCCTCCCGGTACGGCGGGACGACCGTCCGCCGCGCCACGTCGCCCGCGACCGCGGCCCCGTGATCGCACCGGACCATGTGCAGACAGAGGTCGATCCCCGAGGCGACCCCGGCGGCGGTCAGCACCCCGCGATCCTCCGTGTAGAGCACGTCGGGCTCCAGCTGCACCCCGGGGAAGAGCCGCCGGAAGTCGTCCACCGACTTCCAGTGCGTCGTCGCCCGCCGCCCGTCCAGCAACCCCGCCGCCGCCAACACGAAGGAACCCGTACAGATCGACGCCACCCGCGTCCCCGCCCGCATCCGCCGCAACGCCCGCACCATCGCGCCCCGCTCCGCCGCCAACCGCCCGGCCGTCTCCCCCGGTGCGCCGACCCCCGAATCCGCCCCCGCAGCTCCGCCCGCCGCCGCAGCAAGCTCCCCACCTGCACCGACGGCCGTCTCCACCGCCGAAGACGCCCCCGGCGTGCCTGGCGCACCCGGCGCCCCGGCGCTCCCGTCGGCGCGCTCCCCCACACCGCGCGCCGCCCCCGAACCGTCCGCACACCCCTCGGCACGCGCCTCGCCCGGCGCCGCCCCGCGGCCCCCGCCGCCGTCCGCGTAGTCCGCCGCGGACGCCGGTACGACCACGGTGTCCGCCGCCGCCAGCGCCTCCGGTCCGTGGGCGACGTTCACGGTGAAGTCCGCGTCCGTCCGCACCTCCCCGGGCACCGGCGCGCACGTCACCACCTCGTAGAGCGGCTCCCCCGCCTCCGACCGCGCCTCGCCGAAAATCCGGTGGACGATGCCGACCTCGATCGGCAGCATCCCGTCCCGCACCAGCACCGCCACCCGGTGCCGCGCCCCGCCGCCCACGAACGGCCCCGCCCCGCCCGCATCACTCACCACAACCGCCGCCTCTCCACCGCACACACCCCACAAAGCCCAAGCCCCTCACCCCACCCCGGATCACCCGCCACACATCCCAACCCCGCACGCCCGCGCCCCCATCCCGCCGCGCGCCATGCCCCTCCCCTGAACCCGCACCCGTACGCCCCCCGGCGCACACCACCGAACGCACGCCCCCATCACCGCCCCGGAACAGCCCGCAACCACCCCGCCGCCCTGGCCCGATCCTCACGCATCACGACCATCCGGCCACTCGTCCCACCGGGCCCCCGCCCCCGACAGTTGCCCCATGACCACAGAGCCCACCTCCGGCGCCACCAGCCCCACCAGCTCCGATAGCGCAGCCACGGCAACGGCCGGAACCGCAACCGGCACCGAAGCCGCCCCCGCCACCGCGCCCTCCCGCCCCATGAAGGTCCTCTGGGTCTCCGCCCACCCCGACCCCCGCTCCCTGAACGCCTCCCTCCAGGCGGACGGGCTGCGCGCCCTCGACGCGTACGGCCATGAGGCCCGCGTCTCCGATCTGCGCGCCATGAAGTGGAACCCGGTCGTCGACGCGGCCGACTACGCCCACGACCCGGCCGACCGCCTCCACGTCGGCCGGGCCTCCCAACGCGCCCTCCACGACGGGACGTTGAGCCCCGACATCCGCGCCGAACAGCAGAAGATCGCCTGGGCGGACACCCTGATCGTGCAGTTCCCCCTGTGGTGGTACGGGATGCCGGCGCAGCTCAAGGGCTGGTTCGACCGGGTCTTCGTCAACGGCTTCGCCTTCGGCCTCACCGACCCGGCCACCGGCCGCCCCCACCGCTACGGCGACGGCCCGCTGGCCGGAAAACGCGCCATGGTCGTCGTCACCGCGGGAGCCCGCGCCGCCACCCTCGGGCCGCGCGGCGTCAACGGAGACCTCAACGACCTCCTCTTCCCCCTCCAGCACGGCACCCTCTGGTACACCGGCATGACCGTCGTCCCGCCGCTGCTCATCCCCGGCGCGGACCGCATCACCCCGGACACCTACGCCACCGCCGCCGACCGGCTGCGCGCACGCCTCCGCACCCTCCCCACCACGCCGCCCCTCGCCTTCCGGCACCAGAACTCCGGCGACTACGACGACGAGCTGCTCCTGCGCCCCCACCTGGCGGCCCCACGCCACCACGGACCCGCCGCCCACTACACAACCCCACCGGCACCGATCGCCCCATGAGCCCGATCGCGGGCGCGTACCCGACGCACCCCCGCATCCGACGCATCCCACGCAAAAAAGCCGTAGGCCCGGTGGACGAATCCACCGGGCCTACGGCGTCAGTAGCGGGGACAGGATTTGAACCTGCGACCTCTGGGTTATGAGCCCAGCGAGCTACCGAGCTGCTCCACCCCGCGTCGGTGAACAAAACAGTACGCGAAGTCCGCACCAATGCCTAATCCTTTCCCCAGCCGACCCCCGAACCCCTCGCTCTCCCCTCCACCCCAGAGCCACGAACCCGCACTCGCCGCCCCCGCAAGCCCCGCCCCGAGCCCCGCCGCACCTCCCGGCCCACCGCCCCCACCCCCAGGAGCCCCGTGCCCCCGCACAGCCACCCCGCCGCCGACCCCGTCCCCCACTACGTCCGCTTCCAGGGCGCCACCCGTAACGACCACGGCCACTTCCCCGGCGTCTTCGCCCTGGTCAACAACCTCGCCCGGGAGGGCCTCCTCACCCCGGCCCAGGAACGCTTCCGCCGCGCCGCCAACGACTGGTACGACACCCACTTCACCAACCCCGCCGACGTCGACCCCACCGTCTACGACCGCACCCGCCATCCGGGCGCCGCCGCCTGGTTCAAGTCCACGTCCCCGCACCTGATCACCCGCGTCGACGGCTACCTGGCCGTCCTCCGCGCCCACCGCATCCCCTGCCACCGCCTCCACTCCCGCGCCCCCGGCCACGTCGTCTACGAGGACCCGGACCAGATCGTGGTGGTGCCCCGACGGCCGGCCTGAGCGCCATCGTGGCGCCACCGACCGCCCCAGCCGTCGCCCAAGACCCGGCGCCTGAGTACGCGCCCCCGCCCCGCCTGAGTACCCGCCACGATGCGCGGGGCGACGCACGCACCCCAAGGTGGCCGCCATGACCACACCTGGCCCCGACCTCGCCACCCCCACGACGCCCGACCCCTTCGCGCCGTCCACGCCGGCGGTACGCGTCTTCGCCGGGATCGGCCTCCTGCTGCTCGTCCTCGCCTTCGGGGCGTTCGTCGTCATCGCGCTCCGGCAGGCGTACACCGGGGACGGCGCGAGCGGCCCGCTGGTGAGCCTGGCCCCGTGGTCCCTGGCCCTCTCCGCCGTCACGGGGCTGGCGGCGCTCTGCCTTCCGAACGCCGCGATGAGCCACACCGTCCGCAGCCGGACCGTCGCCCTGCAATACGGGCTGGCGCTCGCCGGGCCCGTACTGGCCGCGATCGACTTCGCGTAGCGGAAGAAACACCGGGCCTCGCGAATACCTCGCGCCTCCCGTAAGGAAAACCGGGCACCCTCCGCCGGCTCCGGCCGAACGACCCGACGTCCGCCACCGCCGGCCACGCAAAAGCCGGAGGCCCGTCGATCTCTCGACGGGCCTCCGGCGTGCGGTGCGCTCGGCAGGATTCGAACCTGCAACCTTCTGATCCGTAGTCAGATGCTCTATCCGTTAAGCTACGAGCGCCCGGCTTTCCGGCATATTTTCCTGCCGGTCGGCGTTGCGCGGACAACATTACATGAACCGCGCCGCAACACCGCTCCCCGCGCTGCTCAGCGCCGCGGAAAGCCCCGTGCGCCGACATCGCCGCCCCGCTCCACGCCGTCCCGCCTCCGGTCCACCACGAGACGTCGGAGATCGATCGCGCACTCGGCACGGCATCCGGGAGTGCGGAAAAGCCGGCCACGGCCGCCGCGACCCGTACAAACACCGAAGACCCCGTCGATCTCTCGACGGGGTCTTCGGCCTGCTGTGCGCTCGGCAGGATTCGAACCTGCAACCTTCTGATCCGTAGTCAGATGCTCTATCCGTTAAGCTACGAGCGCTCGGCTTTCCGGCACATTTTCTTGCCGGTCGGCGTTGCGGGAACAACATTACATGAAGCGCGCCGCGACACGAAATCCATTGCCCATACCGCCGCTGACCTGCGAGAACGCACCCGAGGGCGGCAGGCCGGGCCGGAGCGGCGACGAAGATCGACGCCGGGTTTCCCGCACAGATCCTGCCGCCGATCCCGCCGCCGCGCGCGTCCGTGATCAGCGCCCGCGGCGGGTGCGGATGATCGTTCGCCGCGCTTACGGCCCGGCCCGGGAATCCCGCCGGCGGAAATTCCGGTACGTAAAACGCCTCCGGGCCCCTTCCCGCTGAGGAAAGAGGCCCGGAGGTCGGAAGCGGAGGCGGAGGGATTTGAACCCTCGATGGGGGGTAAGCCCCAAACCGCATTAGCAGTGCGGCGCCATAGACCGGACTAGGCGACGCCTCCACACGCACCGGCGCGTGAGCGCCGCGGCGTGACCAGATGATGGCACAGCCCTGGGGGCTGTCACCAATCGCCCCCTACGGTACCCGGCGGGTGAGCCGTCGGGCAAAGACGTTCCTGCCGCGAAACGTCGGGGCGCAAGGCGCGTTAGTGGGGGTGGGGCCGGGTGCGGCGTGGCCGCGGGGTGCCCCGGTGGGTGCGTGCCCGCGTGCCCGTTCCGCTCTCTCGTCTGGAGCCGTGATGCCGTATCTCCGGAAGTCCCTGCTGACCGCCGTCGCCCCGGTGGTGGCCGCCGCGGCGGCGCTGGCGCTGGCCGCGCCCGCCGCCTCGGGCGCGCCGATCCCGCTGCCGCTGCCCGGGGAGCGCGCCGCGGCGCCGAACCCCACCGGTCCGGCCGGGGTCCTCGACCGTACGGGCCTGCGGCCGCCCACCGGGCACCGCCACCTCCGGGGCGTCGCCGGGCTGCCGGGGCCGGTCACGCGTACGGAGGGCGGGAACACCGAGGGCACCGACCGCGGGGGGCGGCTGCGGCCGGCCGATCATCTGACGGTGACGGTGACGCGGTCCGGGGCGGCAGGGGTCGACGGGCGCTACGAGCTGTTCTGCCACCCCGACGGCGGGAACCACTTCGACGCGGCGGGGGCGTGCGCGCGGCTGGACCGGATGACGCGGTGGGGGCAGGACACGTTCGCGGCGGTTCCGCGGGCGGCGAAGTGCACGATGATGTACGGCGGTCCGATCACCGCGCAGGTCTCCGGCTACTGGGCCGGGCGGCCGGTGAAGACCGAGTTCCGGCGGACCAACGGGTGCGAGATCGCCCGCTGGGACCGGTTCGAGCCGCTGCTCCCGACGACCGGTTCATGACGCGATGCCCGAGCCCTTTCGTGGCGGAGTGGGCGGGCAGGTCAGGACGCGGGGCACATGTCGGGCGTGCGGCGAGTCGCACCCGACCGGGGCGTCACCTGCCCCTCATCCGCCTCGGCGTCCACGGCAACTGCCCGTAGACTCCCTTCCAGCGGCCCGCCCAGCCGGGCCGGCACTGTGCGGTAACAGGGAGGAAGCGTCGTCGTGAGCAGCAGGCCATCCCGAGGCGCTGCTCGCCTCGCAGCCATACTGGACGCCCTTCCTGACGCCTTGTTGCTCGTCAACTGCAACGGCACGGTCGTCAACGCCAACACCATCGCCCTGGAGACGTTCGAGGCGCCCGGTACCGCCCTGGTGGGGCGCGGGCTGCTCGACCTCCTGCCGTCGTTCGACTCCAAGCGCATCCCCGGCTCCATGCGGCGGCACGACGCCGAGGCCGAGGGCGGGCGGACGAAGCCGACGCGGATGGTGGCGCGCCGGACCGACGGCACCGAGCTGCTCGTCGAGGTGACCAGCGCGAATCTGGAGGACGGGCGTACCCCGTACGAGTCGGCCTTCGAGGCGGCGTACGCGGATCACCGCAACGGCTACACCGGCAACGAACTGCTGATGCTGGTGGTGCGGGATCTGACGGGGACGCTGGACACCGAGACGGAGCTGGCGCGGCAGCAGCGGCAGACGGAGATGATCCTGCGGGCCGCGGCCGAGGGCGTCGTGGGCGTGGACGCGGACGGCAAGGTCGTCCTCGTCAATCCGTCGGCGGCGCAGATCCTCGGCTACCGGGCGAGCGAGCTGGGCGGCAAGGAGCTGCATCCGCTGATGCATCACTCCCGGGCGGACGGTTCGCCGTTGCCGTGGGAGGAGACGCCGCTGGCGGACACCCTGCGGTCCGGGCGCAAGCACCGGGTGCGCGGGCAGGCGCTGTGGGCGAAGGACGGCAAGTCGGTCTCGGTCGACCTGACGACGGCACCGGTGCGCGACGGCGATCAGCTGGTCGGCGCGGTGATGACGTTCACCGACCGGCGGCCGTACGACGCGCTGGCGGCGCGCCACACGCAGCTGCTGGCGGTGCTGGAGCAGGCGCTGCGCGGGCCGTTGGAGGAGTTGACCGGGGAGCTGCGGACGCTGGCGTCCGATCCGGCGGGGCAGCTGTGGCCGGAGGCCAACCAGATCCTGCACCACCTCGCGGCCGGGCACGCGCGGATGACGACGCTGGTCGACAACGTTCTCAGCTATCAGCGGCTGGACGCCGGGGCGGAGAAGCTGCGGCGCAAGAAGGTGAAGCTGGACGGCGTGGTGGCGGCCGGCGTGGAGGGCGCGGTCGACCTGATCGGGCCGGGCCGGGCGCAGTTCGCGGTGCACGCGCCGCCGATCGAGGCGACGGTCGACGCGGAGCGGGTGGCGCAGGCGCTGTCGCATCTGATCGCGGATGTGGCCGGTGTCGACTCGACGGGCCGGATGCCGGCCGCGGATGCGGCGGGTCCGGGCGCGGGCGGCCGGGGTCCGCAGGATTCGACGATCGTGGTGGCCGCGGCGCGGCGCGGCGATGTGGTCCGCATCGAGGTGCGCGGCCCGTACGCCGGTGGCGATCCGGTGCACGCGCCGATCGCGCGGGGCATCGTGCGGCAGCACGGCGGGCTGATGCAGACCCACAAGGTGCCGGGCGGCCAGAGCGCGGGCGGCAGTGCGTGGGTGCTGGAGCTGCCGGTGGCGGCGGACGGCACGGTGCCCGCGGGCGGCAGCCGGGCGCATCAGGCGCAGGGCGACGGGACGACGGTGATGCCGGTCCCGGCACAGCGGGCGCGTGGCACGGAGCAGTCCGGTACGGACGGTTCGGGGGTGTCCGGCGGTTCGGACGGTGCCGGGCGCGCGGCCGGCGACGGCGCGGCGGACGGCGGCCTCGGGCGGCCGGGCGACGGCACGGACGCCGGTGACGGTTCCGGGCGGCGGCGGGCGCCGCAGCCGGAGGGTGCGCCGGGCGCGTTGCCGGCGCTGCCCGGTGGTGCGGGGACGGGCGCGGCGCAGCTGACGCCGGTCGGGCATCCGGGGCAGGCGCAGCAGGCGCCGCCGCAGGGCATCGCGCAGCCGGGTTCCGGGCGGCGGGCGCGCCGGGCGCTGGCGGAGGCGCCGGAGCGCGCCGGTCAGCAGGCGCCGGGCGGCGCGCGGTCGCCGTTCGCGCTGCCGCCGGCCGCGGCCGATCAGGCGCCGGGCGCGGCGTCCGCGGGCGCTTCGGGTTCCGCGCTGCCGGCGCTGCCCGCGGTCGCCGGGCAGTCGTCCGCGCAGGCCGAGGGCACCGGGCGGCGCCGGGCGCGGCGTCCGGTGGCGAACGGTCCGGCGCAGCCCGCGGAGGCCCCGGCGGGTCCGCCCGGGCTGGAGCCGGCGGTCAATCCCGGTGTTCCGCAGGGCGAGTGGCAGGACGAGCCGACCGGTCGGCGGCGGGCCCGGCGGGCCGCGGCCGAGGAGCGGGCGGCGGCCGCGATGGCGGACTCCGAGACGTCCGGGATGTTCGTGGCGGGCCCCGAGGGGCTGGTGGCGCAGTCCGGCGACGAGGAGGCCGAGGGCGCGGGTGCGGCGCCGGGCGCGCAGCAGCCGGGCGCCGCGGAGCAGCAGGGGCCGCAGCCGGTGCGTCCGGGCGGCAAGCACGGGCAGCACGGGCGTCCCGAGGAGTCCGGGCCGCAGCAGCCGGTCCGCCCGGATGTGCCGCAGCAGCGCCCGGCCCACGGCGGGCCCGTTCCGCCGCAGGGCACGGGCCCCGTTCCGCCGCAGGGCGCCGGGCAGCCCGTTCCGCCGCAGGGCGCCGGCCGGCCGGTGCCGCCGCAGGCTCCGGGGCAGCCGGTGCCGCCGCAGGGCGCGCCGCAGCCGGTGCCGCCGCAGGGTGCCGGGCAGCCCGTACCTCCGCAGGGTGCGCCGGTGCCGCCCGCCGAGCCGACGCGGGCGGTGCACGGCAGCGCGCCCGGGGCGGTGCCGGCCGACGGGGAGGCGCCTGCGCCGACCGGGCGGCGGCGCGGCCGGCCCAGCCCCGCGGAGGCGGAGGCGGAGCCGCGGCCGGAGGAGGACGGCGGTCCCGGGCCGGGGCAGTCGCACGGCCGGGCGTTCAGCGTCCGCACGCTCGGGCAGGGCGTGCCGTTCGCGCAGCAGCTCGCCGATCCGCAGGCGCAGGGTCCGGCCGGGGGCACGCCGCCCGGCGGTACCCCGGCCGCCGGTTCCGGTCGTCGCCGTAAGCTCGCCGCGCCGCAGGAGGGCGCGCGCGGGGAGGCGGGCGCCGGGCGCCGGCCGGCCGCGCCGTCCGGGCAGGGCGCGCCGCAGCCGCATCTGCTGGACGCGAGCGAGGGCCGGGCGTTCGCGGTCTCCGCGCCGGACGAGGGCAGCGAGGGGCCGGAGCCGCTGGACGGGCCGAACGGCGCCGTGGAGGTGCTCGGTCCGCAGCAGCCGCCGATGGACGACGAGTTGCCGCCGGAGCCGCTGGACAATCCGCGGCGGCTGCTGGTGTGGCCGGCGCCCGACGTCTCCACGCAGCAGGCGCTCAGCGACCGCGGCTACCGCCCGGTGATCGTCAACTCCCGCGAGGAGGTCGACGCGCAGATCGCGGCGTATCCGGCCGCGCTCTTCGTCGATCCGCTGACCGGGCCGATCACCCGTACCGCGCTGCAGTCGCTGCGTCAGGCGGCGGGTGCGGCGGAGGTTCCGGTGCTGGTCACGGCCGGTCTGGGGCAGGCGACGCGGGAGGCGGCGTACGGCGCCGACCCGGCGGTGCTGCTGAAGGCGCTGGCGCCGCGGGACAGTGAGCAGCATCCGCCGCGGGTGTTGCTGATCGAGCAGAACGACGCCGTCGCCGGGGCGCTCACCGCGTCGCTGGAGCGGCGCGGGATGCAGGTGGCGCGGGCCGCGGCGGACAGCGACGCGGTCGCGGTGGCGCATCAGGTGCGGCCGAACCTCGTGGTGATGGACCTGATGCAGGTGCGTCGCCGGCGGGCCGGGATCGTCGACTGGCTGCGGGCGAACGGTCTGCTGAACCACACCCCGCTGGTCGTCTACACCTCCGTCGATCTCGATCCGGCGCAGCTGCCGAGCCTGGCGAAGGGCGAGACGGTGCTGTTCCTCGCGGAGCGCTCGACCAGCGCCGAGGTGCAGGCGCGGATCGTCGATCTGCTGGCGAAGATCGGGACGCATTAGCCCTTGGCAGCGCTGCGCGCGGAGCCCCCGTAGGTGAGATCCCTGCGGGGGCTCCGGTGCGTGGGTGTCCGGCTCAGCCCAGGTGGGTGACGTCCAGCTCGCCGTCGGCGTACCGCTGCCGCAGCAGCTTCTTGTCGAACTTGCCGACGCTGGTCTTCGGGACGGACGCGATCCGCGCCCAGCGCTCGGGCAGCTGCCAGCGGGCGATGCGCTCGGCGAGGAAGGCGCGCAGCTCGTCGTGGCCGGTGGTGGCGCCGTCGGCGAGGACGACGGTGGCGAGCGGGCGCTCGCCCCACTTGTCGTCCGGTACGGCGATCACCGCGGCTTCGGCGACGTCCGGGTGGGCCATGAGGTGGTTCTCCAGCTCCAGGGAGGAGATCCATTCGCCGCCGGACTTGATGACGTCCTTGGCGCGGTCGGTGAGGGTGAGGTAGCCGTCGGGGGTGATGGTGCCGACGTCGCCGGTGCGCAGCCAGCCGTCGGGGCTGAACTTGTCGTCGGGGCGCTGCGGGTCGCCGTCCGCGCCGCCGTAGTAGGCGCCGGCGATCCACGGGCCGCGGACCTCCAGCTCACCGGCGGAGGCGCCGTCCCAGGGCAGCCGCGCGCCGTCCGGGCCGATCAGCCGCGCCTCGACGGAGGCGGGGAAGCGGCCCTGGGTGGTGCGGTAGCGCCACTCCTCGTCGCCGGTGACGCCGGCGGGCGGGTGGGCGACGGTGCCGAGCGGGGAGGTCTCCGTCATGCCCCAGGCGTGGACGACGCGGATGCCGTGCCGCTCCTCGAAGCCGCGCATCAGGGCGGGCGGGCAGGCGGAGCCGCCGATGATGACGGTCCGCAGACAGGCCACGTCGCGGCCGTGGGCGTCGAGTTCGGCGAGCAGGCCCTGCCAGATGGTGGGGACGGCGGCGCCGATGGTGGGCCGCAGCTTCTCGATCATCTCGGCGAGCGGTGCGGGCTGCAGGAAGCGGTCCGGCATCAGCAGCGACGCCCCGGCCATGAAGGCGGCGTGCGGCATGCCCCAGGCGCTGACGTGGAACATCGGGACGACGGGCAGCGCCAGGTCACCGGAGCCGAGCGCGAAGGCCTCGGTGGTGTTGACCTGGAGGCAGTGCAGGTAGAGCGAGCGGTGGCTGTAGAGGACGCCCTTGGGGTCGCCGGTGGTGCCGGAGGTGTAGCAGAGGATGGCGGCCTCGCGCTCGTCCAGCTCGGGCCAGTCGTAGTGCTCCGGGTGGCCGGCGAGGAATTCCTCGTAGTCGTGGACGGTGGGGCGGATGCCGTCCAGGACGCTGCGGTCGCCGGGTCCGGTGACGACGAGGTGCTCCAGGAGCGGCAGTTGGGGCAGCAGGGGTGCGAGCAGCGGCAGCAGGCTGCCGTTGACGAGCAGGACGCGGTCCTCGGCGTGGTTGGCGATCCACACCAACTGCTCGGGGGCGAGCCGGAGGTTGAGGGTGTGCAGCACCGCGCCCATGGACGGGACGGCGAGGTACGCCTCCAGGTGCTCGGCGTTGTTCCAAAGAAGCGTCGCGACACGGTCCTCGCGCTCGACGCCGAGGCCGCGCAGCGCGTGCGCGAGCCGCGCGGCCCGCGCGCCGACCTCGGCGAAGCTCCGGCGGTGCGGCTCACCGCCGGTCCAGGTGATGACCTGCGACGATCCGTGGACGGTCGAACCGTGCTCCAGGATTCGCGAGACCGTGAGCGGTACGTCCTGCATCGTGCTGAACACCGGGTGCCTCCGCGTGGTACGGGCGCTGCTGCGGGCGCTTGTTACGGGCGAGTAGTGACGCTCGCAGCGATTCTCGGTGCGTACCAGGCGGTATGTCACGCGTTTGGGGGTGTTCTTCGGGGCACATGGCCGGATGGGGCCGGGGCGGCCCGGCCCGGCGGTGGCCCGCCGCCCTCCTCCGGGAGCCTCACCGCCCCCCGAGAGGTTGGCCGGCGGCCGGGCGCATCTGGGATTCTTCTCCTCATGAGCGCACCACCGGACGGCCTGCCCGTCTACCGGGTCCTGACCGGGCCGGACGACGCCACGTTCTGCCGACGCGTGAGCGAAGCCCTGGCCCTGGGCTACGAGCTGCACGAAGGCCCCGCCGTCACCTTCAATGGTGAGCGCGTCATCGTCGCCCAGGCGCTGGTCTGGCCGGTGCGGCAGTAGGGCCGCCCGCGCCGCCGTGCGGGGCCGGCACGGAGCCGGGCCGGCCGCCGAGCCCGTTGCCGCCGGTCAGGCCCCTTCGTCCGCCTTCAGCGCGTCGGCCAGGGCGAGCACGCCCGCGGTGAGCTGCGCGCCGGTGGGGGCCCGCTCGGGGTCGACCATCCACTGCACCAGCAGGCCGTTGAGCAGCGTGACGATGACGGCCCCGGCGTCCGCGTCGCCCTTCGGGCCGAGCAGACCGGCCAGTTCGCCCCGCGCCCGGTGCTGGCCCTCCGCCATCGGCGCGCGCACCTCGGGCGAGTGCAGCGCCTGCGCCAGCGCCTCGATGTTGGCCGCCCACAGCGCCCGGTCGGTGCCGAACGAGCCGACCAGCTCGGCCCAGAACTTCTCCAATCGGGCCCGTGCGCCGTCCGCCTCGCCGTCGGCCGGGGCGGCGAGCAGCTCCCGCATCGCCTCGCCCACCGACTCGACCATGGCCAGGTTCAACAACGCGTCCCTGGACCGGAAGTGGTAGTTGATCGCGGCGAGGTTGGCGCCGGAGGCGGCGACGATGTCGCGCACCGTGGTGCGGGCGTAGCCGCGCTCGGCCAGGCACTGCTTGGCCGCCTGCAGGAGGTCGTCTCGTGTCCCCATGCCCCGACTTTACCAAGATCACTGACGTACGTTTCAAACGAATGACTCATACCCATGTTTGAAACGTGTGTATGTTGGCGCTGCGAGCCCCGCCTCACTCACCTCAATCCGCCCCGCCTCACCTCACCGAGGAGCACCCGACATGACGGCGAACCCCTACCTGACCGGCAGCTTCGCGCCCGTGACCGCGGAGACCACCGCGTTCGACCTGCCCGTCACCGGGCGCATCCCCGCCCACCTGACCGGCCGCTACCTGCGCAACGGCCCCAACCCGCTGGGCCTGGACGACCTCTCCGCCCCGCACATCTGGACCCTCGGCGAGGGCATGGTGCACGGCGTGCGGATCCGGGACGGGCGGGCCGAGTGGTACCGCAACCGCTGGGTCCGCTCCGCCTCCGTGGCCGACCGGCTGGGCGAACCGCGACGCGGCACCCCCGTGGACCCGCGCATGGACATGGCGCCCAGCGTCAACGTCATCGGCCTCGGCGGGCGCACCGTCGCCCTGCTCGAAGGCGGCATCCCGCCCTACGAGCTGACCGACGAACTGGACACCGTCGGCCCCAGCGACCTGGGCGCCACCGCGGAGGGCTACTCGGCCAACGCGCACGCCCAGTACGACCACACCACCGGGGAACTGCACTGCCTGGCTTTCCGGTACGGGGTCCCGGCCGTCCAGCACATCGTCATGGACCGGCGCGCCACGGTGGTGCGCGCGGTGACCGTCCCGGTGCCCGGCAACCCGTACATGCACGACTTCGCGCTGACCGCGCGCCATGTGCTGCTGTTCGACTCGCCGCTGGTCTTCAGCGCCGCGCACCTGGCCACCGGCGTGCCGTTCACCTGGGACCACGACCGGCCCGCCCGGCTGGGGGTGATGCCGCGCGAGGGCGGCGCGGTGCGCTGGTACGAGCTGGCGCCGGGCAGCGTCGGGCACACCGTCAACGCCTTCGACGCCGGCCGCGGCATCGTCGTGGACGTCGTGGTGCACCCGCGCGCCATGGACCTGCGCAACGTCGGCGCGTCCCGGCCGGTGCTGGAGCGCTGGACGGTCGACCCGGACGCCGGGACGGTGCGCCAACTGCGGCTGCACGACCGGCCGCAGGACTTCCCGCGCGTCAACGGACGCTTCGCACAGCGGCCCTACCGCTACGCGTACTCGGTGGCGACCGAGCTGTACACCCTGCCGACCGGCCCGGACGACACCCGCCCCGACCAGGGCTTCAGCAGCGCGCTGCTCAAGCACGACCTGGAGCGCGGCACGAGCGAGGCGCACGACTTCGGACGCCACGGGGCGGTCGGCGAGGCGGTGTTCGTTCCCGCCAAGTCGCCCGCCGCCGAGGACGACGGCTATCTGATGGCCTTCGCGCACAACCCCGAGCGGGGCGCCGCCGACCTGGTCATCCTGTCCGCCCAGGACATCGCCGCCCCGCCCGTCGCCCGCGTCCACCTGCCGGTCCGCGTGCCGCTGGGGCTGCACGGCAACTGGATCCCCGACGAGGGGGCGGCGGCCTGACGGCTGGGGCGCAGGCCCCTTCCCGCCACCGCCACCGCCACCGTGACCGGGGAACGGCTTACGGGCCAAGGCGGCTCCGCCTCGATAGCCTGCGGGGCGTGAACACCTCCTGTGTGCATTCCGGCGATGTCTACGTCGCGGTGGCCGGGGCGCGGGCCGGTGCGGACGTGGTCCACGCCATGTACGGCCGGCGGCTCGCCCGGATCGACAAGGGCGACGGGGACTTCGCCACCGCCGCCGATGTGGCGGCCGAGAAGGCCATCCTGGCCGTGATCCGCACCGCCCGGCCCGATGACGCGGTGCTCGGTGAGGAAGGCGGCCATCAGGGCGGCGCCGACGCCACGCGCCAATGGCTGGTGGACCCGCTCTGCGGCACGCTGAACTACGCCACCGGCACCATGACCGTCGCCGTCAACGTGGCCCTGCGCGACGGCGCGGCGGCGGTGGCCGACCCGTTCAGCGGCGAGGTCTTCTTCACCGACGGAGAGAGTTCCTGGATACGGGACGCCGGGGCCGACACGCGGCTGACGCCCACGTCCGCCACCCGGCTGGTGGACGTCAACCTGGACCCGCCGTTCCCCAGCGCCCCCGGCTTCCGGGCCGTGGACCTGCTGGCCCACCCCGGCTTCACCGCGCGCTTCCGCCCGCGCGTCCTGTCCACGTCCCTGCCGCTGACCTGGGTCGCCACCGGCCGGCGCGCCGCGTACGTCACCGACGGCGGCGACCTCTCCGAAAGCGTGCACTTCGCCGCCGGCATCGCCCTGTGCCGCGCCGCCGGCTGCGTGCTCACCGACGTAACCGGCGCCCCGCTCGGCCCCACCGCCCGCGGCCTCGTGGCCGCCGCCGACGCGGAGACCCACGCGCTGCTGATGGGGGCGATCCGCGAGGGGGGCGGGGGCGGCGCCGGGGGCTAGGAGGAGCGGGCGCGCGATGCCTGACGGCACCGCCCTCGGCCCTACCGCTCAATGCACTGAAGCACATTGGCGTCTGCTTCAACCAATGAACAAAGCATCCCAGGAAAACCACAAACGAAAGGGCGGCCTCGTGGCCAAGAGGATCCTGAAGGCAGCCACGGGGGCCGCCCTTTCGGTCTTTTGCGTTGCCTGTACGACGCAGGGCGGAGGTAGCCCCTCCCCCACCAACTCCCCAGCAAAGTACACGCCAGTAAATCAACTCAAGTCGATCAACCTTGAAGGGGATCCGCTTTCCGTAACGGAGATTTCCGGCGCGCATGAATCCCCCAAAGGGGTAGGGGAGGTTCGGGCCGGCATCTACCGCATAATTCCTTACACCGAAGAAAATTCATGCGGGCTCTTGGTGACCGACGCCAAGGCCCCCGAACGACCATTCATCAATCTCGTTTCAAAGTGGCCGCACAGCGATTCGGAAGGAAGTCGACGCTACGCCGCCGGTCCATATAATTTCACTTCAGGCTCAGGTGCTAACGGATCTCACTCACATGCCTCCATCTACTGCAGCAAGAGCGCAATGGTCATCGAGTTCAGGTCCGCGGAAAATGTGATGACCTCTGGGAGACAGGGTCACATTTCACTCAAGAAGCGTCACTCCAACGCTGAGCCGGTGATCGTGATCGCGGGCTCAGACGATGCGCGCAAGACCGTCGCCGCGTTCCCTTCTTGTGGCGTCATGACAGGCGCGGAGCGGGAGCCCGGGGCGCCCTATTGCTAGGGGCCCAGGCGGTTTCGTTTGGAGCAGCCGGCCGTTGTACCGGAGAAGCGCGGGAACTGGCGTAATACAGGGCTGAAACCGCGTTACGTCCGGTAATGCTGAGGACGGCCGAGGATAGGATTGCGTGTATGACTGAGGCGAGTGGCGTGCCTGATCTGGAAATGACGCGGGTGATGGCGACGTCCCCGGACGCGATCTGGACTGCGTGGACCGACCCGGCCGTCATCGCCCAGTGGTGGGGACCGGCCGGCTTCACTAGCACGGTGCGCGAACTCAACGTCGCCGACGGCGGACGATTCGATGTCGTCATGCATGCTCCCGACGGCACTGATTTCGCGAACGTCTACGTCTTCGAAGACGTCGAACCGGCCCGGCGAATCACCTATGTTCATCAGGGATCCGAGGAATGGGGGCTTGCCCCGTCGCGTTCCGTCATGCTGTTCGAGGTGGAGGCCCAAGACGCACCTCGAACTCGCGTGACGGCGCGCTCGTACTACGCATCGGATGAGGACCGTCGCCGTCATCTGGAGGATTTCCAGGCTGCCGACGGTGCACGGCAGCTGCTCGAACGGCTCGAAGAAGCAGCAAGGTCTCGATACGCCAGGTAGCCGACCCGAAGCCGAAGTGAGCGGGATGGGTGACGACGTGAGCTGGTTGGCCGTGACCCCAAGCAGTTTCGTTCGGATCAGTTGGTCGTTGGTCCGGGGCCGTTGACTGACGCGCAGTGGGCGCGGATTGAGCCCTTACTCCCGGACAGGACGTCGAAGCGGGGTGGCCGCCGGCGCGACCACCGTGAGGCGATCGACGCGATCGCCCGCAAGTTCCGGACCGGGACGCAGTGGGTCCACGTGTCCGGGAGCGGGGGGCCTCGGCTGCGGGTCGGGTTCCGGTATCTCTTCGCCGCCCGCGCGCAGGCCGTACCGCGGGTGGTGCTCCGTACGGGGCCGGCGCGGTGGGCCGGGCCGGAGGAGGTGGACGGGCGGATCGCGGCGCGGGTGCGGGCGTATACGGGGGCGGTCGGCGCGGAGCCCCCATGACGGGGGCGGCCGAGGCAGAGCGCCCGTGACGGATGGAGGGGGTTCATTTAACCCAGACTTACAGGTCGACTTGTAGTCTGACTGCAAGATCTGCGAGTCGAGGAGAGGCAAGAACATGACCGCTGCACCGACCGCTGCACCGCGCAAGCTCGAAGTCGCGATCCTGGTGTGTCCCGGGTATCTGCCGGTCGACGTCATCGGGGTCCACACGCTGCTGGGGTTCCAGCCGGAGGTGAATGTGCACCTCGTCTGGAAGGACCTGGATGAGATACAGGGCACCCCGAACTTCCCCACCCGGGCGACCACCACGTTCGAGGAGTGCCCGGCCGATCTCGATGTCCTGCTCGCGGGCGCGGTGCCCCCGGAGATCCTTGAGGACGCCGAGACGCTGGAGTTCCTCGCCGACCGCGGCGGGCGTGCGAAGTGGGTCGCGGGGGTCTGCCTGGGCAGCCTGCTGATGGGCGCCGCCGGGCTGCTCCGCGGGTACCGCGCCACCACCAACTTCCACGCGTACGACCTGCTGCCGTACTACGGGGCGGACCTGGTGCGCACCAACCGCGTCGTGACGGACCGCAACCGCATCACCGCGGGCCCGGCGACCGGCGGCATCGAGATCGCGCTGCGGCTGCTGAAGGACCTGCGCTCCACCGAGGCCGCGCGCCTGTCCGAGCTGGGCTGGGAGTACGCCCCGGAGCCGCTGTTCGGCGTCGGTACGCCGGAGCTGGCCGGGCCCGAGCTGACCGAGGCCTCGATGAGGGAATTCGCCGAGGAGAACACCGCCTTCCAGGCGGTGTCCGAGCGGGCGGCCGAGCGGCTCGGCATCGTGGTGCCGACGGCCTGAGGGGCGCCTGGGACACTGAACACCGGGGGCTTTTGCGCATGGAGCCCCCGGTGAGGAGTCTCAGGTGAGCAAGGCGCCGGAGGGTGCGCTGCCGACCGTCATCGCGGTGATCGCCGCCGGCCGGCGGCTGCAGGAGCGGATGGAGGTGCAGCTCGGCGGTATCGGTCTGTCGGTGCGGCTGTTCAGCGCGCTCGGGCATCTGTCACGCGACGCCGACCTGTCGTACAGCGATCTCGCCCGCCGGGCGGGCGTCACCAGTCAGAGCATGCGCGCCACCGTTCTCCTGCTGGAGGAGCGGGGCGCGGTGGAGCGCACCCTTGAGGGGCAGGGGCATCGCGCCCGGCTGGAGCTGACGGACGAGGGACGGGCGCTGCTCGCCAGGGCGCGCGACCTCGTGGCGGAGCTGGACGCGGAGTTCCTGGCGGACGCGGACGAGGAGACCAGGACGGCGCTGGAGGAGGCGTGCCGACGCGCGTTGGGGCGGTCGCCGCGGTAGCGCCCCTGGCTTCCGGCCCCTGGATCCGGCCCCTCGCGCCCAGCCCCTGGCTTCCGCCCCCAGGGACGAAGTTCCCCGGGACGAAGCTCACCGGGACGAAGCCTCGCGGAAAGCGGACCGATTCTGTCCGCATTCCCTCCTAGCCTCCGGTGTGCACGCCTTCCGCACAGCGCCTCCCGCGCCTCCCGCACCTCCGAGGAGACCCCATGGACTTCGTTTCGATCCGCGTCATCACCGAGGACGTGGCGCGCCTGGTCGCGTTCTACGAGCGCGTCACGGGGGCGCGCGCCGCATGGGCCACCGAGGACTTCGCCGAGCTGCGGATCGGGGGCGTGACACTCGCGATCGCCGGGACCCGTACCGTCCCGCTGTTCGCCCCGGGCTCGGCCCGTCCGGCCGCCAACGACAGCGTGATCACCGAGTTCCTCGTCGACGACGTGGACCGCGTGTACGCGGATCTGGCGGGCTTCCTCACCGATGTCGTCGCCGAGCCCACCACGATGCCCTGGGGCAACCGGTCGCTGCTGTTCCGCGACCCCGACGGCAATCTGGTCAACCTCTTCACGCCCGTCACCGCGGTGGCCAGGGAGAAGTTCGGACGGTGAGGCCGCCGGTCACGCGCCGGGGCGCTGCCGGTCCGCCGGTTCCGGGGCCGCCGCCACCTCAAGCCCCTCCCGGCGGATCCGCTCCCGGCCCCACTCTCCGAGCGCGCCCAGCGCCGCGTTGAGGGCGGTGCCGGATTCCGTCAGGGAGTACTCGACCTTCGGGGGCACCTCGGCGTAGACCTCGCGGTGGAGGAGGCCGTCCTCCTCCATCTGGCGGAGGTGCTGGGTGAGCATCTTCTCGCTCACGCCCGGGAGCGCGCGGCGCAGTTCGCCGAAGCGGCGGACGCCGTGGGTGTGCAGCTCCCAGAGGACCAGGCCCTTCCACTTTCCGCTGACGACGTCGAGTGCGGCATCGATCCCGCAGATGTAAGGACCTCGGCGGCTCGGCCTACGCACCTCGTTCACCTCACCCGTCCCCTTCACTTCGCCCGTCCCCTTCACTTCGCCCGTCTCCCTCGCCTCGTTCGGTTCGTTCACTTCGTTCGGTTCGTTCACTTCGTTCGGTCCGGACGCGGGGGACCGCTATGTCTTTCGATGTCTTTCGTCAAGGCGCCCTTGTTGGGTTCGGGGTGGTTCGGTGGCGTGTCGCGCTCGGTGGTGAAGTGTTCAGCGGCGGGGCAGCGCCTCGGCCACGGCGATCTGGGCGGGGTCGATGGCGGTCCGCCCGTCCTCGATGTCCCACAGCGTGTTCTGCAGCAGCCGGGCCAGGGTCCAGCCGGCCGCGCGCCGGCGGTCCAGCCCGAGCGCCTCGGTCAGCAGGTCGAAGCGGCGCCGCACCGCCCGGGGAGCGTCCCCGGTGGTGTGGAGTCTCTCCCAGCCGGTGTCCAGCGCCGGCCACAGGTCGAAGCCCGGGTCGCCGACGAGGGGTTCGGGGTCGATGGCCAGCCACGGCTCGCGCTCGGCGGCGAGCACGTTGCCGTAGTGCAGGTCCCAGTGCAGCATCCGGTCGCCGGGCTCGCCGACCAGCTCGGTGACTGCCGATGCCCAGCCGCGCAGCCGCCGCCGGTCCTCGGGGTCCGGCAGGGCGCCGACGGCCGCCGGCACGGACGCCAGCATGTCGCGCGCGATGTCACCGAGGCCGCGCAGGCCCTCGGGCGCCGGGACGGAGTGCAGCCGTGCCATGAGTCCGGCCAAGACGCTCATGGCCACGTCGTCGTCCTCGACGGAAGCCAGAGTGCGTGCGCCGTCCAGGCGTTCCAGCAGCATGACGCTGCTCTCCGGGTCGTGGTCGAGCAGCCGCACGATGCCGTCGCCGTTCCACGCCCGCAGCCCGATCAGCGCGGCGGTCGTCTCCTCGCGGGGCATCTGGAGTTTGAGCGCGGCGCGGGTGCCGTCCGTGCGGCGCACCGGTACCACCAGTGAGGCCTCGCCGGACCCGATACCGCCGTCGCGCCGCAGTTCCCATCGGTCGAGCAGTTCCGTCACCAGCTCAGGCAGCCGGGCGATCCAGGCCCGTTCCTTGTCACCACCGTTCCTCGTGTACGACGCGATCAGGGCGTCAGGGACTTCGATGCCTTGCGGTGAACTCATGGGGGTTGTCCTTCGGGGAGTGGGCTTCCCACCGCGACTCGGCCCCGGCGACACCGCCCCCAGGTCATCCGTGCGACAGAGGGACACGGCCATACCGGGCCCGGAGGCCGGCGGCCCTCTTGCAGGACCACGGAAAACATACGGTACTTACCAAGAGGTGCGTACCCCACTAATAAGTCGGTACTTCCGGTCGGCGGCGGCTCCGGAAAGGCTGGTGCCCGGGCCCGGATCCATGGGCCCGAGTTCCGTCTCTCACGGGGAGATCCGTATGTCCGCTCGTTCCTCCGTCACCGTGCTCGGCCTGGGGCCGATGGGCCAGGCCATGGTCCGTACGCTGCTCAAGGCCGGGCATCCGGTCACCGTCTGGAACCGCACCGCGCGCCGCGCCGACGGGGTGGTCGCGGACGGCGCGCGGCTGGCCGCCACCCCGGCCGAAGCCGTCGCCGCGAGCGAACTGATCGTCCTCAGCCTGACCGACTACCGGGCGATGTCCGACATCCTGGGGGACGCGACGGCGGCGCTGTCCGGGCGCACCCTGGCCAACCTCAGCTCCGATACGCCCGATGCCACCCGCGAGGCCGCGGCCTGGGCCCGTTCGCACGGGGCCGCCTTCCTCGCGGGCGGGGTGATGGTGCCCGCGGCGATGGTCGGCACCGAGCGCGCGTACGTGTACTACAGCGGCGACGAGGAGGCCTTCGCGGCGCACCGCGGCGCGCTCGCCCGGATCGGGGAGCCGCGGTTCCTCGGCGCGGATCACGGGCGCGCCCAACTCATGTACCAGGCCCATCTCGATGTCTTCCTCACCGCGCTGTCGGGGCTGCTGCACGCCACGGCGCTCGCCGGGTCCGCCGGTATCACCGCGGAGACCTTCCTGCCGGAGGTGATGCAGCTGTTCCGGGCCGTGCCGGACATGGTCGCCGCGGACGGGATGGCCGCCCTCGGCCGCCGGATCGACGCCGGGGAGCACCCGGGTACGGAGAGCAGCGCCACCATGATGGGCGCGACCGCGGACCACATCCGGGCGGCCAGCGAGTCCGCCGGCATCGACACGGACCTGCCGCGCGCCGTGCAGGCGCACTACCGCCGGGCCCTCGACGCCGGTCGCGGCGCCGACAACTGGACCCGGATCATCGACGGCATCCGCTCCCCGGGCGCGTAGGCACCGGCGGTCCCGGGAGGCCCGGTGCCGCATCCCGGCCCGGTCGGTACGATTCCGGCCGCGGGTCGGGGCCATCGGGGGCCGTGCCGTCCGCGCGTCGTCATACGGGGGTTCATCGCATGTTCGGGATCGTCAGGCCCTGCGCGCACCGGCTGACCGGTGGGCTGAAGGCGGAGTGGATGGCGCATCTGTGCGGGCTGTGTCTGGCGCTCCGCGCCGACCACGGGCAGTTCGCGCGGGTCGTCACCAACTACGACGGGCTGATCGTCTCCGTGCTGACCGACGCGCAGCGCGGCCCGGCGCCGGGCGGGCGGCGTACGGCGGGGCCGTGTCCGCTGCGGGGGATGCGGACCGCGTCGGTGGCCAAGGGCGAGGGGGCGCGGCTCGCGGCGTCGGTCTCGCTGGTCCTCGCGTCGGCGAAGATCCGCGATCATGTCGCGGACCGGAACGGGCTGCTGCGGCGCCGCCCGGTGGCCGCCGCGGCCCGTAAGGTCGCGGCCGGGTGGGACCGTGCGGGGGCGCGTACGGGTGCCGGGCTCGGCTTCGACACCGCCGTCCTCGTGGACGCGGTCGACCGGCAGATAGGCATCGAGCGACTGGCCGGTCCCGGTACGCCGTTGACGGTGATCACCGAGCCGACCGAGACGGCGACGGCGGCGGCGTTCGCGCACACCGCGGTGCTGGCCGGGCGGCCGGAGAACGCCGCGCCGCTCGCCGAGGCCGGGCGGCTCTTCGGGCGGCTCGCGCATCTCCTCGACGCCGTGGAGGACCGCGCCGCCGACGCCGCCGAGGGCGCCTGGAACCCGCTCGCCGCGACCGGCGCCTCCCTGCCGGAGGCCCGCCGGCTCTGCGACGACGCGCTGCACGGCATCCGGCTGGCGCTGGGCGACGTCGCCTTCACGGACGGGAAGCTGGCGCATGTGCTGCTCGTCCACGAGCTGCGGCGGTCGGTGGACCGGGCGTTCGGGACGGAGTCCTGCGGGCACGGCGCCCCTCGCCTCAACCACCCGCAGGGCACCTCCGGCCCGTACGGGAACCCGGACGCGGCCCCCGGCCCTTACGGAAACCCGAACCCTTACGGGAGCCCGGCCCCTTACGGGAGCCCGAACCCGTACGGGAGCCCCGCCCCTTACGGGGATCCGAACCCCTACGGGAACCCCGCCCCGTACGGGACGCCCGGGCCCGGCGGTCCCCCTCCGCAGGGCGCGCCCGCGGGCGGCAACCCGTACGCGACCGGGCCGCAGCACCTCAACGGTGCGCAGCGGCCGCAGCCGGGCGGCGGGGCGACGCCGCCGGACCGGTACGACGGCGGGATGGACGGCGGCTGGGGCGGCGGGCACGGCGGTGGCCACGGGGGCGGCGACGGGGCGAACGGCGGGGCGAAGATGCCGCAGCCGCCGAAGCCGCCGCGCGGGCTGATCGCCGGGTGCTTCGTCGCCGTCGGGCTGTGCTGTTCCTGCCAGGTCTGCTGTGCCAGCAGCTTCGAGGGTCCCTGGTCGCGCAAGAAGCACGAGGGGTGCTGCCACTCCGCCTGCGACGGGTGCAGCGGGTGCGGCTGTGAGGACTGCGACTGCTGCTGCGACGGGTGCTGCTGCGACTGCGGCTGCTGAGCCGTACGGCCGGACCGCCGGACCGCTGGCGTGATCCCGCTCCCGTGCGGGGCAACGGCGTTGGCGGGGCGCCGGCCGGATGGTCCCGGTCAGCCGAACAGTGCCGGCGCCAGTTCCTCGTCCTCGCGGAGCTTGACCAGGGCGCGGGAGACGGCGCTCTTGACCGTGCCGACCGAGACCTCCATGACCTCGGCGGTCTGCGCCTCGCTCAGGTCCTCGTAGTAGCGGAGCACGACCATGGCGCGCTGGCGGGGCGGCAGCCGCATGATGGCGCGCCACATCGCGTCCCGCAGGCCCTGGAGTTCGGCCGGGTCGGGCGCGGGCACCGGGTCCGGCTCGGGCAGCTCGTCGCAGACGAACTCGTCGACCTTGCGCTTGCGCCACTGGGAGGTGCGGGTGTTGAGCAGCGCCCGGCGGACGTAGCCGTCCAGCGCGCGGTGGTCCTCGATGCGGTCCCAGGCGACGAACGTCTTGGTCAGCGCGGTCTGGAGCAGGTCCTCGGCGTCGTTGGGGTCGGTGAGCGACCGCGCCGCCCGCATCAGCACCGGTCCCCGGGCCCGTACGTACGACGAGAACGACGGGTACGACGGGCGCGCGGCGGTGGGCTGCGCGGGGAGTGTGCACGCTGGCGTGGTCATGTCTCCACGCTAGAAGCGGCCCACCCCCCGGCGGATCGCCCGAAGGTGCCGAAGCGCCGTCCGTCTGAAGTTGTACGGGTGGGGTTCCCCCTACCTCCTTCGGACGGAGGGGGAACCCCTACCCGTACCCCTGGGGCACGCCCCGACGGACGCCGTCGCCCCCTGGGGGAGAACCCCGAGGCCGCGTGCGGCCCGCGCTCAGCGTCCGGCGGGGCGGGGCGGGCGGCGCAGGGAGTCCTTGTACTTCAGGTGCGCGGAGGACGCGCCGAACCAGCCGCCGACGACGGTCAGCAGGCCGCCCACGGAGGTGAGGATGATGCCGCCGATGAGGCCGTCCCGCTCCGTGTCGTCGTAGTCGTAGCGGGTGGTGTGGTTCTGGAGGCAGATGTCGGTGTCCCGCATCGCCTCGCCGCCGCACCGGGGGCCGGAGAGCATCATGTACAGCCCCCAGCCGCACATCAGCAGCCCCGGGATCACCCCGAGCAGCAAGCCGGTCCCGACCTTCCGCAGCCGTCGCAGATCCACCCCGACCACCCCCTCACCGCATCCGCCACCGGATGCGCCGCGCACAGATTAACCGCCGCTCGCCGGAGATCGACCGGCTTCTGCACGCCGTACTCCCCGGCGCGGGGGGGGCCGCCGGACGCGAGTCGGACCCCCTTCCGCACACAACGGACAAAAAAATCATCAAAGGGGCTTTTCACGCATAGGGGTGCGAGCTATCATAAGAAGCAGCCTGCGGGGCGAGCGAGGGAGTTCGAACCGGAGCGTATCCGCAAGAGAGGGCAGTGACCTCGTGAGAGATCACCGATCTTCTCGAATACGCAAGGGTCGGGCTGAGAGGCCGGAAGGTCGGGGAGACCGGAAGGCGACCTCCATCACCTGATGCGGACAATGCCGCCGAAGGAAGCCCACCTCGCAGGTTCATGACGCCCGGAGCCGCGAGTCGGCACCGGGCGCCGCCGTGTGTACGGGGGATCACCCTGAGTTGGACGTCCTGAGTCAGACGTCGGAGCCCTTGGCGAACTCCACGAACGAGGCCCAGGACGCCGCGGGGAAGGCCAGCGCGGGGCCGTTGGGGTCCTTGCTGTCACGGACGGGGAGGACGCCCAGCGCCGGGACGAGGTTGCGGGCCACCTCGACGCACAAGCCGCCATCCTTTTCGCTGTAGCTCGACTTCTGCCAGGCCGCCCCGGCCAAGTTGTGCTGCGGGTTGGTGCTCATGATGCGTAGCCCTCCATTGCACGACGGATAGTTGACGCCGACTCTTCAAGGCTGAGCGCCATCGTCTGGGCGCGATCGTAGATCAGGCCACACTGAGCCGCCTTCGCCGTTTCTTCCACCAGGTACCCCGTCCATGAGCCCTCCAGATAGACCACGTTCGGCCCATCCGGCAAGGACAGCATCCCCATCTGGCCACCGAGGGCTCCGTATGCCCCCCGGGAGATGGGCATGACCTGAACGAACACGTTGGGGCGGGCGGCCATGTCGAGGATGTGGCCGAGTTGGGCGGCCATCACGCTGGGCTCCCCCACCGGCCGTGACAGGACGACTTCATCGAAGATGAACCACGCCGGAGGCGGGTCCTCCGCACGCGTCAGAACCTCCTGCCGCGCCAGCCGTTTCACCAGTGCGGCTTCGGCTGCATCCGGCGCGAGCGTGCCCGCACTGAACAAGGCCCGAATGTAGTCCTCGGTCTGAAGCAGCCCAGGAACATAGCTTGTTGAGAACTCGCTGATCGAAACGGCGATCTTCTCGTACTCCACGTACTGATCGAACCCATTTTTGGCAAACGGCGCCTCCTCCGAGAACCGCCAGAACCGTTCGAAGAATCCCGGCGCGGGGTCGCCGAACGCGCGGTCGATTTTCTGGAAATTCTCCAACGTGCCGGGGACATGCGCTCGTTCGATCTGTGCGACCCGGCTGGGGGACATGCCCGCCTGCCGTGCCAGGTTCTTCTGCGCCCAACCGCGCTCTTCCCTCCGGCGGATCAACTCTCCACCGATGTAGTGCGCGGGCGTCATCGGGGTATCGGCCAAGACCTCATCACCTCATTAACAGGCCCGGATAAAGCTTTAACAGCGCCCCGTAAAGAGTTTCACCCTCCGTACGACCCAGGGCCTGCGTTCAGCCGGTGTAGACACTAACCACCCACCGGGGGACCGCAGTTACGGAGGCACACATCATGCAGGGCTTCACCAAAAGCGAGTTGGCGACGGGAACAAAGCTAAAGCAATCCGGGTGGACCGTCAGCCAATCGACGAGAAAGGAAAAGAAAGACGCCGGGAGCATCAAGGATCTCCGCGACAAGTTGAATGAGACAAACAATGCCCGGCGCGCGAACCGCGCGGCGCACGACGGGAGGCCCCTCGGATGAGCGGGAACTCCGTCTGGACCGACGACCCGTTCGGCACCGGCGGGCTGACCGTCCACGCCGACTGCCCCGCCTGCGTCGCCGCGGGCGAACTGCTGCGCCACGCGACCAGGACACACGACCAGTCCGCCGCCGCCGACGCCCGCGTCCACCTCCGGGAACACCCCGACCACCGCCCCGCGCACGGACGGAGGACCGCGCAGTGACGCCCCGCCACACCTACGCCACGGCCACGATGAAGCTGGCATGCGCCGCCGACGAGGCCCGTCTCCGCATCGACGGCATCGGCGAACGCCGGCTGCTGGCGGACGACGGCACGACCCCCGTCTATCCCGGCATCCCGCTCGGCACCGCCGCACCGGCGGTCGTGCAGCGCATCGCCGACGCACTGTGGCGGGACCGGCACCACCACGCCATCAGGACCGTGACCCCGCGCCCGCCCGCGTCCGAAGGGGACTGCACGGGCGTGAAGTCGGCGCAGATGCTCCGCGCATCGCTGCTCAGCTACGGCTACGACGTGGCCGTCTGGGGCACGGGCCGCACCGTGGAAACAGCCCATGTGGTGATCGAGGGATCGTTCCCCGCCGCGGCGGCACAGCAGATGGCCGCCTCCCTCAATGTCTACGACCGCCTCACGCTCCCGGGCGTCCACCACGGGTGGGGCCATGGCTGACACCTGCGCCTGCACCCGCTGCCGCGCCGTGCGCTACCCGACCCTCCGCGCGCTGCTGGCCCCATGAACCGCCGCTCCGGCCCCCGCCTGAGCCGGACCCGATGGCCGGAGCGGCCCCCGCACCACCGCACCGAAAGGCAGACCCATGCGACCTCTCTCCGACGTCCACCCGAGCCCGCCCCCACACCCCGGATTCCCCACCGAGACGACGACCACCCGCGCCGGAACCGTCGGCGACGACGTCCTCCGCGTCCACGAACTCACCGATGACGCCGATCCCCGCCCCAGGTGCGGCGCCGGCGAAGGCGAACCCGTCGACGAATGGCTGCGGGCGGTCAACTGCCCGGACTGCGCGCGCTGATCGCATTCGTTACCGAAACAGAGCTCGGAAGCCCTTTCGAAAGTTTTGTTTTTGTGATATTCTGTCATAATTCCAGGCTAATGTCCGGGCTCATGATGAACAGCGGACAACCCAGCCAGACAGCACTCATGTCGGCCGCAGCGCGCGCGGCACACCTCCTTGTCGACGAGACTCCCTCGCTCTTCGCCGACACCCTGGCGCAGACCTTCCTGGGTGAGCGTGCCGAAGAACTCCTCGGCTACCACCGGTCCTACGGTGGGCACCCGGCCCTGTCCGGCGCGCGGACGACAGCCGTCACGCGCAGCCGCTACACCGAGGACCGACTGGCCGAGCTGGCCGGCCGGGGCGTCGACCAGTACGTGATCCTCGGCGCGGGGCTGGACTCCTTCGCCTACCGGTCGAAACTGGCCGACAGCGTGCGGGTGTTCGAGGTGGACCAGCCGACGACCCAGCGCTGGAAGCGGGCCCTGCTGGCTGAGACGGGGACGACGGTGCCGCCGACCGCCTTCTTCGTCCCGGTCGACTTCGAGAAGGAGTCCACCCGCTCACTCACCGATCACCTCGTGCGGGCCGGCTTCGACCCGGGCCGGCCCGCGCTGGTCAGCTGGCTCGGGGTCACGATGTACCTGACCTCGGAGGCGATCGGGCAGACCCTGGCCGTCATCAGCGGCTTCGCGCCCGGCACCGAGCTCATCGTGGAGCACCTCCTCCCGGACGGACACCGCGACGAGGCGGGGCAGTCGTATGCGGAGCTGGTCATGGCAGCGGCAGCCGAGCAGGGCGAGCCCTGGCAAACGTTCCTCAGCATTGAGCAGATGAACGCCCTCCTGCTGGAGCACCGGCTCCAGCCGATCGAGTACGCCCGGCAACGCGAGACGGTCGATCCTGCGGAGTGGGAACGCACCGACGCGCTCCGCCCGTTCACATTGTCCGTCCTCGCCCGCGCGAGCGTCCCCACCCGCCAGGGGGCGTGACCGGGCTGGTTCACGGCGATCCGAAGGCCGCTCGCGGGACGGGCGCACGCGCGACGGCTGGTATTACTGGGGCATGGAGGAAGAGACGGCACGCTCCGCGATCGACACGTTCATCTCCGCGTTCAACGCCTCGGACGACAGCTATGTGGCTTCCCTGCTCTCCCAGGCCCTGACCTCGGACGTGGTCTTCTGGGGGCCGTTGGGCCGCGCCGAAGGAATCGCGGCGGTCGAGCGGTTCGTACTGGACATCCGGCGCCATCCGGCGGGGACCGGCACGATGGTGCGCTGCTCGGCGGTGGACATGCCGCACGAGTGGGCCCGGTACCAGTGGGTCTTCACCACACCGGACGGCGGCCCCCGCCTGGCGGGAACGGACGTCGTCCACCTGCGACGGAGCCTCATCGACCAGCTCATCGTCTTCGCGGGCGAGATCGAGCCGTCCGCCGCCTGAACCGCCCCTCGGCCGCAACGGCGGCGCGCTCTACCGGACCGTCCGCACGGGCGCCCGTCCCCTGTGCCGTGGGGCACTCCGCCGTCTGTTGAGCAGCGCGGCGAGGGGCAGGGCCGCTGCCAGGCCGCTGAGCAGGATGGCGGCGAGGGCCCCGAGGACGGCGGGCTGGTCGTGGAAGGCGATGCCGATCGCGGCCAGGGCCGGACCGGCGTTGCGTACCGCCGCGACGCCGCCCATCGTGGTCCGTCGCGTATCCGGGCCCGTGGCCAGCAGCGTTCCCACGGCGAAGGCGGCGGCGGAGAGCAGGAACCCGGCGAGCAGCGCCAGCGAGCCGAGGAGCGCGACGACGTCCCGCCAGTTACCGAGCAGCATGCCCGCCAGCACGATCAGGAACGTGATGTTGGAGACCGCCGCGGCCGGCGGGTGCCACGCTCGTGCGACGGCCTCGGCCCAGCGGCGGACCAGCAGGCCGACGGCGAACGGCAGAAGTTGCAGCAGCGCCACGGTCCCGATCAGGGTCCCGACGTCGAGGGAGACACCGGTGCCCACGCCGGCGGCGGTGAGGAGGCCGCCGGCGGTGGGGGCGAAGGTGATGCTGCCGACGGAGGCGAGCAGGACCTGCATCGCCGCGCCGCCGACGACATCACCGCGCTGCACCATGGCGAGTTTCGCCCCGAAGGGGCCACCGGGCGACGACGCGATCAGGATGAGCGCGATGAAGGCGGCCGCCGGGAGGCCGAACAGCGCGCCGATACCCCAGCCGAGCAGCGGGACGACGACCATGTTGGCCACCAGCGCCAGCAGCAGGAGCGGGGCGTCGGTGAGGACCGCGCGCAGCGCCGAGGCCGTGGCCCCCAGGCCGGCGGCGAACATGGTGGCCGCGATGAAGATGACGGTGACGGCGTTGAGCAGCAGGTGCAGGGGCTCCATCGGGCTTCCCCGTCGTCAGTCGTGCGGGTCACCGAGCCACCGCAGCGCGGTCAGGCTCGGCAGGAAGCAGTACTCGCCGCCCCGGGTGACGACGAACCGCGGCAGCGGGGCAAGGCGCCGGCGCAGCGGCCGCCGGGGGACGGTGAAGCCGGCGGAGCCGTCGTGGGCCCCGGTGACCGGGTCCTTGGCGTCGTCGGCGCCGAAGAAGACGCCGTCGTTCAGCCACTGCGTCTGGACGAACTCGAACTGCCGCCCCAGGTGTGAGCCGACGAAGGCGAACATCAGGCCCCGGTCGGCTCCGTCGTCCGCCAGCAGCCCCTCGGGCAGCGGCGGCCCGTAGACGGCGCCGCGCCGGATCATGCGGTGCAGCCGGACCTCTCCCGCCACCGCGGCGTCGCGGGGATTCGCCCGGCGGATGTGGCTGCCGCCGGGCGTGGTGAATCCCGCGGGGTCGTCGTTCCGGTACAGGAAGGTGTTACGGCGCTCCGGGTCGGCGCCGAGATCGGGGTCGTCGGTCTGCGGGGCCAGCGCCAGGGGGGCGCCGCTGCGCCAGCGCCCCATGATCTTCGCGGCGATCAGTTCCTCGTCCCCGGGCCCGGTGGAGTTCTCCTTCAGATACCGGCGGAACGCGGCGACGTCCTGATGAAGTTTGCGGAAGACCGCATAGCTGCCGTTGCGTCCCAGGACGTCCGGCTGCGGGCGCTGGATTCCGCCCAGCTCGTCGCGGTGGCCGAGGACGAACTCGCCCGCTTTCAGCGGCGCCTCCAGACGGTTGGAGCCCGGGATGCCGCTGCCTTCGACGGCCGGATGACTGACCCCGTCCAGGTAGCCGAAGTGCTCGGTCCCGGTGGGCAGCGCGTAGCAGTCCTGCCGCCAGGTCGCCGTCACGCCGGTGAGCCGGTCGTAGGCGGGGCGGGCGCGGTCGACGGCCGCCTCCAGGAGTTCGGGGCCGGGCGCCACCGCGGTGAGCACCACATGGACGTCGGGGCCGCCCAGCGGCCGTTCCCAGTGCTCCGGGCCGCTGTCCCCCACATCGCCCAGGGTTCTTGCCCGCGCCGCCATGCCCTGCCGGAACTCCCAGGAGAACGTGGCCAGCGCGGCGCGCGGCACCCCCAGCGCCGCCAGGCCGCGGCAGGTGAGCGCGACGCTCACCCAGGTGTCGCCCAGGGGGCCGGCCGCGTCCGCCGCGGAACTCACCGCCTCACTCGCGCGCCGCATCAGTTCCCGCCCGTGCTCCGGGTCGTCGATGCGGAAGGCGAGATAGGTCGCCGCGTACGGCGTCGGCCGGGGGCTGAGCACCCCGCGCTGGATGTCGTCCAGTTCCAGCGTCTCGTCCGGGTGCGCGCTCACGGTGACCTCCTCGCGGTCGCCTACGTCGTCTACGGGGAGACGAGGTTGCGCCAGAAGTTCCGCAGGCTCTCGTCTCCGCCGAACAAGGAGCTGAAGATCGTCGAATCAGCCAGCAGCAGGTCGCCGGCGCGCTCCCCGCCGGGCGGCAGCCACAGGAACATGGCGAACTCGGTGTTGCCGGCCTCGGTGAACGGATGCGGCCGCGACATGTCGATCGGCTGCCTGGCCAGCACACGGACGGTGTCCGGCGCGTCGGTCGTCACGTCGTAGTGCGGCAGGTGGAGGTGGAAGTTGAAGTGCGTCACGCCGTCCAGCCAGCCCTTCGGATCCAGGTCGCGGACCGTGGACAGCGGGGCGATCCCCTTGCCCTCGCGCACGGCCGGGCGCAGGCCGTACCGGTTGATGACAGGGACCTCAAGGCCCCGCATCAGGCCCCTGACGTAGGTGGCGAACCGCTGCCGGCGGGGGACCAGGGGATCGCCGTGGTGGCGGTACTCCATCTCCCGGATCTTCAGGTCGTCCGATGCGCCGACGTCGTGGTGCGGGCCCAGGACGAGGCAGGCGTCCTCGCGGCGGAGGAACGCCCGCAGGGCCTCGGTCTCGCCGGGCGCGGCCTCCTGGCCGGTGACGGCGTGGTCCAGCCCGAACACGAACAGCACGTCCGTGTCGTCGAGCACGCGCTCGTCGAGCGGGGTGAAGAACCCGGCCTGGTCGGTGCGTTGATACACCGGGACGGGGTGCCCCGTGACCTCCTCGACGAACTCCTGGAACGGCACCCAGGCCCGGAAGAACAGCTCCAGCGATCCGGCGATGCCCTGCTGGAAGCGATAGGGGTCGGACCACTCCGGGTCCTCGTAGGCCGGCCACGCCACCCGCCTGACCTCGGTCATCGTGGAGAAGCGGTCGTCCAGCTCGGCTGGGTCGCGGCCGGCCTCGGCCGGATAGCTCCACGAGACGTAGATGCTCACCCGCGGCCCGCCGGGGGTGTACTTCCGCGGAATGTGCCGCTGGTTGTACGTGCGTGCGGTGCCGGCCTCGCTCATTTCGATCGTCTCACTGCGTCTGATCGGCTCACTGCGTCTGTTCGTCTCACTGCATCTGGTCGAGCATCTCCGACAGGGCGTTCTTGATCCGCAGTGCCTTCTTGATCTCGTCCGCCGTCACATACGGGTACTCCCCGTACTCGATGAAGCTCGGGCAGTGGTGTTCGCGTACGAAGCGCACGAACGCCTCGGGGTTGGTCCGCCAGTCCTCGGGAAACCCTTCGAGGTTCTCGAAGGTGGTGCTCACACCCGATTTGCTGAACAGGGCGACGGCGTCCTCGGTGTACTTGTCGAAGTCGGTGTCGAAGATCCCCTGATACATGAAGCGGGTGTCGTCGTCGAAGAGGACCCAGCGCAGGTAGTGCAGCTTCAACGGCGCGAGAAGGTACGGATCCCGCTCCAGCGCCTTGGCCAGGGTGTGGCCGTGCTCCCGTATCGCCTCGGCCCTGCCCGGTTTGACGTCCGCGATGATGGTGAACCCGTAGCAGGCCGGAGTCCGCGGAAAGACGGGGCCGTATTTCCCCTGTTCCAGCTGGTCGGTCTCCTTGGGGATGACGACCGCCTGCGGCTTGATCTCCATGTCCGCTCCTTCACCGTCCAGCGACCGGAGCCCACCATCCAGCGTGGCACCGGGTGGCCGTGGGCGCCCACCGAGCGGGAGGAGGGCGCCGCCGCGTCCGCCCTTCTACGCCCCGTCCCGCCCCAGGACCAACCCCGACGTAGGCACCCCCGTACCCGCCGTGACCAGCACATGTGCCACGTCCGGCACCTGATTGACCGCGCTGCCGCGGACCTGCCGTACCGCCTCCGCGATGCCGTTCATGCCGTGCAGGTACGCCTCGCCGAGCTGGCCGCCGTGGGTGTTGAGCGGCAGGGCGGCGTCCGCGACGAAGGCGGGGGCCTCGCCGGGGGCGCAGAAGCCGAATTCCTCCAGCTGCATCAGGACGAACGGGGTGAAGTGGTCGTAGAGGATCGCGACGTCGATGTCGGCGGGGGCGAGGCCGGAGGTGCGCCACAACTGGCGGGCCACGACACCCATTTCGGGGAGGCCGGCGAGGTCGGACGGGTAGAAGTCGTCGCGGTAGTAGCTGGTCATCTGCTCCTGGGCGCGGCCGGCGCCCTGGGCCGCGGCCGTGATCAGCGCGGGCGGGCGCCGCAGGTCACGGGCGCGTTCGGCGGTGGTGACGACGAGCGCCTGCCCGCCGTCGGTCTCCTGGCAGCAGTCGAGCAGGCGCAGCGGTTCGACGATGGGGCGGGAGGCGGCGTGGTCGGCGAGGGTGATCGGGCGGCCGTGGAAGTACGCCGCCGGGTTGGCCGCCGCGTACCGGCGGCCGGTGACGGCTACGTGGCCGAACGCCTCGGGGGTCAGCCCGTAGGTGTGGAGGTAGCGCTGGGCGGCCATGGCGACCCACGAGGCGGGGGTGAGGAGGCCGGGCGGGAGGTTCCAGCCGAGGGCGGTGCCTTCGGCGGACGGTTCGCGGTGCTGGACGCCGGAGCCGAAGCGGCGGCCGGAGCGTTCGTTGAAGGCGCGGTAGCAGACGACGACCTCGGCGACGCCGGTGGCGACGGCGAGCGCCGCCTGCTGGACGGTGGCGCAGGCGGCGCCGCCCCCGTAGTGGACGCGGGAGAAGAAGGAGAGTTCGCCGATGCCGGTGGCCTGGGCGACGGCGATCTCGGGGCTGGTGTCCATGGTGAAGGTGACCAGCCCGTCGACGTCGGACGGGGCGAGCCCGGCGTCGTCGAGTGCGGCACGTACCGCCTCGGCGGCGAGGGTCAGCTCGCTGCGGCCGGAGTCCTTGGAGAACTCGGTGGCCCCGATGCCGACGACGGCGGCCCGGCCGCCCAGGGTGTCCGCGCGGCGCACGCTCATGGGGCGGCGCTCCCTCCGGTGACGGGCACCGTGAGGGTCACGGTGCCGGTGACGTGGTGCCCGAGGCGGTTGGCGCCGGCCACCCGGACCCGGACGACGGCGCCGTCCACCTCGGTCACCGTGCCCGTCAACTCCATCGTGTCGCCCGGGTAGTTGGGGGCGCCGAGACGGATGGCGACCTTGCGCAGGACGGTGCCGGGGCCGAAGTGGTCGGTGAGGTAGCGGCCGACGAGGCCGTTGGTGGTGAGGATGTTCATGAAGATGTCCGGCGAGCCCTTCGCACGGGCGGCCTCGGCGTCGTGGTGCACGTCCTGGTAGTCGCGGGAGGCGATCGCGCCGGAGACGATCAGGGTGCGGGTGATCGGGATACGGAGGGGCGGGAGGGTGTCACCGGGGGCGATGCCGGACGGTTCGCCGTGGGTGTTGCCGGGTGCGTTGCCGGGTGCGTCACCCTGTACGTCGCCGTACGCCTCACCACGTGCGTCGCTCATGCGGTCGCCTCCTCGTCGTCGACGATCAACTGGCCCAACTCTTCGAGGAGTTGACCGCCCGCCCCGAGGTCGGCCGCGAGGTGGCGGCCCCACAGGAAGTGCCGGTGGACGGGGTGGCTGACGTCGGCGCCGAGGCCGCCGTGCAGATGCTGGACGGCGTGCACCACGCGGGTACCGGCCTCGGCGGCCCACCACGCGGCGGTCAGCGCGTGCGGTGCGGCGCCGCGCCCGGTGTCCCGCCGCCAGGCCGCCTCGTACGCGGTGACCCGGATCGCCTCGGTGTCCAGGTGCGCGTCGGCGGCGCGCAGCAGCACGGCCTGGTGGGCGTCGAGCGGCTTGCCGAACTGGTGCCGCTCGGCGGTGTGCGCCACGGCCCGCGCGAGGGCGCCCGCGCAAACGCCCGCCTGGAGCCCGGCGCCCGCGATCCGGGCCGAGGCCAGCACCTCGGCGTACGGGCCGGGGCCGACCGGGCCCGGGGCGGCGCCGAGCCGTTCGGCGGGCGCGTCGGCGAGGTCGAGGCGGCCCGCGGACCAGGGCGCGGTGGTCGCGACCGGAGTGACGGCGACGCCCGGCGCATCGGTCCGCAGCAGCCACAGCTCCCGGTCCGCGTCGGGCACCAGCACCAGATCGGCGCAGGTCAGCCAGGGGACGACGGGCACGGTACCGGTCAGGCGGGCGGCGGGGCCACGCGCCTCGGCGGCCCGTGCGGCGGCCGGACCCGTCGTCGCGCCCCCGGCCGCCTCCGCCCGTACGGCGGGCGGCTCGCCGGTCCCGAACGCGCCGGTGGCGACCGTCTCGCCGTCGGTCAGCTCCGGCAGCAGCCGCTCCCGCTGCTCCGGCGCACCGTGCGCGGCCACCGCGAGGACGCCGTAGACGCAGGTCGCGGCGAGCGGGACCTGTGCGGTGGCCCGTCCGGCCTCCTCCAGCAGCAGGACCAGCCCGAGCAGCCCGGTCTCGGTGACGGAGCCCGGCAGGCCGGCCCGGCACAGCGTCGTCCACAGCGCGGTGTCGGCGGCCGTGCCCAGGGCCGTCAGCCGCTCGGGCGTGGACCGGTCGGCGAAGATCTCCGCGGCCAGCCCGGCCGCCTCCCGCTGCTCCCGCGTCGGCGTGAAGTCCACCTCAGCCCTCCTCCCCGGACACCTGCGCGGCCCCCGGATCCGCGCGGAACACCGGTAGCTCCCACGCCCCCTTCGCGTCCTTGACCTGCAAAAACTCCAGCCGTACCGGCATCCCGACGCGCACCGCGTCAAACCGGACGCCGGTCACGCCGGCGACCAGCCGCACCCCCTCGTCCAGCGCGATCAGCGCGACCGCGTACGGCGGCTCGAAGGCGGGGAACGGCGGGTGGTGCATGACCACGTACGAGTGGACGGTGCCGGTACCCGCCGCCTCGACGGTGTCCCACTCCGGCGACCCGCACCGCGCGCACCCCGGCAACCAGGGCAGCCGCAGCCGCCCGCACCCCCCGCACCGCTGGATCAGCAGCCGGTGCTCGGCCACCCCTGCCCAGAATCCGGCGTTGTCGCGGTTGATCACGGGACGGGGGCGAGCGGGTGCGGGCGCGCCGGGCGCGGCCCCGGGGCTTCCCTTACGGGTCGCGGGCGCGGGCTCGGGACTTCCCTTACGGGTCGCGGGCGCCGTCCCCTGAGCGGCCTCCAGGTCTCCCCCACGGGCCCCGGACCCGGGCTCGGCCGCACCCTTACGGGCCCGGCCCCCAGCCGGATCCGGCTCCGAACCCCCCGCCCCTGGCGCGTACTTCAGGATCCGGAACCGATGCGTCCCCGCCGGCTCGCCGTCCGCCCGGACATCCATCCGCGTCGTGACGAAATACCCGCTCCCCAGCTTCGTCGTCTTCCGCGGCGAGACCGATTCGATGACCGCGTCGAAGGTGATCTCGTCGCCGGGCCGCAGCGGACGCAGATACTCCTGCTCGCAGTCGGTGGCGACCACGGCGGTGCACCCGGCGCCGTCCAGCAGGGCGAACAGCTCGTCGTACGCGGCCGAGCGGCCCTCGTGGCCGGAGAGCCCGCCCATCGTCCATGCCTGGAGCATCGTCGGCGGGGCGACGGCGTCCGGCCCCCGGTATCCGGGGTGAGTGTCGCCCATCGCCTCGCACCAGTGGCGGATCATCGCCGCGTTGACCGGGTCCTTGCCGCGGCCGCCGGTCGCCGCGGGCCGCCCCTCGAACGCCTTGAGCCGCACGTACAGCGCGTCGTCCTCGCCGGTCACCGCGGGGCCCGCCGCGTCCCGTCCGCTCACCGCCGCCCCCTCCGCATCCCCAGCCGCATGGTCGCGACCAGCTCCCGCTGGATCTCGCTCACCCCGCCGCCGAACGTGTTGATCTGCGCCGCCCGGTTCATCCGCTCCAGCACGCCGTCCCCGAACGCGCCCGGCGAACCGGCCCGGATCAGCGCCGCACCGCCCACCGCCTCCTGGCACAGCCGGTACACCTCGACCGCGCTCTCCGTCCCGGCGAACTTCACCCCGGCGGCGTCGCCCGGCGCCAGCGTCCCGGCGCCGACGTCGCCGACCAGCCGCCAGTTCAGCAGCCGGGTCGCGGACAGCCGGGCGTACGCCTCGGCCAGCCAGGAGCGCACCCACGGGCGGTCGGCGGGCCGCCGCCCGGTCGCCGGATCGGGTGTGCGGGCGTGGGCGAGGGCCGCCGCGTAGACGTCCTCCGCCTGCATCCCGATGGCGGCGAGCGCGACCCGTTCGTGGTTGAGCTGATGGGTGATCAGCCGCCAGCCGGCGTGCTCGGCGCCGACGAGGTTGTCCGCCGGGACCCGCACGCCGTCGTAGTACGTCGCGGTGGTCGTCAGCCCGCCGACCGTCTCGATCGGCGTCCAGGAGAAACCGGGCGCGTCCGTCGGTACGAGGAGCAGGGAGATGCCGCGGTGTTTGGGCGCGTCGGGGTCGGTGCGGCAGGCCAGCCAGATCCAGTCCGCCTGATGGGCGTTGCTGGTGAAGATCTTGGATCCGTCGATCACCCAGTCGCCGCCGTCGCGCACCGCGCGGGTGCGCAGCGACGCCAGGTCGGTGCCCGCCTCCGGTTCGGTGTAGCCGATCGCGAAGACGATCTCGCCACTGAGGATGCGCGGCAGGAAGTACGCCTGCTGCCGCTCGGTGCCGTACGCCATCAGGGTCGGGCCGACGGTGTTGAGCGTGACCATCGAGACGGGTGCGCCCGCCCGGTACGCCTCGTCGAAGAAGACGAACTGCTCGTCGGGGCCGCGGCCCTGGCCGCCGTACTCCCGGGGCCAGCCCAGGCCCAGCATGCCGTCGGCCCCGATGCGGCGCAGCACCGCGCGCTGCGCGGCGGTCCCGTCGGGCGGTCCGTCCGGCATCAACTCCCGGAAATAAGCGCGGAGTTCGGTACGTAGCTCCTGCTGGCGTGCGGTGGGCGCGAGGTGCACGTCGACGGCCTCCCCTTCGGGGCGCGGACGGCGCGGGGCAGGGGCGCCCGCACCTCCAGGGTTTCTGACTGTCCGTCAGAAACCCTGGAGGTGTCAAGAGCGGGACGACGGGCCGCCCCGGGCCCGCCTCATGCCCTCTGCGACGGCTCCCCGGCCTCGATCACCAGCTCCGGCCGGTCCCACAACACCGCCGGCGGCCGCGCCCGGACCACGCCGACCGACCGGGCGCCGACGCTGCGGTAGAACCCCTCGGCGGGCGGATGGGAGACCACCCGCACCCGGTCGGCGCCGGCCCGGCGGGCCTCCTCGCGCAGATGGGCGACGAGCCGCCGCCCGATGCCCAGCCCCTGCGCCTCGTCGGCGACGAACAGCAGATCCAGCTCCGGCGGATCGAGCACCAGCGCATAGAACCCGAGCACCTGCCCGCCGCCCCCGTCCGCCGCCCGCCCGGATTCCGCCGGCGCCGCCTCCGCGACGAAGACCCGGTGCGTCTCGATGTAGTCGGGCCCGACCCGGTAGCCGTCGACCATCGAGGCGTACGGGCCCTCGTACGCGCGCGACGTCCGGACCAGGCGGGTCAGGCGCCGGGCGTCGCGAGGCACCGCCCGCCGCACGGTCACCGCGCCGAACCGCCGTCCGCCCCGCTTTCCACCGCTCATCGAGCCCGCACCCCCACGCTCACTTTCGGCCGCACGACGTTTTCGGGCCCGCTCCGGACCCCGCCGCCGGTACTTTTCGCAGAACCGATTCGGCCGTTCCACCGTACCGCCCCGATCAGCACCGGAACCGATCCGTCCGGAGCAAACCCCCACCCGTACCGACTTTCCGTCGAGCCGCCGTACGGCGCATTCTCCCCGAACGCGTACGAAGAATTACGGTGCCGCTGGACACCCGGACGAATTCCCCGGCCGCTATTCCACGAAAAGCACCCTTTACGGCCCCGCGCCGCAGTACCGCGGGAATCTCCGCAAGGGCCGGCGGACCGCCATATCGGCACTCTCGGCCAAAGGATTCCCGGCCCGTTCCGCACCCGGCACGCCGGTAGTTTCCTGGTCGCCACGAACCGCATCAGGGGGGTTTTCATGACCACCGGTATCAGGGGCTGCGACAACCAGTCGAACTCCCAGGTCTCCTTCGTCAACAAGGAGCACCCCGGGGACAGCAGGTCCGTGGGGCCCAGGACGTACGACGGCGGGGTGTACGCCTGGATCTCGCAGCACAAGGACAACCCGCTCAACGTCCAGACGGGACGCGGGAACTGCATCGTGTGGGACGAGGACTGGAAGGTCAAAGGCCAGTGGAACGACGGTAGCGGGGAGTTCGTCCTCGCCGAGGTCCACAGCAGTCCGCAGGACTACGGCATGACCGTCAGCATGACCGGCGACATCAGCCTTTCCGCGAAGTGACCCACCGGGTGCCGGCGGCCGGTCCCCGCACCGCGCCGCCGGCGCCCCGACCGCCGCGCACCACACCGGAAAGGAAGTGCCACCGTGTCCATGTCGGACTGGACGATCAGTAACTCCAGGGAGAACAACACCGGAAACTGGGTGTACTACGTGTGCACCGTTTTCGCGCAATTCGCCAACATTCATTTCAGCCGGCACGTCGATGTTCCCGGCCAGGATCACATGGCGACAAACGACAATCAGTATTACTACTACGGCGTCACCGGCACCTTCAACACCCCGAACATGCCGGCCTCCGTCCGCCAGACCCTCGTCGACGCGTGGAACAACTACTTCACGGTCTGACCGCCCGCCTGTGCCGATGCCGCTGCCCACCGGACATTCCGGGGGCAGCGGCATCTTCACGCCGGTACGGTCCCCCGGCCTCAGACCACCGCGCCGTCCGCCGCGTCCGCGCCGCCCCGCCGCCGCTCGGCGAGCGAGATCCAGCCGAGGGCCAGCAGCGCCGCCACCGAGGTAGCGGCCACCAGCCACATCGCCGCCTGGGTGCCGTGCGCGAACATCCGCCGGAAGAGGTCGGCGGCCTCCGCGGACCCGAGCGAGGTGTGCTCGCTCAGCAGCGCCGTCGCCCGCTCCGGGTCGGCGGCGGCGTCCCGCGTCCAGGCACCGCCCTTCTCCGCGAGCGCCGACGTCAGATACGCGTCCGCCTGCACCCGGTAGAGGACGATGCCGACGGCCAGACCGATCGCGCCGCCGAGGTTGTGGAACGTCCAGGACGAGCCCATCGCCAGGCCCGCCTGCCGCTCCGGCACCGACGACAGCGCCGAGACGGTGGCCGGGCCCAGCACACAGGCCCAGGCCAGGCCCATCGCCACCAGCCCCGCCACGATCACGGCGAGCGGCGCGTCGGCGGTGAGCCGGGTGAACAGCAGCGCCGAGACGGTGAACAGCGCGAAGCCGGTCAGCAGCAGCCGGCGCGGCCCGAAACGGTCGGTGAGCCGCCCCACGAACGGCGACAGCGCCGCCATCACCGCGGTGCACGGCAGCAGCATCGCGCCGGTCGCGTACCCGCCGTATCCGCGGACCTCGGCCAGATACAGCGGCAGCAGGAACAGCACCGTCGCGTAGAAACAGGCCAGCGCGAAGTCCGCGACGATGGCGGCGAGGAACGCGCGGCGGCGGAAGAGCCCGAAGCTGACGATCGGGTCCGCCGCCCGCCGCTCGACCACGCCGAACGCCACGAGCGCGAGGACCGCGAAGGCCAGCAGCCCCAGCGTCCGCCCGCTCGACCAGCCCCACGTCCCGCCGAGCGTGAACGCCAGCACCACGGCGGGGATCCCGAGGCTGAGCAGGACGAGTCCGGGCCAGTCCACGCCGGTGGCCGACTCCTCGTTGCGGGACTCGCGGACGCTGAACGAGCAGAGCGCCAGCGCCAGCACGACCAGCGGGACGTTCAGCCAGAACACCCAGTGCCAGCCCGCGGCGGAGACCACGACGCCGCCGAGCAGCGGGCCGATCGCCAGCCCGACGCCGTTGACGCCGTAGAGCGCGCCGATCGCCCGGCCGCGCTGCTCCGGCGGGAAGGCGTGCTGCACGATCGCGCCGGTGGAGGTGTAGAGGATCGCGCCGGCGGCGCCCTGGAGGAAGCGGAAGGCGATCAGCCAGCCGGTGGTCTCCGCGAACCCGGCGCCCAGGGAGGCGAGTCCGAAGACGACGGTGCCGGTGTAGAGGACGCGGCGGCGCCCGTAGGAGTCGGCGAGGCGGCCCATCGTCACCATGAACATCGACAGCGCGACGAGGAACATGTTGACGATGAGCTGGAGGTCGGTGACGGACGCCCCGAGATCCGCCTGGATCTGCGGGGCGGCCGTGTTGACGATGGTGAGGTCGATACAGCCGAGGAAGCTGATCAGGCTCACACCCACGAACGCCCACCACCGGCGGTCCGGAGCGGACGGCGCGGTGGCGGGGGCGGCGGTGGTCGATGACGTCACGGTGCGGTTTCCTCTGGTCCAAAGGACGGTGCGGGCGGAACGGTCCGCCGGACCTGCTGGGGGATGGTCGCCGCCCGCTTCTTGTACCGGAGCGACAGCCAGCCGCCCTTTCCGGGAAATTCCCCGGTGACGAAACGGGCCTGGGTTTCGGCCATGGCGGCGGTCATGGGCTGCGGATAGATGACGTAGTCGTATCCCTGGTGTGCCCACATCGGCATGATGATCGGGCACTCCTCTATGAGATAGGCGAGGCAGCCGCGGAAGGCTTCTTCGGTGTCGACGTCCGGGTCACGGGCGGTGAAACGCTCGATGAATTTCCCGATCGTGGCGTCCACCGCCTGCCGGTATTCCGGCTCGTTCGCGTACGCCTCCTCGATACGGCGCCTGAATCCCGCGTAATCCGGGTCCTTGAGCGCCTCGTCCCAGCGCAACACATTCGTGGGCACGGCGAGTTGGCCGAGGATCTTCTCGTTGCGCTCCAGCCACTCGTCGCCGGCGCGCAGCGCGCGGGCATACGCCTCCTGCGGGGCGACGCCGTGGAAATTGGAGCGCTGAAGGGTGTCGGCGACGGCGATGGTCACCTCGCCGAACGCGCTGCGGTTGACGAGTTCCACGGTGGCGCGGAGTTTGTCGCCCTCGTGGTAGCGCTGGCCGACGCTCACCAGCAGCACGGCCCGGGTCCCGGCGAGGGTGAGTTTCTTCGCCGCCTCCCCGAAATTCGCCTTCGTCCGGCCGTCGACAACGTAGGTGGTGGTCATGGCCGGCTCAGCTCCACAGGGTGAGCGGTCGGTCGGCGCCGTGATAGCCGAGGAAATGGCCGAGGGTGACGCGGGGCTCGTCGCCGGAGGGGCGCACCGCATGGATCCGGCGTGGGTTGAGCAGCAGCAGATCGCCGGGCTCGGGCCGGATGACCTGCTGCGGAGGGCCGAGCCGGTCGCGCTCCAGACCCCAGACGCGCTCGCCCTTCAGCTCGTTGTAGGCGTCCTCGCCGGGCTCGGTGCCCCACAGTTCGAGTTCGCCGCCGGTCTGCGGGATGTTCAGATAGATATTGGCGGAGAGTTGCGCGACGAGATCGTGGGCGGCGCTTTCGGGGAGATTGCGCTCCAGGGCGTCGGTGTGCGGATTGAGGTCCACGCCCTTGTCCTGGAAACGGCAGATGCCGATGAACGCCTTACGGCCCGCCACCGTCAGCAGCTGCGCCCCGGCGTCCCAGACCTCCTCGACGAGCGCGCGGAAGGTGTCGCTCGGTAAGGCGTACGGCGCGAACAGGTCCCGCATCCGCTGGATGTTGTCCCGCGCCTCACGGTGATATCGGTCCCGGGATTCCTCGTCACTGATCTCGGAGTACGCGAATCCGATCCGCTGGAAGGCGGTGTCCTGACTCAGCCCGCCCTTGTCCGGATGGTGCAGCACCTCCTCGCGTACGGCTTTCACCACCTCGTCGGGGATGAAGTGCGGTACGTGCACGGCGAGGGCGTCCCCCTCGGCGAGCGCCAGAATGTCCTCGTGCACGAGTTCACGTGCGCGGGTGCGTCTTATGACGGTCATCGTGTCCTTCCGGGTTCGCGGGAAAGGCGGCCTGGGAGCCGCCGCCCGGGAATCGCTTCTCGGCCATCGCACACGGTCCGGCAAACCCGGTCAACCGACGTCGCGGTCGTGTAATGCAGCGTTAAAACGCCGATGACAAATGGCTCTTGGGCGCCCCGCGGAACGCTTCGAAAAGCGGACGGAATGCGGCAGATATGGCCGATGGGCCGTCAAAATCTGTGCAGAAAAAGACCCCTGACCGGGAATAGCCAGGTCAGGGGCGGTGGCGCGAATACGGCGGGGCGCAAGGCGGGGTCCGGGGCCAAAATCGCACCCCTTCGCCGGCCGCGAGTGAGCGGTCCCGGGGCGCGCTCCCCCGGGCCGTGCTCCCCCGGGCCGTCCCCGCGAACCCCGCCCGCCGGCCACCGCGCCGCTTCACCCAGGGCAGAACTCCGCTCCCTTCCCCCGGCGCCCGGGATCCCTAGGCTGAAGGGGTGAGCACTCATGCGCGGAACGAAGCCCACGTCATCCCCCTGCGCCCGCAGACCTCGCCGCCCGCCGCCGGCGAGGCGCCCGCCGGCCCGCGGCGCCCGGCGGCGACCCCACCGGCCCCGGCGCCGCGGGAGCCCCTGTGGCGGGATCTGGTCGGCCATGCGCTGCGGCGCGAACGGCTGGCCCAGCAGCGCACGTTGAAGGAGGTCGCGGAGGCGGCCCGGATCTCGATGCCCTACCTGTCGGAGCTGGAACGCGGCCGCAAGGAGGCCTCGTCCGAGGTGCTCGCGGCCGCCGCCCGGGCCCTCGGACTCGACCTCGCCGACCTGCTCTCGCTCACCCGCGACGAGCTGACCCGGCACGTCCGCAGCCGGACGGGCCGGGGCCGCCCCTCGTCCACGGCGCGGCACGAGGTCCTCGACCTCGCCGCCTGACGGAGAAGTCCTCTACCTCGCCGCCTGACGGACCGGCGGCCGGCCCGGCGGGGCGCGCGCCACCGACGGGCCGGCCGGCCCCCCGCACCGGCCGGTCCGTCGGCCTTCGGCCCCGTCCGTGCGGGCTCAGGCGAACGCCGGCCGGTTGCTCAGCACCTCGTCGGCGAGCCCGTAGGCGACGGCCTCCTCGGCGGTGAGCACCTTGTCCCGGTCCATGTCCGCGCGGAGCGTCGCCACGTCGTGGTGCGTGTGCCGGGACAGCACCTCCTCCGCCTGCGCGCGGATACGGGCCATCTCCTTCGCCGCGAGGCTGAGATCGGAGACCGTGCCCTGCTGCCCGCCGCTGGCCGGCTGGCCGAGCAGCACCCGCGCGTGCCGGAGCACGAACCGCCGCCCGGGATCGCCCCCGGCCAGCAGCACCGCGGCCGTCGACGCCGCCTGGCCGACGCAGCACGTGGAGATCGGCGCCCGGACGTACGTCATCGTGTCGTAGATCGCCATCAGCGAGGTGAACGAGCCGCCGGGCGAGTTGATGTACAGCGAGATCTCGCTCTCCGGGCTCGCCGACTCCAGGTGCAGGAGCTGCGCGATGACCACATTGGCGACGCCGTCGTCGATCTCGGTGCCGAGGAAGACGATCCGCTCGTTCAGCAGCCGGCTGAAGACGTCGTAGGACCGCTCGCCCTGCGTGGTCCGCTCGACGACGTAGGGAACCGTGTACGACCCCATGTCACAACCCCATCCGTCGGCGCGACGTGATCGGGCGGATGTCGGCGAGCGACTCCACCACCCGGTCCACCATCCCGTACTCCCTGGCCTGCTCGGCGGTGAACCAGCGGTCCCGGTCGCCGTCCCGGAGGATGGTCTCCTCGCTCTGCCCGGTGTGCTCGGCGGTGATCCGCGCGATGGTGTCCTTGGTGAACTGGAGGTTCTCCGCCTGGATCGCGATGTCCGCGGCGGTGCCGCCGATGCCCGCCGAGGGCTGGTGCATCATGATCCGCGCGTTCGGCAGCGCGAACCGCTTGCCGGGCGCCCCCACGCTGAGCAGGAACTGCCCCATGCTGGCCGCGAACCCCATCGCCAGCGTCGAGACGTCGTTCGGGACGAGGCTCATGGTGTCGTGGATCGCGAGCCCCGCGGAGACCGAGCCGCCCGGGCTGTTGATGTACAGGCAGATGTCGGTGTGCGGGTCGTCCGCCGACAGCAGCAGGAGCTGGGCGCACACCCGGTTGGCCGACACGTCGTCGACCTGGGTGCCGAGAAGGACGATCCGCTGGGCGAGCAGCTGGGTCGCGAGATGGTCGTCGAAGTGGCTGGGCGGGGTGTCGCCGTCCTCCGCGCGGGGCGGAAGGGTGGTGGGTGGAGTCATCTGGTCTCCTCTGGTCGCCTCGTCGAGGCAGGAACGCCGTCCACTCCACTCTTGGCCCCGCACCGCCCGCCGATGCGGTTTCTCTGCCCGCGGCAGATTCGCCACGGGCAGAGAAACCGGCTCCTCCCCTCCTGACCTGCGACGTCGCGGACGCCGACGCCACCTCGCGGCCCCGCGCCGACGCCCGTCCGTCACTGACCCACGTACGCCGCCAGATGCTCGCCGGTCACCGTGGAGCGCGCGGCGGCGAGCGCCGCGGGCGTCCCCTCGAAGACGACCCGGCCGCCGTCGTGACCGGCGCCGGGCCCCAGATCGACGATCCAGTCCGCATGCGCCATGACCGCCTGGTGGTGCTCGATGACGATCACCGACTTGCCGGAGTCGACCAACCGGTCGAGCAGAGCGAGGAGTTGCTCGACATCCGCCAGATGCAGCCCGGTCGTCGGCTCGTCCAGGACGTAGACGCCGCCCTTGTCGGCCATGTGCGTGGCCAGCTTCAGGCGCTGGCGTTCGCCGCCGGAGAGCGTGGTGAGCGGCTGACCGAGGGTGAGATAGCCGAGACCGACGTCGGCCAGCCGCTCAAGGATCTTGTGGGCGGCCGGTGTCCGCGCCTCTCCCGCGGCGAAGAACTCCAGCGCCTCGGCGACCGGCATCGCCAGCACCTCGGCGATGTCCCGCCCGCCGAGCCGGTACTCCAGGACCGCGGCGTCGAAGCGCCGGCCCTCGCAGTCCTCGCAGGTGCTGGCGACCCCGGCCATCATCGCCAGATCGGTGTAGATCACCCCGGCGCCGTTGCACGTCGGGCAGGCGCCCTCGGAGTTGGCGCTGAACAGCGCCGGCTTGACCCCGTTGGCCTTGGCGAACGCCTTACGGATCGGGTCGAGCAGCCCCGTGTACGTCGCCGGATTGCTCCGCCGCGACCCGCGGATCGGGCTCTGGTCGACGGAGACGACGCCCCGCTCCTCCGGGATCGACCCGTGCACCAGCGAACTCTTGCCGGAACCCGCGACGCCGGTGATCACCGTGAGCACCCCGAGCGGAAGGTCGACGTCCACGTCCTGGAGGTTGTTGGCGCCCGCCCCGCGGATCTCCAGCGCGCCGTCCGGCTCCCGCACCGCCGCCTTGATCCGCGTGCGGTCGCCGAGATGGCGCCCGGTGACGGTGTCGCTGCCGCGCAGCCCGTCGACGTCCCCCTCGAAGCAGACCGTGCCGCCGCCCGTACCCGCACCGGGCCCCAGGTCGACGACGTGGTCGGCGATCTCGATGACCTCCGGCTTGTGCTCGACGACCAGCACGGTGTTGCCCTTGTCGCGCAGCCGCAGCAGCAGCTCGTTCATCCGCCGGATGTCGTGCGGGTGCAGCCCCGCGGTCGGCTCGTCGAAGACATAGGTGACATCGGTGAGCGACGACCCGAGGTGGCGGATCATCTTGACGCGCTGCGCCTCACCGCCCGACAGCGTGCCCGCGGGCCGGTCCAGGGAGAGGTACCCGAGCCCGATCTCCACGAAGGAGTCGAGGCTCTGCCCGAGCGCGGTGAGCAGCGGTTTCACGGAGGGCTGCTGGAGGGTGCGGACCCACTCCGCCAGATCCCGGATCTCCATCCGGCAGGCGTCCGCGATCGACAGCTCGCCGATCCTCGCCTCCCGGGCGTGCGCGGCGAGCCGCGTCCCGTCGCACTCGGGGCACGGTGTGAAGGTGACCGCCCGCTCCACGAACGCCCTCACATGCGACTGCATCGCCTCCTTGTCCTTGGCGAGCATCGACTTCCGGATGCGCGGGATCAGCCCCTCGTAGGTCATGTTGATCCCGGCGATCTTCATCCGCACCGGCTCGTGGTGCAGCAGATCGTGGAGTTCCTGCCGGGTGAACTTCTTGATCGGCTTGTCCGGGTCGAAGAAACCGGACTCCGCGTAGAGGCGCGAATTCCAGCCGCCGCCGGTGTAACCGGGGATGGTGAACGCACCCTCGTTGATCGACTTTGTGTCGTCGTAGAGCTGCGCCGGATCGAGGTCGGAGACCGTGCCGCGCCCCTCGCACCCCGGGCACATCCCGCCCACCTTGTTGAAGGTGACCTTCTCCTTCTTGCCGTTGCCCACGGTGATCGCGCCCGCCGCCGACACCGACGGCACATTGAACGCGAACGCCCCGGGCGGCCCGACGTACGGCGTGCCCAGCCGGCTGAAGAGGATCCGCAGCATGGCGTTGGCATCGGTGACGGTGCCGACCGTGGACCGCGGATCGGCGCCCATCCGCTGCTGATCGACGCTGATCACGGTGGTCAGCCCGTCCAGCACATCGACCTCGGGCCGCGCCGGACTCGGCATGAAGCCCTGCAGGAACGCGCTGTACGTCTCGTTGATCAGCCGCTGCGACTCCGCCGCGATCGTGTCGAAGACCAGCGAGCTCTTGCCCGACCCGGACACCCCGGTGAACACCGTGAGCCGCCGCTTGGGGATCTCGATGTCGACGCCCCGGAGATTGTTCACGCGCGCCCCGTGCACCCGGATCATCTCGTGACTGTCCGCAAGGTGCAGCACCTGCGCTGCACCGGCAGGAATGCCCGACCTCGAACCCGTACCCGTACCCGTACCCGTACCGGAATCCGTACTCCTGCTCATATCCCGCTCTCCCACGTCCCCACCCACACCGCTCCTCCGTCCTTCCGCGCATCTCCCTGCACAGCGCTGCACATCACCTCGCCCCTCGCTACGACCGCGCCTGGGTGAAGCGCAGCATGTTCCCCGCCGGGTCCCGGAAGGCGCAGTCCCGGACCCCGTACGGCTGATCGACCGGCTCCTGGAGCACCTCGCCGCCCGCGGCGCGGATCCGCTCGAAGGTGGCGTCGCAGTCGTCGGTCGCGAAGATGACGCCGCGCAGCAGCCCCTTGGCCAGCAGCTCCGCCATGGCCTGCCGGTCGGCGGGCGAGGCGTTCGGATCGGCGAGCGGCGGTTCGAGGACGATGTTCACCCCCGGCTGCGAAGGCGACCCGACCGTCACCCACCGCATCCCCTCGAACCCGACGTCGTTCCGCACCTCCAGCCCCAGAACGTCCCGGTAGAACGCGAGCGCCCGATCGTGATCGTCGACGGCGATGAAGCACTGCGAAAGCGTGATGTCCATGCGCCCGACGCTACGGTCCACCGGCCCGATCCGCTTCTCCATTCGTGACGGGTTCCCTGCCTCGCAGGCCGACCGGCTCATGGACCCGCAGGTCCAGGACTCACGGGCCCCCGCGGGCCGACCGGCTCATGGATCCGCAGGTCCGCACGGCTCACGCCCCGGCTCCCGCCCCGGCTCACGCCCCCGCGGCCTCCCGCCTCCGCACCGGCCGCGTGAATATCTTCGCCATGCACGGCGGCACCGCGGACCCCGCCTCATGGCTCCGGGCTCGGTACGCGCTCGGGCTCTCCCCCACCAGCTCCGTGAAGCGCGAGCTGAACGACCCGAGCGACGTGCACCCGACTGCGAAACAGACCTCCGTCACCGACATGTCCCCCCGCCGCAGCAACGCCTTCGCCCGCTCGATCCGCCGCGTCATGACGTACGCGTACGGCGTCTCCCCGAAGGCCGCCCGGAAACTCCGCGAGAAATGCCCCGCGGACCTCAACGCCCTGCGCGCGAGCGCCGGCACGTCCAGCGGCTCGGCATACTCCCGGTCCACCAGATCCCGCACCCGCCGCAGCCGCACGAGCTCGTCCAACGTCATGCACCCAGAGTGACACGGGGCACTGACAATCGACCGGGCGCACGACAACGGCCCAGGTCAAGGCTCACTCAGGGAACGGCGGCACGACCGGCAGCTGCTCGCTGTGGAGCCAGGTAAAGGTGCGGTCAGGTTCAAGACGGGCGTCACCCCAGTGGATGGCGTGGATGCCGTCCTCCGCATTCGCCGTGAAGAACAGGCACACCAGCTTGGCGGTGGCGCCCAACGCCTCAAAGGTCTCGTGCAGTTCCTCGTACCTCTCGGTCCTCAGGTCGTCGCCAAGAGGGAACAGCCCGTCGTCCGGCTGTGGTCCGTGCCCCAGGAGCAGGCGGCGGCGCGCCGGGGAGGCACCGGTACCCAGCCGGGCACGGGCGAGCGGCCGAGGCTGGTCGGCGTACTTGAAGGGGAAGAGCGCGCACTCATGGACCACGGCGTACTCGTATCCCCGTACATCACGCACGGCCTCGCCCAGCTCCCGGGACGCATCCGCGAGATTTTCACGCACGGCCTCGGCCAGGGTTACCCCGTAGGGGCTGCGCTTCTTCAGCCGTGCCGCGCAGTGCGCCGCATGAGCCGTCACATGGGCCATGGCCAACTTCTCCGGAATCGCAGCGGTGAGCCGAGCCGCATACCGTCCGAACCTCTCCACCGCCCACTCCGACGGCGTCCCCTGGCCGCCACCCACCCCAGACATGCGGAGCCCCCTCCCCTGTCGCCCGCCTCCGACCTGTGTGCCAGGCACACCGCCCACCGGCAAGGGAGCGATCCGGCCACCGCTGGACCGGGTCGCGGCCCCGGGGCCGGCACGTCCAGCTCTCGGCTCTCCCCGGCACACCCCACCGAGTCCTTTGCCCGGCCCCACCGGCCGGGCAGGATGCCCCTGTGATCGACTGGCTGAACCAGACCCCGCTGGATCCCGACGGCTCGCGTCTCGGGCGGGCCGAGGAGCATCCCTCGTTCGCCGATCGCGCCTACGTCACCCGCCGGAACGCGATCGTGGCCGCGGCCAAGGGCCACCGCGTCGGCGCCCCCTCGCCCCCGGTCTCCTACGACAACGCCGAACACGCGGCCTGGCGCACCGTGCACGCCGCCCTCACCGAGGCACAGCAGGGACGCGTGTGCCAGGCGGTGCTACGCGCCCGCGAAACGGCCCCGATCCCCGCCGACCGCATCCCGCACCACGAAGAGGTCTCCGACCGCCTGGAACCGCTGACCGGATTCCGCTTCACGCTCGCCGGCGGCATCGTCCCGAACAAGCGGTTCCTGGGCTCCATGGCGGACGGCTACTTCCACGCCGTCCAGTACGTCCGCCACCCCGCGATGCCGCTCTACACCCCGGAACCCGACATCCTCCACGACGTCTTCGGCCACGGCATCCACCTCTCCGACCCCTGGTTCGCCGACCTCTACCGCACCGTCGGCCGCGCCGCCGCCCGCGTACGGTCGGCCGACGCCCTGGACCTGATCAGCCGCGTCTACTGGTTCACCCTCGAATACGGCCTCGCCCGGGAGAACGGCCGCCCCAAGGCCTACGGCGCCGCCCTCCTCTCCTCCTACGGCGAACTGTCCCACTTCCCCCGAACCGACATCCGCCCCTTCCACCTCCCCGACCTCGTCCGCCTCCCGTACCAGGTGGCCGGCTACCAACAGGTCCTCTTCGCCGTCGACTCCCTGCCCCAACTGGCAGAGGCCCTGCACGATTTCCTCGACGACTTCGACGAGGACACCGCCGAACGCCACGGCCTGCCACGACTCGCCGAACGGGGGTTCATGGGCCGGCCGGGATCGACCGCTTCCAGGGGATGAATTCCGTCAGAAGGAACCAGCAGGGCCACCAAGCCACAGATGAAGTGACCTTGAACGGCACTCAACTCACCCGAAAGCAGAGTCCGTTGGGGCGGAATGAAGGGAACGACTGCAGGGGGAAGTAACCTCCGCCTCAATCCGACCAGTGCCCATATCAACGGAAATCCTGAAAGAGTGCCCCACACGTTTTCCAGAGGCATCAACTTCCCACGCACGCATGGTTTCCTCAGCCTCTCCTGCCTCCGCCTCCCAGCCATTGACGGAGAACTTCTCGACTACCCGTGAAATCGCACCAGAAAGCTCTACGACAGGCACGAAGTCAATGCTCCAGAGGTGCTTAGCGGAACACGGTGTGCGCAGGCCCTTTGCCCAACAGTCCGTACAGGTAGTCGTGGCCACCGGGCTCGCACCGCCCACACGCCCTCGCACGGCCGCGGCATCAAGCAGTCTGCTGGAGTGCCAATAGAGAGCCTTCTGAACAGCCTCATCCGGTTCAGCGGAAGCCGATACCGGAGAGCTCCGCATGGCGCGGTAGTCCGCGATCTCCTGACCTGTTCCCCAGTCGACCGTATTCAGGATTTCGCGAAAGAGTTCAGCGTGAAGCCCCCAATGTTCACCCGCTTGCGAGGTGATTTCAAATATCAGCATCTCGCTGGTGTCAGGCAGCGGGATATAGGCCTGCATCTGCGACTGGGTGACTGGAATTTCACGACCGGACGCCGACCACTCCGCGCTGATGACGAATGAGGAAATTCCTGACCGAAGGAGAGCAGGTCCGCAGTTCAACTCCACGGAGTCCCACTCATCATCCGGATACTTTCGTTCGAGAGTCTCGCGCGTCGCCTGCAGAACCGCAGCTTCGTTCTCGCCATCGTGCTCCACCTGGCTGACAACAATGGTCGACAGGCCCGGATCCCCCTCGAATTCAAGCGGACAGAGGCCGGCATATATCACATTGGCCTCCACCATCAGCTCCAATTGCGCCGAGAGACCGAGCGCGAAACGGTACTGCAGTTCCGGCGGATGGTTCGGCATCAGTCCCGTGACCAACTCATACAATTGTGTGGCGGCTGCTTCATCATCCGTTGCGTCCACAGGGAGTTCACGGACGAATGGCGGCATTATCCAGCCGATATGAAGCTTGCTTGCCTTTTGCTGCTGAGGCGTCGCCGCCGCACTCATGCTGTCACCCGGACCATTGGGCATATCGTCATCCTTCCACTGTGCATACGGCAAGGGTGCGCGGCACAGTACATTCGCCCAGCAACACTCCTCTGGTTCGCGCAACCGTAGCCAAGCTCATCGTGCCTACTGCCTCTGCAATGCGCAGGCCTCTACTCTTCATCCCCACCGGAGAACTGCTTCGCGGCGCCGTGAACAAATGAACCAGCCTTGATAGGCAACTGAATTCCCGCCTCCACGGCGCTAGGCACTTCTCCGCCCGGGAACTTCCCTTTCAGAAGCAGATTTATGCCCTTCTGACTGAGGGGAGACCGCACCCCCTCGTAGACCTTTTCGCCGAGCTTATACCCCCTGCCCAGCCCTTGGGCCCCTGCCGCAATTTTCCCCAAACTACCAAGCTCGGCTATGTTCGCGGCGCGTGTGGCAATTTTCGCGCCGCCAATGGCCGACTTTGCGATGCCACCCACTCCGGGGATTACCCCGAGCGCGTCGAGTCCGATCTTCCAGCCCGATGTTCCGTTTCCGCGGGCATTACCGATCCAGTGACCGGCCATGGCTCCGGCGGCACAGACAGCGGACGCGCCTGCAAGCACACCGCCTGCCACTGTCCCCACCACCGGGACGAATTCACAGGCGAGCGCAGCTGCAGCCAAGCCCGAAGAGATGGTCGACAGGAGATCGGCGTGGTCGACAAGCCAGTCCGTGAATGCCCGGAATCCGGACTTCAGGCCATCGATGGCTTTATTCCACCAGTGAAGATCCGGCGGGTGGTTCTCCGAGGCTTTGAGGATCGCGCGTTCGGCCTCGCCGGCGCGGTCTTTCCATTGAGCATAGATTCGCTCGGCCTCGCGTATGAGATCTTCCAGTTTTTCCTTCGAACTGTCGGCCGCGTCCTTAGCCTCCCCCAGATTCGTAAGGAGACGCTTATAGCCTGGATCATTGGCATCTATCGACGCCAGATTGAGTGAATTATACTGATCGGCCAGGCCGTTGTAGCGGTCTTCATGTGACTTCATCTCCTTTCGCGCTGAAGCCGCCTCCGACTCGATTTTCCCAGCCTTTTCCTGGAATCCTTGTAGGTGCGTGTGCCAGCCTCGCAGAGCCTTCGCGCAGTCGTGCATGGACTCGGTGCCCTGGCGGAGAAACTTAGGTAGCTCTCCGAGTTTCTTCGCGAAGTTCTGAGCGGCTTCGCCTTCCCACGCACCATTATTCTTACCGATCGACTTGAGCATATGGTCCAGCTCGTCCAGCTCGTCTCCCACGGACTTCACGTCCGAAGCGAGCGCCTGGATCTGCCCTAGGTCTCCCTTGGCCGGATTGAATCCGACGCCAGGCCATGCCGAGTCATCCTCGATAAAAATACTGCGCCAGGACATGCGTCTCCCCCTTGGTTGATCTAAATAGCTACCGCCGACCGATCCCTCATCGGGCTATAACTGCGGTTACTTCTTTCCCATCATCTTGGCATTCGCTTCTTCGCCCGCCTTATAGGCGTCCAGCGTCACCTTGAGCTTTTCGTGAATTTCTTTCGAGGCTTTCGATATCCGCTTGATACCGTCGCCCCACTGATCCTGAAACTCATCACAGGCATCGTCGAGACCATCGGTTCCCAGTGTCTTCGGTCCCACTTTTTCAAGGCGACGCTGCGCGTCCTGCATACGATCGCCTGCTTCTGAGAGCTTGGTGAGCATATCCTGAATACGCTCAACATCGACCTTGAATTCTGTTGCCATAACGCAGGTTTCCCCCATTCCTCAACTGCTGCACGACAGCAAACCCGCCCCCGCTAAAACGGGAACTAATTCCGCACCGAAGGGCTTGATACGCCGACCACCGCAACGAGAACAGTTCGACGCATCTCGCCACCTTAACGCAGGCCCTTCGGCCACCCAGAGTTGGGATTTGGCCGAAAGTTCTGACGCCACAGAGTGGGTGGATCGAGAGGAATCTGGGGCCCATTACCATCAAAGAATGAAGATATCGCCAAATGTTTAAATGTGGTGATATCCCCCAGATGTCTACGCGAAATCCGGACTGCTGGCGCCGGCGCCACTCTTCTACTCGCCGTACAACACGGCCTGGGCATAGACGAGGTTCACATCCAGCACCCCGGCAGCTGCACGATACCGACCATTCTGAAAATCGATTCCAACTTTCCCTTTTCCGCTGCCGCTCCTAACACGCCATCGGGCCCGGTGAGGCTTACTCCACAGGGAACCACTCGGATGCAGGTCCCCGTTGAGCAGGAAGATCAATGCCAGTATTCCCCAGAAAGGCGAGGCCACCCAATATGCGAGCCAGCCTCGGATATTCCCCTTGCGGGCGACCGCACTGCACTGCTTGTCTCCGTCCTCCACACGCCACTCCTGGCGAACTCCCAGCGGAGAACGTCCGTGGATGATCCGGCCGATGAAGCGCCCAGATCCGTCACGTACCGCGTACACGGTCTGAGATGGAGCGGAATCAGCTTGAGGGATAACGGTGCACAGAGTCTGGTTCGGCTCTGCCGCCGTGAGAGCAAAAGCCGGCTCTTCGTCGCTCCCCCCGCCATAGCGATGAACACGGGCCAGGGGAGATTCAGCAGCAAATCTCCCCATTCCCGTTTGAAGGGCCCCCCACGGCTCACAGCCCTGCAAGGCCACGAACTGCTGCGCAGACTCATCCTGCGAAAAGCAGAACTTCATATCGGCCATGGCAAATATTCCCCCTGTCTAGACTTGTTCAACTTTGCGAACTTTTCAGCCTTACGTAAACAGATGGCCGACTCATGCCCTCGGTAGTAGGGGTGGGCAACAGTCGACGGCCAACCAGTCTGTCAGAGTACGGCGATCGGTAGTCAGGTCGCCGTGGAACACGGTGCGAAATCGCCCTGGACACGCGGCCGGCCTTCCGACTCTGCTAAGAGTTCTGCACTCATACCGTTCAGGACCGGGAACCAGAAACTCGTCCACACAGGCTGAACACTGAACGATCCAGGAAGCAGAGTGAAAAGAAATACAGAAAGGAGCGGGCCCAGGTTACCCGAAGCCCTTTCCCGTCTTTCGTATTCACTGAACCGTCAGGCGGAGCGATGTGAATCACGGTGAGGGATCACGGCACTTCTCAAGGGAAGGCGGCCTCGTATACGCGCCTGACTGCAGATCCGCCAGAAACCCAAGCCGTGCCCGCCGCCGAGAACTGGAACCCATGACCCAACTGTGCGAACCGACCTCGGCGCTGGAGCGGCCCCCGACGCGCACAACAAAAGGTCCCCTCCTCGCACGAGGAGGGGACCTTCTTCAGAGCGCCCGGCAGGCCTTGCACCTACATTTCCCACCGGTTGGTGGGCGTCTTTCCTTGGACCACAGACGCACGCTCCACCCGCCGTTCCCGGGGGCGAAGTTGCAAGATGATCATATCCGATCCACGGCCCCGCGCGCACCACCCGGCACCCACCGGCGCCCCACCCCGCGCACATCATCCGGTGAACGGGCCGCCGGCGCGAGGTACCGCACAGAGCCGCAGGCCGGACGGGGTGAGGGCCCGATCCGTGGTGACCTGGTGGCCGGCGTCGGGGCCGGGCGGCTCATGGAAGCGGTAGCGGCAGGCGGTCTCCACGGTGACGAGGGTCATCTCGGCCATCGCCGGCGCGGCCCCCTCGCAGCTGCGCGGTCCGTCACCGAAGGGGAGGAAGACCCTGTCGGCGGTGACCTCGACAGACGCTCCGCACATCACCTCACCCACGAAAATCTCGCGGGGGCGCTGCACGCCGTGGAGAACCCCCTGACGTCCCTGGCCGACGACGCCGAGCGCACCCGCAAGATGGTCCGGACAGATCAAGGGGCGGGTGGTCCTCGTCGGCCACTCCTACGGTGGCGCGGTGATCAGCGAGATGGGGGACCTCCCGAACGTCACCGGGCTGGTCTACATCGCCGCCTTCGCCCCGGACGCCGGCGAGAGCCC